>JALYVY010000084.1 GCA_030852985.1 Gemmatimonadota bacterium | reverse complement strand
GAGCATGGCTGTTCTTCTGCATCACGGGCTATCACTTCGCCGAGCGCCGCAACGGCCTCGCCTCGCCGGCGACAGGTGGCATGGGGTAAGGCTGCGGGCCTGCGGTAGCGACTTGCGATTGCTCCATTACAGGGAGACGGTCGCAGGCAACTGGACTGCTTCCTTGCTGGCGGGAAGCCGAACTTCGAACGTGGTTTCGCCAGGACTCGAAGCCACGAGCGTGACCATACCCCCGTGCGCCTCCGCGACCCAGCGCGCAATCGCGAGTCCGAGCCCGGCCCCGCCCGTCTCCGAGGCACCCTCGCGCGCGTGCGATTCGTCGGCGCGAAAAAAGCGCTCGAAGATGTGATCCCTTGCCGCCGCGGGAATGCCGGGGCCGCGATCGACGACCTGCAGCACGTGCTGCGTGCCATCGCGCTCCAGCGTGACATCGACGGAGGATCCCGGCGGGGCATGCTTGATCGCGTTGTCGAGCAGGTTGACGACGAGCCGTCGGAGCAGGTCCTCGTCACCCAAGTAGGCATGCACATCGCCGCGACTGGTATCAGCCGCGATGGCTGCGTCGATGGAGCAGCGAAGCGTGATGCCGCGCCCCAGCGCGAGGGACCGTACGGCGTGCACGCACTCGCTGACGAGATCATCGAGGTAGAGGGCGCGAACCTTCAATCGTTGTTGGCCAGAATCCGCGCGCGCCAGCAGGAACAGCTCGCCCACGATGCGCGACAAGCGCCGCCCCTCGGCACGGACGACCTCCAGTGCGCCGCGATATTCGTCTGCTGACCGCTCGCTGCGCGAGAGCGCGATGTCAGCCTCGCCGCGCATGATGGACACGGGCGTGCGCAACTCGTGCGACGCATCGGCCATGAAGCGTCTCTGGTGCTCGAACGCAGTATCGAGGCGTGCCAGGAGGTCATTGAACACGCGGGCGAGCTGCCCGAGCTCGTCGCGAGGATTCCCTGAGGGAAGACGTTCGTGGAGGCTCGTCGCACTGATGGCCGCCGCCTGCGCCGTCATCGTGGCGACCGGGGCAAGACTGCGTCGAGCGAGCGCATAGCCACCGATCCATGCGAGCAGCAGGCCGAATGGTATCGCGATCAGGAATCCCGCGCGCGTGTCCTCGAGCAGCTCTCCCTGATCCGCAAGCGACCGCACGCCAACGATCGTGAACTGCGTGCCGTGTTCCGACACGGGGAGGATGAAAAGCCGTTGCCCCGCATCGCCAAGGCCGACCGTCGCGAATTGCGCTCCCCCAGATGCTCGTGCCGCCTTCACGGCACTGCGAACGAGCGCCGTGTCCGCCTGCCTGGCCCCGCGTTCGCGACGGTTGCCGCCCCTCGTCGGCACGAGCTGCGGCAGGCTCGCCGCCAGGAAACGGTCCCCGGCGTCCAGCACAATGAATGACGCATCGCGCAGCCTGAACTCATTGAACGATTGCATCAGCGCCGAGTCGAGCGGCTGTTCGCTCAATTCGGCGGCGACGTTCGCCTGGAAGCCGCTCGTCGACTCCTCGAGAAACCGGTCATCACGGCGACCGACGACGCGTTCGAGCCAGAGGTCCGACGCGCCCGCGAAGCCGATGAGCAACACCGCGAGCACACCTGTGTGCCACAAGGCCAGCCGGCTGCGAACGCTGTCGAGCATTGTGGCTTACTCTGCGCCCTGATCGGGCGTGAGCACGTACCCCGCGCCCCGCCGCGTATGGATGAGCGGTATGCGTCCGTCGTCCAGCTTGCGGCGCAGCCGGTTGATGCAGACGTCGATCGTGTTGGACGCAGGATCGTGGTTCTCGTCCCACACATGTCCGCTGATGTCGGCCCGCCCCACGACGCGACCCGCATTGCGCGCGAGATACTCCAGCAGCGCATACTCCTTCGTCGTGAGCGGCAACAGTGCGCCGCCACGCCGAGCGGTTTGTCCCCGCGTGTCGACCACCAGGTCCGCGACGACGATCTGCGGATCACGCACTTCGCGCGCGCGGCGGAGCAAGGCGCGCAACCGCGCGAGGAGCTCCGTGAACTCGAAGGGCTTCGTGAGGTAGTCGTCGGCCCCCGAATCGAGACCCTCGATGGTATCCTCCACGGTATCGCGCGCCGTGAGCATCAGGACGGGCGCCGCGGAGCCGCGTCGCCGCAGTTCCCGGCAGACCGCAAAACCATCGCGTTTGGGCATCATCACGTCGAGCACCACGACGTCGTAGTCGTAGACAGCGGATTGCGCGACGGCCGCGTCGCCGTCGGTGACGACGTCGACCGCGTACGCGTGTTCGCGCAGCCCTTTCGAGAGCATCGCGCTGAGATAGGGATCGTCTTCAGCCAGCAGCAGTCGCATCAGCGCGTTTCGAACCTCCGTCCCCAGCTATTCAGTGATGTCGTTGCATGCGCGCCAACGGCCGGCCGAATGTCCAGCGCAGGCTGAGCGCGCCAATCTGTAACTGCTATGCGCCTTCACGGAAGCTACGATGGACGCCTGACACACCGATGACAGTTCCGCCCGCCGAATCACGCCGTCTCGCGATGCCACGGTGTGCGGTCGGGGCCGAACAGGTCGCAGGGGTGCCCGCGATCTCCTGACGCGCTAGAGCCTGAGTACTTGAGGCCACGTACGCGACTCAGCTCGAATACCTCGCGGCAGCGTGGAGGGAGTGACAAAAGTGCCGCCTGAAGCGCGACCTCCATCTCCTTCGCCGCGATCATGGACGGAGCACTGGCCTCCCGCGCTTCCTCGCGATCCATGAGCAGCACGCTCTTCCGCTGCACCGATAAATGGCGCAGGTGGTTCAACGCCCGGTTGCGCGTCGACTGATAGAGATAGGCCTTCGGCGAGCCGTTCGGATCGAGTGACTCGCGCCGACGCCAGAGATCCAGCATCACGTCCTGGACAATCTCCTCCGCGACCGCCCGATCGTGCAGGATCGCATCGGCCGCGCGCACCAGTCCGGCGTACCACTGGCGGAAGATCGCGTCAAAGGCGGCCTGGTCGCCGGCGCGAAGCTGCTGGAGCAGCGCATCATCCCTGTCGGGCGCATCACCAGCGTCGTCGGAGGGCGGAAGCAGTGGCACCGGGGCGCGATGAGAGTCTGTCGAGCGACGACGAGAAGGCGTATGTATACTCCGTGGCGCCCGGGAGCGAAACCGCGCGTAGTGGTGCCCAGGACTTCCGGTGTTCCTAGTATCATGACCCCATCTCACCCCTTCGACGACGCGCCCGACTGGGACACGCTCGCGCGCCATCGCGCGGGAGAGAGCACGCCTGAGGAGGCGGAGCAGCTCGCGCTCTGGCTTGCCGAGCACCCGCAGGATGCGGCGTTGATCGAGGCGCTCGATGCCGTCGTGGAACAACACGCAACGCCAATCGCATCGTACGCCGAGTCCGTGGACGTCGAGCGTGCACTCAGGCAGCTGCATCAGCGCATGAGCGACGCGGCTCCGGCTGCGCCACGTCTCACCGTGTCGAGTGGTGGCACGCCGCAGCCGGCACCGGCGCGCGGGCATCGCTGGGCATGGGGTGGTCTCGCCGCCGCGGCCGCCGTCGCTGCCATCACAGTCGCACTGCAGCGCGAGACATCGACAGCAAGGAACACGAGCAGCGCGTCCCACGTTGCGTCAACGCCAGCGCGTGACTTCCGCACCACCGTGGGCGTTGTCGACAGCGTTGTACTCTCCGACGGTACACGCGTCCTGCTCGGGCCTGCAAGTCATCTCATCGTGGCGTCATCCTACGGCCACGGCACCCGCGAAGTCACGCTCGAGGGCGTGGCGCGCTTTTCCGTGCAGCACGATGCCGCGGTCCCCTTCGCCGTGCACGCGGGCTCCGCGCTCGTGCGCGACATTGGCACGCAGTTTACCGTCCGCACGTCCGCGTCCGGATCGGAATCGCACGTCTCCATTACCGTCAGTGCAGGAGAGGTCAATCTCTCCGCGTCATCGAGCAGCGCCCCATCGACACCGTTGCATGCGGGCGACCGCGGCGAAGTGATGGCAGACGGTTCGGTTGTCGCGAGCCGCGGCACCGTCCACACGGATGACGACGCCTGGACCCGCGGCACGCTCGTCTACGCCAGCACACCACTCGCCATCGTCCGCGACGACCTGAAGCGCTGGTACGGGCTGGACCTGCAGCTCGCCGATTCGACAATCGCCGCGCGCCGGCTCACCGCGACCTTCGAGCACCAGGACGCCGATCAGCTCCTGCGCACCCTCGGGCTCGCGCTCGGCATGCGCGTGCAGCGGACGGGCGCCGTCGTCACGCTTCGACCCGGCGCCATCGCTCGGTGAAGCGGCCAGGCCCGCGGTGCCTGGTTGCAGCATGCGCAATCGCCAGCGTCACCACGACCGCGAGCGCGACGCCGCCAATGCACGAGCCCTGCGCGGCCTCCACCGCCCAGATGTTGCGGCAATCAGCGCCGAGTGGTGAGGCAGCCGCATGGCGCAAGCCGCTCGATCGCCTCGTGGCCTTCGACCTTGGCGACATGACGCTCGGTCGAGCACTCGATCGCGTCACGAGTCAGACCGGAATTCACTTCTCCTACAGCCCGGACCTCGTCCCGGTGCAGCGAGCCGTTTGCCTTTCGTTCGGCGGGAAGCCGCTCGGCGGACTCCTCGTGGCGCTCCTGGCCGGGACGAGTGTATCGCCGGTGGTCGTCGGCGCAGACCAGGTCGTGCTCGCGCCGAATCGCTCCGCGGCCGGCGCCGATACAACGCCCGAGGCCGCACGCAGTGGCCGACGTGACGCTCATCGGATCACTGTCGTTCGTGGATAGCCGAGTGGCGAACCTGGCGAACGGGTATCTCGGCGACCTGCATCAAGGGGACCGGATACTCGAGGTGCCGGCGCGCACCGCCAGCATGCAGGCGCGGTGGACGCATTCCCTGTGGACCTTCAACGCATCGCTCGCACAGGCATCGAACTGGATCAACCATGCCCAGGTGGCGCTCGCGCAGGCCATGGTAACTGACCCGTCGGGCCGACTCGTGCCGGTGGGCGAGGCGCTGCGCGCCTACTGGCGCACCTATGGCGGCTCCACTCGCATCGGCGCCGCCACGTCGCTGCGCGTTACACAGCGGACGTCGATCTCCCTCACCGGGGCGAACCTGCTGAACCGTCAGGTGGGTGAGCCGGACAACATCACGGTAGTGCCGGGTCGCTCGCTTCTGTTGGGACTGCAAGCATCGTTCTAGCCGGCTTCGCTGCTGGCTTTGGCCGCGTCACCTTGGCAGGCGCACGGTAAATAGCGTTCCGGCCTCTGGCGAGGAGCGCACGTCGATCGTTCCGCCATGGGCGGTGACGATGCGCTCGGCGATGTAGAGACCCAGGCCGAGACTCCCGGTCACCAATGCCGGTTGCGATCCCGACTTTAGCCGCTTGTAGGGACTGAAGATCGCGGGCAAACCCTCGGGTGCGATGGCGGTGCCGAAGTTATGCACCCTGATGATGACATCCCTCGCCTCGCCTTCCGCGGTCACGTCGATCATCGCGCTGGGGGTTCCATGTTCTGCCGCGTTCCCAAGCAGGTTCGCAACCACCTGACTGATGCGGGCACTGTCCCAGGATCCGCGCAGGTTGCCGGACATGTTGTACTGGAATCGGCTATCCGGCTGCGCTCCCCGCACTTCATCGACGACGTGACGCACCGCCAGACCGAGATCCATCTCGGCAACCGTGATGGGAATACCAGATCCCAGGCTTCCTCGCGTGAAGTCGAGCAGGTCGCTCACCATCTGGCTCATCCGCCTCGCGCTGCGAGAAATGCGCGTGGTGAGGGTACGCTGCGGCTCCGCCAGATTGCCCTCCTCCAGCATGAACTGGGACGCCATGATCACCGTACCCAGTGGCGAGCGGAGGTCGTGGCCGAGGATGGCCAGAAACATCTCCTTGGAGTAATCCAGATCTTCGGTGTAGCGCGTGATCGACTCCGCCATCGCCTGATCGATCGCCTCGTTGAAGCGCATCAAGTCCTTCAGGTCTTCCTCGGCGAGCGAGCCGCACTCGGCGATCCAGAGGCGTATGACGCTGGCCCGGAGCGCTCGGTACTCCGACACCATCTCTCCCACCGAGAAGCCGCTCTGAGCCCGCCCGGACCCGTGGACTTCCGCAGGAGTATCGGGGGTGGCGGGCGTCGCGTCTGCATTGCCTTTCGACTTTTCGACACCTTCGGAGTCCGTCTGCGGCGTACGAAGATCGACGATGATGATCTTCAGCATCCCCAGTGCGTGATCACGAAGTGCCTTGGGATCCATGGCCATACCGGCTGGACCGCTCGTCGCGGCGAACGCCTCCCACTCCACGAGTATACGCTCGGAGTGTTTCTCGATGAAATCGGCTAGTCGCACGCGACCTCGGGATCGGCGGGTAGGAGCGGATGCTAATGTATGCTCGGTTACGATACCGCCCAACGCAATTACCGTTTCGGTGCGTTACCGACCTTCATTCCAATGGCTACGCCACGCTGGGCGACGACTCCGATGTGTCAGAGGACGTCCCGACGGTCTGCTGATCGGCGAAGTATGCCTCGATGCAGCCTGAGAGAAGTCGGTCATACGCGCCCCGTAGATAGGTATCGCCCCGCGCATCGCCGACGGCTGCCGCGTCATACGCGTGCCGAAGCGCGATGACCATTCCCTCGGGAGACATGCCCGACGTGAGCGCGTACCGGCATACGGCATCCATCGCAGCGATGAACTCTGCGTCCTCGGCTGATGCGCCGCGCGATGCGGCGTCCGCTTCGAGCACCGATTTCAGGTCGGCGTGAAGCGCGGCTGGAAAATTGATGTCGGCCATGGAGGGCTGAGGAGCGGGCGTAGGTAGCGTACGTCCAATACCCGTTCCATTCAGAATTGTTCATCGGCACGACAGAGGTGACAGGGCCACGGCAGATCTGCCCGGCCCCTCCCCGCCGCGGATTGCCGGCCATTCATCCGCGAAGATCGATTACAGGGTGGGATTTCTCACTGTGAACGTGGGCAGCAACAGATTTTTACCGCGAACAGCACCATGCCGTCGCGCACGGGGAACGCCGCCCTGGGTTACGCGATGAGGAGGCGCCTCGCGGTTGACAGCAGTCTCGACGTTGTCTGTGAGTCCATCTCTTGCATTTACCTCGCGTATTCACCTTCGAAGGAGATGTAGCCAAATGACGAAATACCTGGTTCGATTCAGCGCCGTTGCGGCGTTCGCCCTCCTCGCCGCAGTGCCGGCGCGTGCGCAGGACGCCGACGCCCACAAGCCTGGCGGCCTGAACAAGGTTGCGCACGATGTCAGCAACACCATGAAGAAGGCGGGTCGCGACACGAAGGCAGAGGTGCACCGCGATGCGAGCAAGACGCACAACACGCTCAAGGACGCCGGCAACAACACGAAGGCGGAATTGAAGCGGACGACCGGAATTCACGGGTCGCACAATGCGCATCCGGGCGGACTGAACAAGGTGGCGCACGACATCAGCAACGCTTCCAAGCACGCCGCGAGCAACGTCAAGTCGGAAAAAAATCGCGTCAAGAGTCATGCGCATGCGGAGGCCACTGAGGCCGGAAAGGACACGAAGGAAGCGCTGAAGAAGCCGTAAGCTCTTTCCTGTGCGGTAGGTCACAATCAGGCGGCTGGCGCTCTCGCGTCAGCCGCTTTGCCGTGTGTAGCCGTCTCGTTGCGTTGTGCGATTTTGGTTGCAGAGTGCGAAAAAACATCTGAGCATTTACAGAACAGCTGCCTGAATGAGTGGGGCAATTTGTCCGGACGACCCTAAAATGAGCCCGTGGTTGGGACAGAATGGCACAGTCCGGGAGCGGCATCAGGCATGCTAAACGATGCGGGACGCGAGCGTGGCGACGAATGCCGCAGCGCTTCCCTCTGGAAACACCAACCACACGACAAATGCTCATCGCCGCGCGACGTTGTGCCTTGATGGCCGCAAGTCTTTTGCTCCTCGCAGGATGTTCGGCAGAGACGACTGCACCCACCGCGGCCGCTGCCGCTTCGAGTGACCTCCTTGGCGGAGTGCTCGGTGGTGTTACCGGAGTGCTGAAGGCGGTGCTCGTCCCCTCCATTGGCCTTCAGCGGACAACCCCGCTATCCGCCGCCATCACGGTTTCGCAGTCCATCGGGAGCGCCGGTGGTACGCTGAGCATTCCTGCCGCCGGCGTCACGGTCACCGTCCCCGCCGGAGCGGTCTCTGTTCCGACGCAGTTCAGCATGACGGCGCGCGCCGGTTCCCTCATTGCCTACGACTTCGCCCCACACGGCACTACCTTCGCGAAGCCGCTCGTCTTCAAGCAGTCGCTGACCGGCACGAATGCGACCCTCCTGAACAAGGCTTTCATCCAGCTCGGCTACTATGCCGACCCGAACCAGCTCAATTCTGTTGGCGGGTTGCTCTCCGAGCTGACGTTCGGCGTCGTAGACCTCTTGAGCTGGAACTTCACCGCGAACATCAAGCACTTCTCCGGATACATGGTGGCTTGCGGTCGCGAATAGCATGTGACGTCAGGCGTGGCGTGCGCGTCACCTGCTAGTAGTGTTGCGCGGGGTGTTCGTCGAATGACGAGCCCCCGCGCTTGCTCGTCAAGCGACATCGCGGATTTCGACCGCCGCCAGAATCATCCTCCGATGAAAGTTCGGCCAACCCTGCCGCTCCTTCGAGTCATACCGCCGCCTGGCGCGCCGGTAGAATTCGAGATGGATGCGACCCTGGCTCGCGGGGAGCTGCTGGAACGGCAGGGAAAACGGGAAGAAGCGCGCGCGCTCTATCGGGCCACGCTCCTTGAACCGTTCGCCAGCGCGCCATCCCACACCGCGCAACTGCATCGGCTCATCGCACGCGCCCTGATGTCCGACGGCGAATTCGTGACCGCCATTGAGAGCGCCGCGAGGGCGCTGGAGGTGTCGGAGCAGGCGGGCGACGCGTCCGGAAAGGCGAGAGCCATCAACACGCTCGCCGCGATTCAGTGGACGCAAGGCTCACATGACGAGGCGCAGCGCCTCTACCTCGAGGCGCGAACGCTCGCCCTCGAGATCGGCGATGCGTGGGTCGCCTTGATGACCGCGACGAATCTCGGGATCATCGCGACGGTGAGGGGCGACGACCGCGACGCCCTGCGCTTCTATGAATCCGCATTGAGCGACGCGCGTGGTGCCGGACTCGTGGACCAGGAGGCGAACGCCCTCTTCAATCTCGGCTACCTGCACACGCACATGAACCGGCTCGCCGAGGCCGATCGCGCACTCACGGAAGCGAAGGACGCCTGTCTCTCCGTCGGCGACATCAGCCGGCTGATTCGCATCGAGCTGCTCATCGCCAGGGTGCGCATCAAGCAGGGCGAACAGCACGCTGCGCGCGCCGCTTGGGAACACGCCACGGAGCTCATCGCGCGAACGGGCGACACCGCCGCCTCTGGCGACGCGGAACAGATCGCCGGACTGATCGCGCGCGCTGACGGCGACGTCAAGAAATCCGAAGGTCATTTTCTTCGCGCCGAAACGATCGGCGTCGAACGCAGCGACCTCATACTCCAGGCGGAAACCGCGAAGGAGCTGGCCGAGCTCTATCGCTGGAATGGGCGCAACAAGGACACGCTCCAGCGCCTCAACCAGGCGCACCGCCTCTTCCTCCAACTGCGCGCCCGGCGCGAGCTGGCCGACGTCGATCGCCGCACCGCGCTGCTCGAAGCCGACTTCCTCGACGTCGCGCGAAAGTGGGGCGAGTCCATCGAGGCCAAGGACGTCTACACGCAGGGTCACTGCCTTCGCGTCGCGGACCTGTCCGGCGCCATCTGGTCACGCGTCGCTGGCGGAGACGCCATGTCGCTCTTCTGGTTCCGCATTGGCGCCCTGTTGCACGACGTCGGCAAGCTCATGGTCCCCGCCGAAGTCCTCAACAAGGCCGGTCAGCTCAACAACGCCGAGTGGCTGCTCATGAAGCAGCACCCCACCGCTGGCGTCGAGCTGCTGGCCGACGTGGAATTTCCGTGGGACGTTCGCCCGATCGTCGAGAGCCACCACGAACGGTGGGATGGCCGCGGCTACCCGCACGGACTCGCGGGCGAGGACATTCCGCTCACGGCGCGCGTCCTCTGCATCGCCGACGTCTACGACGCTCTCACCTCGAAGCGCAGCTACAAGCAGGCCTTCAGCCACGACGAGGCGATGGAGATCATGCGCGGCGACGTCGGCACACAGTTCGACCCGGACCTTTTCGCCACCTTCGAGGACATCGTCCGTCGCGGCACCTGGCCACTCAAGCGCCTCAGCGGACCGCAGCGCACGATCGATCGATAGCACCTGATGTTCACGCACCGCACGCGCGGCTTTACGCTCATCGAGCTGCTCATCGTCGTCGTCATCATCGGTATCCTCGCGGCGATCGCGATTCCGAAGTTCGCCAAGACCAAGGAAAAGGCGTATGTCGCCACGATGAAGTCCGATCTGCGCAATCTCGTGACCGCCGAGGAAGTGCTGTTCTCTGATTCCGCGAGGTACGCGACCTACGACACCACGATTCTCAAGTACCGGCCATCGAACGGCGTAAATCCTCCGACCATCGTGGTGGGCACCGGCTACTGGTCTGCCACCGTATCGCACACGCTCATCGCGGGCTTCAGTTGCGGGATCGCGATCAACACGACCAATACGGTCGCGGCAAAGGCCGCCCAGGGCGAGCCGGCCTGCAAGTAGTCAGAAGTCCCACATGCGCGTGAGAAACGCGGCGAACGCACCCGTCCGCACCGTTGGATGCGTGATACCAAGCTCGCTTGGCGGCCGCAGCATGAACCAGGGCTCCACACCCACGTCCAGCCGATAGAGCGTCCCGAACCTCTGCGCCATGCGCAGCCCGGGAATGCCGGTGGTGAAACGAAGCTCAGCGCCGATGTAGCGATCGGTTGTCACGTAGCGCCCGGCTTCAATCAGCGCGCCGCGCACACCACCCGTCTTCCCGAGCACGAGCTCCGTCGGCACATCCGCGGGCGATACGCTGAACGCGTCGAGCCCGAATTCCTTCGTGGCGCCGGTGCCAATGTCGTGCAGCACGACGCCAAGGGCCGTTGCGCCCTGCTGTCGATGCGCCAGCGCGCCCGTTTCACCGGAGAGCTGGCCGCTCCACGCTTCGCTGCCCGAGAGCGACGAGCCTGACTGCTGCAGCAACGACGTCGACAGGCTACCCATGGTGAGATAACTGTTCAACTCGCGGCCGCGGATGGGGAAGAGCGTCCCGCTCACGAGCGCTACCGAGGGGGCCTTCGATGTGCCGCCCGTGAGAAACTGCACCGGGAACAATCCGCGACCGGCCTCCCACACATAGCGCTCGCCCACCTGCTGCACGATGCCTGGGGCGCCGGTATGCGGCGTGAACGTCAACGCGCCACGCGCTGGCACGAAGGCAAGCGTCCGGAAGAACGCGATGCCATCGCCGATGCGTACGAATCCGGCCAACCACTGGTCACTCGTTCGCTGGTCGATGTGCGCCCGAACCACCTCTCCCTCAGCCGTGAAGAACTCGGTGTTCGCGTCGGGACGCTGACGGTAGTAGGTCCCGCGATCCACCACGAGCGAAAGGTCCGCAATCACCGCCACGCGCCTGGGCCGCGCCAGCTCGGCGCGCACACGCGCGCTGTCACCAGGAACGGCCGCCGTGTCGAACACGGCAAACGTCGCGAGCACGCCGGGCGCCTTCACCCGCAGCAGGTCCTTGCGAAATGACTTCAATGCGAGATAGCCACCAAGCATCTCTGCGCGGCCGGTCACGCGCAACGCGTCGAGCGGTCCAAGCGCAACAGCATCCGCATCGACGTCGAGCAGGCCAAGCGTGGAATCGAGGACGCGTACGTTGTGGCCCGTCGCGACCATGTTGACGAGCGGATGCGCCCGATCCGCGATGTTCACGAAGCCGCTCACGCGCAGCGGCCCGCGCGCGCGCGCGACCAGCGAATCGAGCACCAGCGAATCACCAGCGAGGCGCAGGTCCGCCATGCCATCCTGGATGCGCGTGCCGGTCGACACCACGTGCACGCCGCCCTCTCGCAGGGATGCACGGCCGCTGTACACGGGCGCGGCCCACGTCCCGCGCACATGCACATCCGCGACGAGCAGGCCGCGCACATCCTCCACGGCGCGCGACCCCAGCGGAAGCGCCGCCAGTGAGAGGCTGTCGAACGCGACGTCGGCCGTCAGCGCCCCGGGCAGCTTCCGCGATCCAGTCACGGACGTGAGGGCAAGGTCGTACGGCAGCAGCGCCGAGCCGGCGAGCACGCGCTTGCCGGTGCTGTCGTGGGCGATGGCGTTCAAGGCGAGCGCGCGCTCGGCGTACTGCACGTCGACATCCGCGTCCGGCGAGCGCGTTCCCTGGTAGTTCGCGTCGCGCAACGTGGTCCGTCCCACAATCGTGGGATTCGCGCGTGTTCCCGTCAGCTGAGCCGATGCACTCACCAATCCATCGGCATTCATGTCGCGTTGCAGCGCTCGCAACACCGTCGAAACGCGCACCGCCTCCGCGGCGACGTCGAGCCGAATGCCGCCCGTTTTCGGCACGACACCATTCGCGAACAATCGTCCGCCATCGGAACTGCGGAGGTCCACCGAGTCCACGGCAATGTCGCCGTTCGCCAATCGCACCGACCCGGGATGCGCCAGCCGCCACACGAGCGTATCGAACGTGAGCCGTAGTGAGTCCAGATGGACGTCGTGCGCTCCCTTGGTCGGTTGCGCATAGCTCCCCAACGCTGCGTACGATACGAGCGAGTCCTGACGTACACGCAGCGCGGCGAGCACGCGGCCGTTCTGCCGAGTCCCGTCGGCATGCACTTGCTCGAATGCCAATCCGCTCGCTTCCACTGAATCGGCATCGAGCCGGAACTTCAGCGGCTTCGAGCCATCACGAAGATTCGGCGAGCTGACATCACCGTTCAGCCGCCGCACGGAATTTCCCCGCACGACCAGGCCCGATCCACGGACCGACGCATCGACGCCGAGCTCCTTCACGTTACCGGTGAGCTGCCCTTCCGCGGCAAGCGACCCTGCCAGCGAGTCACGTCGAATTCGCGGCAGGCTGTCCATCTCAATCGCAACACCCTCGGGCAACCCGAGCGCGAGTCGCTCGATCCGCACGGCATCGGCGCGCCGCGTGGAATCTGCACGAGCCGCCGCGAGGCGCGCCGTCTGGCGACCTGACGCCACCTCGACGAGAGCCGAATCACTTGCGCCGAGGTAAGCCCGCAGCGATTGCAGCGAATCGACGCGCGCGGAGAACGTGAGCCGGCCACGCGTATCGCCCGTGAGTCCGAACGTGCCGCGCGCCTGCGCCCTGATGCCGCGTTCCAGCGCACTCAGTGTATCCAGGCGGAGCAGACCGCCCGCGACGGCGCCGCGCGCCATCATGCGCTCCACCGTGAAGGTGTCGTACCGCGCGTGTGCGAGGTCGACATTGAACACGGCACTCGCCGTCGCCGGCTTTGTGCCCACGCCGCGCGCGGAAACCGTTCCCGTGAGGGACGTCACAGGCGCCTTCCGCGAGAAGGCGCTGGTGTTCAACGCATCCAGGGCGACGGCAACGTCATACCGCGTACGCGCTCCCGCGATCGCCACCGTTCCACGACCATCGATGCGTCCACCACTCTGCGAGTGCAGCGCACCGGAAACATGAAGGTCTTTTGTTGTTCCCTCCGCGTGCACCTTGCCCGTCACGCTTCCGCGCAGCTGCGCCGCAGGCGCAAACTTGCCCACCGTGACGAGCGACAGCGGCTCCAGCATCACATCGGCGACGATCCGCTTGCCGTTCACTTGATACCGTCCGCTTCCCACAGCGCGCGACCGCGCATTGCGCTCGACATGCGTCACGTCACCAGCGACGGACCATCCGTCGTGCTGCGCGCCACTCACCGTCGCGCTTCCGCTCAAGGTTCCGCCAAGGGGGATCTTCAGCCCCGCCCCACTCAGCGTGGCCACCTGGAGCGGAAGCAGCTGCACCTTGAGGTCGCGCGCTTGCATGCCGCCCTTCATCCCCACTTCACCACGGGCGATGACGTGGCTGAGTCCCGCCGCGACATCGGCAAACCGCACGTCCGCATCCACATGCATCGCGCTCGGCGCACCATTCACGATGACGCGCCCGTCCAGCGTGCCGCTTCGCGTGAGCTTGAGCGAAGGCGCCAGTTCGTGGATCAACGCCGTGCGCAGGTGCGACACGGTCAGGTCCACGTCACGTACCACGAGCTCGGATTTCTTGCCCGTGGTGACGCGAGCGATCGATGCATTTCCCGCTAGCGACGCATCCGTGTACCTGAGGTCCGCATCGAAGATCCCGAACTCCGCCGTGTCACCGACGAAGTGCATGCGATAGCGCCCCTTTCCGCCGCCCTCGCCGGTCAACTTCGGGTCGAGCCAGCGAAGGTCCGCGAAGGCGATCGGTGCGCCCGTAAGATCAAGCAGGAGACCCGTGTGACGAAACCCGATCGTGCCATCGCCACTGACATTCGAGGACGGCAGCCGCATGTGCGCGCCCCGCCACCACAGCGAGTCCTTGTTCACGAGCAGTGTCCCGACCAACGAACGAACGTCGATCGACGGCGGCCGATACGGCTCGGCGATCATCGACAGCGCGCCGATCTGCACCGCCGTCGGCTTGGTGCCGCTGGCAATCGAGATGACGGGCAGGTGCGCGTTGATCTCCCGATAATCGAGCACGCGCTGGTAGCCGTTCGGCGCACGCACGGTTCGCTTGCGGGCCGTGGGATCGAGTGCTTTTGCGATCGCGGAATCGCGGGCCGCACCACTCAGTGTGGAGTCCGGGACCCACGGCCGACGATAGAGGAACCGCCCACGGTGGATCGTGATGTCACTGAGCTGCGGAGGCGCCTTGTGCTGCGACGTATCCTTCGGCGTCGTGCTCGGCTTCAACAGAGACTGGAAGTTCCAGCGCATTCCGGGGCGCTTGTCCAGCACCACCACCGGCGTATCGAGCACGAGCGACTCGATCACCACCTCGCGCCGAAGCGCCGCGGTGAAGCCATAGTGCACCGTCACGGCCCGCGCAGCAAACACGGGATGCTTCAGGCTGTCGAGCACCTGCACGTTCGTGAGCGTCGCGCCCGAAAACAGGTTGCCGCGCAACTTGTCGATCGAGAGCTCGCCGGTGAGTCGCTTGTTCACCTGCGAAACGGCAAGCCGGCGCACGCGCTCATTTCCCCATGGCGTAGTCGCGAACACCAGCACGATCATCGCGCCGACGATAATGGGCGCGACGATGAACACGAGCAACGCCTTCACGATCGCGCGCCGACGGCTCGACTCGGCGCTCGACTCGCGCGTAGCAGGCTCCGTCATCAGAATGCCTGGCCCATCGCGAAGTGCACCACCAGCCGCCGCGCGATCGAATGCAGCGTTCCCGTCGATGGATCGATCGGCGAATAGCTCTTTTCATTCGCAAGGCGGACGATGCGATCGTCGCCCGATGGATCCGTCACCGCGACGACGACCGGCAGCATCTCGGCCCCGACGGGACGCAGGCCGATGTCGAGGCGCAGAATTCCGAGCGGCGAGTTGTAGCGGAAGCCGCCGCCCGGCGTGATGGCGCCCTTGCCATGGGAGATTGACGAAATCCCGCTCGTGCCGACGTACGCACCGTCGAGAAAGACCACCGCGCCGAGTGCTTTCAATAGCGGAATCCTGAGCTCCGCGCTGCCCTCGATGACGCTGCTTCCGCCAATCGGTCGCGAGAACAATTCACTGTTCGGCACCGCGCTCGCGTCGCACGCACCACTCGAGATTGTCGCATCGGTGCAGCCCACGGCAAGCAACGACGCACGTCGCGCCTGGACCATCGTTGGTCCAAGCTCGTTCTCCGCGAAGCCGCGGACCGACTGCATCCCGCCGGCGTAGAACCGCGCGCGAGGGTGGAGAATGCCGAGCGGCCGCACATAGCCTGCACGCGCGTGAAATGCGAGCACCTTCCGCGGCTGCTCAACGTCAGCAACGACCTTCGTCGCGCCGAACGCGTGATACAGTGACGCATCCGCCGAGATGCGATTGTGTGCGAAGGTCGATCCGGTCAGCGAGGACGCATGCTCCGCATCGATGACCGCGGTGTACCCTTTCGTGGGAACCTCGAGCTCGTCCGAACGATCGATCCAGGCGCTCACACCCACCGGAGCCAACCGCTGGCGCTTCATCAGCGCGGACCGGGTGCTCGCGTCGCAGATGCCATAGTCGGCGCAGAAATAGACGGCGGTGCCCTGCACGCGCGTCGTCTCCATCCGGTAGTTCAGCCCAACGGGGAAGCGCATGCTCAGTTCGTGCACCAGGCCAATGGACGCGCCGGCGTCGTCGTCGATCACCACGTTCGGGACCGACCGGCGGCCGGCAAAGGCGGTCAACGCAGCTGACGTCCTCGCGCCCGCAATCCATGGCAGCGTGAGCGTCGCCGTGGCTTGATACGTCGGACTCAGGAAGCCCTGCGGATCGCCCGTCACTTCACTGGGCAGCGCCGCACGAAAGATCCCGTGCCCGCTCAACTGGTTGCCGAGGAGGTTGCCCGCGCTGGCCCGGACAGAGAGCCATCGACCCGCGCCGAGGTCGTTGAGCCGCACCTCGGCCGCCGCTTCCCCGTATTCAATCGTGTTGAATCCCGCCGTCAACGACACGTGATGCGGCGGCGTCTCGGCGACCGCAATCGTGAGCGTCTTGAGGCTGTCGCCGGCCGCGGGCGTGATGACGACGGCGCGCGCGATCGCCGGCGACTGAAACAACCTGAGCTGGCTCTCGAGCACCGCGTTGCGCGTGTACAGCGAGCCAGGTTGCAGCACCAGTCCGCGCCGAAGGACAGATGTCGCCAGGTAGTGGTTGCCCTCGAACTCCACCGAGCCGACGCGTGTGACCCATCGCGGATCGATGTCGATACGCACGGGCACCAGGTGCGACGCATCGGGACGTGGAACAGAGGTATCGATGCGCACGTCGCCGTAGCCCTTGTTCCACACTGCCGCGCGGAGTCGCGTGAGCGTCGTGTCAAGCGCGAGGAGGCTCAGCGGCTCGCCCTGCGTGAGCGTCACCGCCTCGTTCAGCTCCGCAGAATCCAGTACGACAACCCGCTGCGTCACGTGCAGTGTGCTGATACGTATTGGCTCGCCTTCAACGATGCGAAACTCGACCGCGGAGCCGCGCTTTTCAGGCGTGACCACGGTGTCCACCTGCGCTTCGCGATATCCACGTTGCCAGTAATAGACACGCAACGCCGTGATATCTGCGCCCAGCGCCGCGGATGTCGTGCGGCGTCGGTCCACGACAACCTGCGACCGCGTGACGTTGCAGACCGGAATGAGGAACGGCAGCCGGCACGGGGAAGGGCGTGTGAAGACGACGCGCTTCAGGTCATCGCTGGACACATTCTTCGCGCCGACGAACTTCACCGTGGTCACGGTGATGGAGTCGTGTAGCCCGCGTGACGGTCCAACGCCCTGCGCATGAGCGAGGCCGCTGGCGGACACCATCAATGACGCCGCAAGGAGCAGGCGGTAAAGCGTTTCGCGCATGGGTGCAGTCAGGAGTTCGATCCGGTGGGGTCGAGCACGCCAGTTGAGCGAAAACCGGGCCGCCCGGCCAACCTGCATGACGCCAACAACTTGTAGCGGGCGCAAGAACCATTCGCTCTTGACCGCACGGGCAATCACCCACAGCGTACTCAATATGATCCGAACCCTTGTCGTCGCGGTGCTATGCGCGGTGAACGCCACCTCCGCACGTGCCCAGTCCCCACCGCCCTCGGCCCTCGTGTGGCAGGTGGCTGGCACAGTCGAAGACTACGCGGTCGCGCGCGACACGGC
>JALYVY010000236.1 GCA_030852985.1 Gemmatimonadota bacterium | reverse complement strand
GCAGAGAACCAATCATGGTTTCCTCTGCGCCCTCTGCGGCTTTTGCTGTCCTCCGCGCCCTCTGCGGTAAAGTTGTTGACCCCCGGTCGGTTCGGCCAAATTCTTGCTTTTCCCCGCCTCACTCCTGACGTGAGGCACCCAGATGCTGTGGAAAGACAACGGGCGTAGCAAAAATCTCGAAGATGGCCGGGCCTCCGGCGGCGGCTTTGGCGGCCGGGCCGGAATGGGCATTGGCGGAACCGCCGTGCTCCTCATCCTCAGCCTCGTCTTCGGGCACAACTTCTTCAATGATGTCGGCGGTGGCACGACGACCGCCACGCAGTCCACTGGCTCGCTTGCCCCTGCCGATTCGGCGCGCGAGGAGCCCGAAGTGCGCTTTGTGTCGGCCACCCTCGATGACATCCAGTCGACCTGGACGTCGATCCTTCCGAAATACGGCGCGCAATATCACGACGCCAAGCTTCACCTTTTCCGCAATGCCACACAGACGGGCTGCGGCACGGGACAGGAGGCGATGGGTCCCTTCTACTGCCCGCTCGATGAAAAGGTCTACATCGACCTCGCGTTCTACGATGAGCTGAAGACCAAGTTTGCCGCCGCCGGCGATTTCGCCCAGGCATACGTGATCGCCCACGAGCTGGGGCACCATGTGCAGCACATCCTCGGCACCGATGCCCAGGTGCGGCAGGCCATGCAGCGGAACCCGTCCAGCCAGAACGAGCTCTCGGTGAAGCTCGAGCTTCAGGCCGACTGCTTCGCGGGTGTGTGGGGGCATTCGGCACAGCAGCGGGGCACGCTGCAGGCGGGCGACCTGCAAGAAGGCCTCACCGCGGCCGCCTCCGTCGGCGACGATCGCATCCAGAGCCGTACAACCGGGCATGTGAACACCGACTCCTTCACCCACGGTTCGTCCGCGCAGCGCACGAGCTGGTTCAAGAAGGGTTTCGATACCGGCGATCCACGCGCCTGCGATACGTTCGGCAACAGCTGACACCGCACGCCGCAGCGAAAGCAAAGCGGGGAGCGACTCATCGTCGCTCCCCGCTTGCACATTCGAGCGCCGCGCTGGTCAGTTGATCGTGAACGTCCCCGAAAGCGTGAGGCCGAGATCCGGCACGTTGATCGTGATGAACACGCTGCCGGGTGCGTCGAACGACGGGATCGGCAGCGTGAGCACACCTTCGGCGTCGGACGTCGCCCGGATGACACGCTGGCTCTTTGCGCCGCTGTTCGGGGTAATGTCCATCGTGGCGATGAGCACGACCCCCGCCTGCCGGACGTAGTAGCCCTTCCTGTCGGCGAGCTGTCCACTGAAGCGCTGGGTTGCGGTGACGCCGGCCTTGAAGCTTGAGGGCAGGGAGGTCAGCGGGATGATCTGCGCCGCGGGGCCAATCGGACCGAGGGTGCCGCTCGCGGATACCGTCACCGGCGTGAGCGGCCCGGACGAGGCCTGATAGGTATACGTGCCCGCATCACGGCCGAGCACCATCAGGGTGCTCGCTCGCCCATTCGCGTCCGTCGATGCGCTGCTGGTCACCGCCGCGCCGCCGGCCGTCACGGCGCTGAATGTCACGAGCGCACCGGCTACCGTCCCGCCGTCCGATGCCCGCACTTCGACGGTAAACGGAGTGGTCAGCGTGTCCAGGGTGAAGCCGCTCTGTCCCGCCCCACCGAACACGTTGAGGGCAGACGCCGTCGGCACGACGGAGACCTTCGATGATCCGGCGACTCCACTCAACGTCCTGGCAGTGAGCGTCACAGTGCCGCGTGGCCCGCGCGCCGTGAGGAGTGCGGAGGCCGGTCCGGTCGGCGTCACCTGCACGATGGCCGGGTCGCTCGAAGTCCAGACAACACTGAGGTCGCCGAGCGCGAAGCCTGCCGCATCCGCGCCGGTGGCAATCACGCTCTGCGTGGCCCCGGGGAACAAGGTGGCGTCGCCCGGCGACACGGACACGGTTTTCGCGGAGAAACCGGGACCGACATACTGCAGCACCAGCGGCGCCTGCGGCACCGACGGAAGCGAAGCGTTGCGTGCGGTGACCCGCTGGGTGGTGGAGAACAGAATCGCGCCCGTGGCGTCACGCAGGTCGATCTTCGCGTCGAACTGCTCCTCCCGTCCCTGAATCGACAAGAGAAGGTCAATCGAGATCGAATCGAGACTGACCGGGAACGCCACAGTGGTGTCCGCCGCGACCTTCCCGCCGAGATCCGTCAAGACGATGTGAATATTCGTGATGTCCGCACCGCCCGCCGCGAGCGCGGAATAGGCTCGTGCCGCGGCGGGGGAGAATGTCGGGCTGAGGGCCAGCCGCACCGCGGAAACGTCGCTGGCTCGGGAGGCCGTGAGTTCACCCGTCGCGCTGGAGCAGGAAATGGCGCCGAGTACCAGGGCGACGCCCGTAGCCAATCGAAAATTCAGGCGCATTCTGGATCCCAATGGTAGCGGGGACGTCGGCGTCCCACGTTGCTTGACGGTGTAATGCGGAGCGCGCCAGAACCCCCCATGTACGGAGGACTGGCGCTCGGTGAAAGGACGCCTCCCACACCCCCGAGGCAACGCACAGGCGGCCTCGGGAGCGGGGTAATCTATCGCGCGTCGAGCTTTCGGCCGGCGTTGAGGTTGTCCCAATTCAGCATCGTGTTGAACACGAGGAAATAGCTCCCGAGCGTTTCTCCGCGCCACACCGGATTGTTCGCGAACACCACGACGTGGCCCTTCTGCACTGGCACATCCACGACGACTGGGCGCTGTGCGATGTCCGCGCCGCCCTCCAGCAGGCCGGACGCGAGCAGGCCGCGCGCGTCGCCGAAACGCAAAGCGACGCGAGGACGCTGATCGGGCGGAATGATGTTCAGGGGATTGCGAAGCTGTTCGGCGGTAACCTTCGGATAGGCCCACGGCTGGACCGTCTCGACCGGGAGCGCCGCGTTGCTCGAGTCCAGCGCCGGCCGTCCCTGCACGACATCGCCGTCCTCGGCCAATCCGCGCCCCGTTGCGCGGTCGGTGGTACTGCCGAAGCGACCGCCGCGACCGCCGCCACGCCCAGCGCTCACACTGAGGCTCTGGCCGTTGTCACTGTAGATGGCCAGGTTGTCGGAAATACCGTAGACGATCGGGCTCGTGTTGTCCACCACGGTGGTCCGGAGGAAGCTGCCCACCACCTTGCTGCGCGACGCCTGGTTGAGCGAGACACCGTTGGTCAGCCCATAGGTGATCGCGAACTCCGAGGTGTTGTCGGACGTCAGCAGCACGCCGCCCTTGCCAATGAACTGCTGCAGGTTCGCGAGTCCCTGCCAACCGAGTCCAGGGCGCATGTCGTCGGTATGGTCCAGGATGCCGATATTCGGCGTCTCCGGCGTGGTCTTCCATGGCATGGCGTTGCGCCATTTCGGAAGTCCGTCAACGATCGCCTGCGGATTGCCGCCGGACGGCGGGAAGAGGATGACGTCGTATTTCGCATTCAGGTTCGCGTTGGCCGCGATGTCCTGCACGTTGATGTAGTCGTACGGAATCGTGAGGTCGTCAAACGCATAGCGCCACCAGCCTTCGGTCTGCGTGCTGAGCCACGTGTGCAGGATAGCCACGCGGGCGGCGCGGAGTGGATGCGTCTTCACGGACGGCGCGGCGCCGACAGCGATCGCGGTGAGCCCGAGCTCGCGGGTGGCGTTGTCGAGATCCGACTGCTTCACCGCGGAAATAATGAACGAGCCGCGATTGAATCGCGTTCTATTCACGCTGAACGTGTCCTCCGCCGCCTGGAAATCCGCCGCCTTCAAGCGATAGCGCAGTGTCGCGAGGGCGTTGTCCGCGTTGTGATTGATCACGAACACGCTTCCCGAGCCCGTGACGCCGCCGCGCGCGCGGACGCTGCCGGTCACCCGCTCCATCGGCGTGTCGAGCACCTTGGTGTCGGTCACGCGAACCGCCATCACATTGAAGCCCTCGGGGAAGGACCATCCAGTGTCGTCGTACGGCGTCTTCTGCGGATCGTTCGGCGCCCAGTACTGCTTGTCCAGCAGCGCGTCGGCCGCGCGCGAGTACGGCTGGTCCATGCGCACGATGTACGTGCCCGCGGGAAACTGGTGCGACTCCATCTCGGGAGTGCGCGCTGCCGGCGCCGGAGCGGCTGATGTGGCCGAGTCGAGCGCGGCACGTCCGCCACGGCCAGCGCGCGGTGCCGCAGGCACGCTCACGCTGAATAACGCGGTCGCGCGCGAGATCTCGACGTGCTGCTTCTGTAGCACGCGCAGCAACTCGGCCTGTGCGCCCGGTCGCGGATCGTTCGCGGTCAATACATACGCCGCTGGTCCTTCGGTCTTCGCCTTCATCACCGACCGCTTGCTCTTTTCGTAGAAATTCTGGAGGAAGAGCCGGCGGTTGTTCGCGAAGTAGTTCAGTGATACCAGGAGTCCCGTCTGCTCGTAGTTGTTGTTGTTGCGCAGCGACCACTGCACGCGCGGCAGCGGCGGATTCTGCTTGAACCAGGTCCGCTGCGTTTCACTCGGCGGTAACGTCCGCTCCATCGTCTCTGCCGTCCCACCATTGCCGAAGGTCTCGTAGAGACGGCTGATGCCGTTGTGCATGGCGGCCAGGAACATCAGGTAGCCGGGCGACCACGTGTCGAAGTTGCCGTGGGCGAACACGCCCGGCATGCCGTAGCGCGTCATCTCCTGCACGTTGTTCCAGCCGATCATCTGCCACTCGTTCGTGAGCAGCGGATCGATCCACGCGTTGAACGGCCCGTCGCCGATGGTGTTGTCGTAGAGGTAGGCCACCGACTCGTGCAGATCGTGCAGCACCTGCGCCTGATGGTCGATGTAGGCGTTCAGGACATTCTGCGAGAGCTTCAGCGTGAGCCCCATGGCATCGCGGTTGTTGTCGTGCGCCACGTAGTGTCCCCAGTACAACACATTGGGAAATGCATCGCCCGGATGCGCGACATGCCAGCGATAGACGTCCACCATCCGGTCGCGTCCATCCACCTCGACGATTGGGGTGATGAGCGTGATGAGGTTGTTGCGGATGTTCTTGATGTACGGGCTGTCGTCGACCGCAAGGCGGTAGGCGAGCTCCATGAGCGCGGTGGGCGCGCCTGCCTCGGTCGAGTGAATGGTGCCCGTGATGTAGTAGACCGGCGCGGCCACACTCGCGATCCGCGCCGCCTCGGCGTCATCCATGTTGATCGTGCGCGGATCGGCCAGCTTCGCGAGCATGGCCTTGTTCGCGTCCATCTTCGCAATCAGCTCTTCCGATGCGACGGCGACAGCGATCATCTCGCGTCCCTCTTCGGTGCGGCCGATCGAGAACACCTTCACCCGCGGCGACGACTTCTCGAGCAGCCGCATGTACGCATACACCTCCTTCGAGTACGGGAGGTTGCCCTTCGCGCCGGCGATGTCGCCGAGGATGGCCTTGGGTGTCGGGACCGTCTTCGACGCCGGCAGGTAGTCGACGAGCGGCGAAAGGAAGAAGGTCTCGGTCGTGTATTCCTTGATCTTCCGCGTGTACTCCTCGTCGATGGGCTGTGCGGGATCACGGCCGGGCTTGGCGGTCGAGTAGTCGACCGCGCCGGTAATCTGTGCCGATGCGTTGGGCGGCGTGACGAAGAAAAACGTGGCTACGAAAAGAACGAGAAACCGGTGCGCCTTATACACGATCAATGTGTGATGAAAGGTTGAAAAAGAATTTTACCGCAGAGGGCGCAGAGAAAAAACAAAACGGCCGCGGAGGGCGCAGAGGATTGCTTCGAGATGTCTCTGCGCCCTCTGCGGCTTTTGCAGTGTCTCTGCGTCCTCGGCGGTAAAATCGCTGTTGAAAACGCATGACATGCCAGGAGTACTACGGCTTCGGCGGCGGATTCCCCCCAACGAAGATCCACATGGTGTCGTCGTAGTTGCCACGATGTCCACCAGTGGTATTCAGGCCGCCGGCCGGACCCTGCTGAGCTGCGGTCGTGAACTTCGTGCCGATCCCGGTGATGCCGCGCAGGATCGAGATGTCGCCCGGCGGATAGACCATGTGAGCGTTCTTCGGCTCCGAACCGGCTTCCGTCGGCTCGGAGGGCGTGAGCACGCGGAGGTACTGGTCGCCCGAGCCGAACACCAGCGTAATCGGCGCTTCGCGCGTCTCGAGCGTGGCCCAGTACATGTCGGAGTGGAAGCCCTTGAACTCGGGGTAGTTCCAGCTCAGGCCCGTCTGCGTGTCGTTGTAGTCCTTGTGCCAGACGTCGAATTCGACGCCCTTGAGCCGGTTCTTGTAGACGCGATACGGTCCACGTCCCAGCCATCGCATGCCGGTGACTTCCTTCTCCGGATAGTCGAAGGTGACGCCCATGTACGCATGCGCACCACGAGGATGATACGAGTAGCTGAGCTGCAACCAGCCACTCGGCGTCAGCCGCCACGTGATGCGCTGCAGCTCGCCGGTGTAGCGCGCCTCGATGACGACGTCGTTCCCCTCCGTGCGCTGCTCGATCGACGTGAACGTCGCATTGCCCTCCACCAGCCGGGGCCCGTTGGTGAGCGAGATGGTCTTCCCGTTGCGCGTCAACCGCTGAAGTCGGCCCGTCGCGGAATCGATGACGACGTCAGTGCCCGCCGCATGCATGACGTACGCGGAACCGGCACGCTCTGTGGTAACTCGCGCGCCACTTTCAATATTTGCGGGCACTTCGGTCTTCGCGGCGACGTCAGCCGTCGGGATCATCCATGTCCAGGTGTAGATCTCCATGCAGTAAGTATCAATAAATATCAGTGCGAGCGCTTGGTGACTCCGCCAATTGACGGGAAGCGCGACATGCAGGTCGCCTACACCTCGCGCCGGAACGCTCGGCGACGCAATCGTGCCGTGGGCGGCCACAATGTGACCGACGGCGC
>JALYVY010000235.1 GCA_030852985.1 Gemmatimonadota bacterium | reverse complement strand
GCATGGGCGAGGGGCGCGGCGACGACGACGAGGGCGAGGGCGGCGGCGATGCGGCGGGCGTTAACGATCAACATGACTGGTATCTCCGAGTGGTCCGTTAGGTGTCGCGAATGGCTACACCGATACAGTAACTCGGTCAGTATTACAGGATACCGTCGACAGTATTACAAAATTGTTAATCGCGCGTCCTTGCCGTAACCGCCCTGATCCGCTCACTCGTACCACTCGCATGCGCGCACTTCTCGTCGAGGACGATGCCTCCAGTGCCCTCCTCAGCAGCAAGCTGCTGGAGGCAGATGGCTTCGCCGTCGATGTCGCCAAGACGGCCCGTGATGGCCTCACGAACGCGATGGTGACCGACTACGACCTGATCGTTCTCGACCTCGGCCTCCCCGACGGCAACGGGCTCTCGATCGTCCAGGCGCTGCGGCGCGAGTCGAAGACCGCCCCGATCATGATCCTCACGGGGGCCCTCGACAAGGCGACAACCGTCCTCGCACTCGACGCGGGCGCAGATGACTTCCTCACCAAGCCCATCCTCGTTGATGAGTTCAGGGCGCGGGTCCGCGCGCTCATCCGCCGCGGTGGGGCGCAGCGCACGGAGCAGCTCGTCTGCGGCAACGTGGTGCTGAACAGGCTGACGCGTCAGCTCTTCATCAACGGCGCCGAGGTTACGCTGACGGCGAAGGAGCTCCCCCTCCTCGAGCACCTGCTGCTGCACCGCAGCGAAGTGGTCACACGCGCCGAGTTGCTCGAGCGGGTCTGGGACATGCACTTCGATCCGGGGTCCAATGTCGTGGACGTCAACGTCGCCCGGATCCGCAAGAAGCTCGCGGACGCGGGGGCGGACATCCGCATCGGCGCGCGCCGAGGCATGGGATTCGTATTGTCGGCGGGGGATGCTCCGCCGGCCTGACAGCCCTCACCCGCACGACGACAATAGAATGTCCGACGATAACGGCAACGTCCTGAGCGACATCGCGCCTGGCTCCATCCGGCGCATCCACCTCGTAGGCGTCGCCGGCACCGGCATGGGGTCCTTTGCAGGGATGCTCAAGGCCGCGGGCTACGAGGTCACCGGAAGCGACGAAAGCGTCTATCCCCCCATGAGCGACATGCTCGCCGAATGGGGTGTGCAGGCGATGACGCCCTACTCGCCGGCGAACATCGACGCCGCGAAACCCGACCTGGTGATCATCGGCAACGTCATCCGCCGCGTGAACGTGGAGGCCACCGCCGTGCGCGAACGCGGCATCCCACAAATGAGCTTTCCCGCGGCGTTCGGATCGCTCGTGCTCGCGGGCAAGCACAGCGTGGTGGTCGCGGGCACGCACGGAAAGACGACGACGTCCGCCCTCCTGGCGCACGTGCTCGTTGACGCGGGCACGGACCCGAGCTTTCTCGTCGGCGGCGTGACGGTGAACTATCACAGCAACTTCCGGACGGGCGCCGGCCCGTTCGTGGTGGTCGAAGGCGATGAATACGACACAGCCTATTTCGACAAGGGACCGAAGTTCATGCACTACCGGGCCCGCACCGCGATGCTCACCAGCGTGGAGTTCGACCACGCGGACATCTACCGGGACATGGAGCACTACGAATCCGCGTACGACAAGTTCGCGGCGACGCTCCCCGCAGACGGATTCCTCGCGGTTTCGGCTTCATATCCCAATGCCGTCAAGATTGCGCAACGGTCGTCGAAGGCATTCGTGGCGACCTACTCCGCCCACGGCCACGCCGATTATCGCGTGGAGAACCTGCGCTTCGGCCCGGGCGGCGCGCGCTTCACCATCCACGAGCCATTTGGAAGCGCGGGTGAATTCCTGCTGCCGATGTCGGGCAATCATAATGTCGAGAACGCCGTCGGCGTCTTCGCCGTCACCCGCGCGCTCGGCCTCGGTGCCGACCAGATCCGGGCGGGGTTCGCATCGTTCCAGGGTGTGAAGCGGCGTCAGGAGATTCGCGGCGAGATCGGTGGGGTGCTCGTGATCGATGACTTCGCGCATCACCCGACCGCGGTGCGTGAGACGATTCATGGCATTCGCCAGCGCTACGCTGACCGGAGGCTTTGGGCGGTGTTCGAGCCGCGGTCGAACACCAGTCGGCGAAACATCCACCAGACGGAGTACGCGAACGCTTTCGAAGGGGCGACGCTCGCCTCCATTCGCGTGCCGGAGCCGCATGACAAGGTGCCAATCGACGAGCAGCTCGACATCAACAAGGTGGTCACGGCGTTGCGCGATCGCGGTATCCAGGCGTCGGCGTCGCCGCTCGTGGAGGAGTTGCTGGATGGTGTCGTGGATGGAGCGCGCCCGGGGGACGTGGTGCTGGTGATGTCGAATGGCGCGTTTGGGGGGTTCATTCCCTCGCTCCTCGCCAGACTGTCGTCGCGGGGGAAGTAAGGCCTGGGAACCACACTCGAGGACTGAGTACTCGGTACCGAAGTACGAGTACACGCGCGGACAACCCAAAACAACAACAACGGCTCAGACGGAGCTTCATCACCATGAAGAAAGGCTTTACCCGCATCCCACTGCTTCTCGCCCTGCTGCTCTCGGCCGCGCCGATGCATGCACAGGCCTCGCGTTCACCGATCAAGGTCCAGTCGCTCGGCCACGCGGCGTTCGAAATTACATCGACTGGCGGCACGCGCATCCTCATCGATCCGTTTCTCAGTGGAAATCCATCGACGCCGGATTCACTGAAGAAGCTTTCGCGTTACCATCCCGCCGCCATCCTGGTAACGCACTCACACTCGGACCACGCACTTGACGCGAAGGCCATCGCCACCGCGAGCGGCGCCATGGTCATCTCGGCCTACGAGTGGGTGAACACGCTGGGTTTGCCAGAGAAGCAGGCGATGGGCGGCAACGTCGGCGGAACATTCAAGGTTGGTGACGTCACGGTGCACCTCGTCCCGGCCATGCACTCCAGCGATCCGGGCGGCCGCCCACTCGGCTTCGTCCTCGAGTTCGCCGATGGGCGCACGCTCTACCATACGGGCGACACGTGGCTCTTTGGCGACATGTCCCTCATTCAGGAGATGTATCACCCGAACATCATCCTGATCGGCGCAGGTGGCGGACCATTTACACAGGGTCCTGCCGATGCGCGGCGAGAGGTGAACAAGTACTTCAAGCCGCAGGTGGTCGTGCCGATGCACTACGCGACATTTCCTGGGCTCGCCACGGAGGCACAGGTACGCGCTGGCTTCGCTGGAGACAACAGGCTGCAGGTGATGAAGCCTGGGGAGAGCAGAAGCTTCTAAGGCTGCTCGTAAGAGCGTACCTGGTACGTCGTACCATGTAGCGAGACTGGCATACGACCTCCGGGGAACAGTGGACACTGTCGATCTTTCCACTGTTCCCCGTGGCCGTTATGCCATTCCCAATACAAGGTACGTTGTACCAGGTACGCTCTTCCGTCCTTTATGCAATCACCTCGACGTCGTGTACGTCACTCCCACTTGCCTCCCCTTGTGGGATGATCGCGAACTGGAGCTTCGCGCCGACCGGTAGCCGCTCCGTATCGAGTTCCGCGATCCACATGCCGACCGTCGTATCGGTGCATTCCGTGTGCAGCGCATCGGTGCCGTTCACGCTCCAACGCACGTGCGCCGGCGTCGGTGAGTAGACGTGCAGCCGGTTACCGACGTGCATCAGTCGCGCGCGACACAGCGGTGACCACATGGTGATGTCACAGCCAACCCGCTCGCGTACATAGCGCTCGTAGGGCTGCTGCGGCATGTCGAACACGCGGCCGTCGTGGAGCGAGCGGACGAGCTTTGCGTACTCCGCATGTGCCCACACCAGGGGCATCGCGCCACCCGTCGCGCGGCCATTCACCAGCTCGAACTCGGGATGATCGGGACCATCCCAGACCTGCTCGGGCAGCATGCCGCCGTCGCTGGCCTGCGCGCGCATGACTCCGAGTAGCTGCATGGCCACGTCGGGACGCCCCGCGGCCAGCTCGTAGTGCGCGCGCTCGCCCGCGAGGAGCGGCCACGGACGTCCGACGCCGCATCCGTCGAAGGGCGATCCGTCCTCATGCTCGCCGTATCCGTCGCGATTGTACCGATACCACGCCGGTCCCGTGGCGGTATGGGCGCGCAGCATGGCATCGATCACCCGCACCGTGTTCACGATACGTGGGTCGTTCGGATCCCGCAGTCCGAACCGCACGAGCGCGAGTGCGTCCGGACTGACGATCTCGTCGTAGCGCGCCCACCCATCGTCACCGATGCGATTCTTGATCGGGATGACGCCGCGACTTGCCGGCGCGGCATCGGCGACGTCCGCCGGCGCGACACGCACGTAGTAACCCTCGACGCCGACCGCGCGCGCGATTGGCGTGTCGCGAACGTACGTCCACTCCTCGATCCGCGCGTTCCACGCATCCGCCGTGTTGCGGAGCATCGTCCCCAGCTCCTTCTCCCCCGCACGCTCGGCGAAATCCGCCGCGACGAGCATGGCCGAGACTTCCACGGCCAGCGTGAACGTGGAGTACCCGCCGTTCTCTTCCCAGCGATCCTGCCCCGTGCTCGGGCCGTGTCGCAGCAGGAACCCCGCGGCGCGGCGGATCATCGGGTACGGATTCAGGTCCTCGAGCTTTCCCTCCCGTCGCAGCATCTCCGCGAACAGGATTGGAAACGCGATCTCGTCCATCTGTACGCCATTCCAGTACGGCGTACCGTCCAGCCAGAGATTCTGCGCCCAGCGCCCGTCCTCCTCCTGCGTGCTCATGAGGTACCTGAGCGTGCGTCGCGCGAGGACGTTGTGTCCCAACGCGATGAGCGCGCCGGCGCTGTTCACGAGGTCGCGCGGCCAGACGAGATGATATCCACCGAGCTCGTGATCGCTCTTCGTGTTTCCCCAGGGAATGGACAGGCTCGCGATGATTGCGCCGGACGCGCGCTTGTCCTCGTGAATCGCGAGGATCGCGGCACTCATGCGATAGAGATCGATCACGCTGTCGGGGAGCGTGATCGGCGTCTGTCGTCGCCGTTCGCCCTTCGGCCGCTTGGGCTTCTGCTCGTGCGCGTGGGTGCTGCCATGCGCGAGCGAGGCGAGATCACGCGCCGCGGTCTGGCGCGACTGCTCCGGCATGGTCGCGTCGCTCCCCACCGATCGCGGGCCAACGGTGTGCTCGTGGAAATGCGTCCAGGCGCGCGTATAGGAATTCTTCACGAACTCGAACGACGATGCCAGCGACATGCGCGAGCGCTGCGCGGCCTCCGCTGGTCCGAGACCGAATCCGAGCACCACCACGAACTCCGCGACATCCGAGTGCGGACGCGGCGCATTCGCGAGATCGACTTCTCCGGTGAGCGCGATATTACCCGCCCGAACCTCGTTGCACGGATCGGCCAGGAAGCCGTGCTCCTTCACCTGACGCCAGCCGTCATTCACCCCGACGTACCCGCAACTCATCGCGCGCCAGCCCGCATCGCAGGAGAGCGCGAGCGCAACATCCAGGCGGCGCGCAAACAACATGGGAACGCCCTTGTACCGTTCGGCCCATCCGTCGTTGCCGAAGCCCTGGTTGCAGATGTGCGGCGCGAGCAGCGCAAAGATGCGATAGTCCTCCACGCTCCCCTGAAGCGCGCGAAAGCGGACGCGCTGCATCAGCACATCGCGCTCGGGATCGGTGATCACCGTCTTCTCGATCTCGTACCGGTCGTGCACGCACCGATTGACGATGCGGTATCCCGGAACGCCCGGCGCCACGAGGTGGACGTCGCTCCGCGTGTCGCGCTTCTCCTCCGAGAAGAATCCATCCGGTCCGCTGACGAGCAGTCCGAGGTCGCGCGTGTTCGCCTGGTCGACGCGAGGATAGTAAACCTCGTCGATGATCCCGTGCGAGATCGTGAACCAGACGTGGCTCCGTCCGTCGAGCGCCGTTCCTACCCCGGATTTCGCGCTCGATGTCCACCGCGGCTCTACGCCCGGCCCAACACTCGGAGCACCCGGGCCTGGCGCCGTTCCGTCGGTCACCTGAGCCGCGCCCGCTTCTGCCAGAGCTGGTACCCGCCACGGAACGCGTTGAGGTTCGTGCCCCGTCGACAGTTTGGCGGCAGCTCCTCGAGCAGCCGCACATTGCCCCCACCGAGCACCGCGTACTCGGACGTGAGGGCGGCGAGAAGCATCTCGACGACAACGGCGAGATGCTCGGTCCACTTCTTGACGCCGAGCCGCTGTAACCCGCGCTCGCCGAGGTATTCCTCGTAGCTCTTTCCCTTCCGGTATGGCAGGTGCGCCACTTCCAGCGGGACGACGACGCCGTCCCGCACGAGGGTGATGCCAAGCCCGGTGCCCAGGGCAAGAAAGAGCATTCGTCCGCCGTCATAGCTGCCAAGCGCCTGCATGGCGGCGTCATTGACCATTTTCACGGGCAGCTTGAACGCGGCCTGAAAATCGAATCCCACCCACCCAGGTCCGAGGTTGACCGGATCCGCGGTTGGACTGTTGTCCGCCACTGGTCCCGGGTACCCGATGGACACCATGTCGTACTCCCAGTGCGCAGTGGCCGTGAGGACGTCGGTAACCATCTGCTTTGGCGTGAGATCTTTCCCGGATGTGATCTTCACGGGCGTGCGCTTGCCGGTGGCCAGCATCTTCACGTGCGATCCGCCGACATCGATGACGAGGATTTTCACGGGTAAGCCGATGAATTGGTAGTGTCGAGTCTTGTGTCGCCCAGTCCATTTGCATGCTGCGGACCCTGTGCGCAAGCCGATTCGACGACTGAATCGACAAGGTCGTTTGCGCGGGCGTGGGTCGCCGGGCAACTTGAGCAAACTAGCGAATACGGCGCACCGCACCGCATGCGGGACGACTACCTCCTCACCGTACGATGCCTGACAGCGATATGCCCGCAC
>JALYVY010000234.1 GCA_030852985.1 Gemmatimonadota bacterium | reverse complement strand
GGTGGGAGGAGCGCGCGCTCGCCGAGCGTGGCGACCGCTGGGTGTTCGGGTCTGATGAGCTGTACTTGCTGGCGGGTCGCCCGCTCCCGGGCGTTGAGCACTACGGTGACTTTTCGCAGATCGAGAATGGCGTCGGGGCCGTCACTTCGCTTCGCCAGCGCGTTCACGCGGGCATACGCGAGCTTCCTCGGCTCGACGGCAAGCGCATCGGTGTGGTGACCGGGGTCTCCATGGCGCCGCTCATGCCCGAATTGCTCGACGCCCTCACGGCGCAGACCGGCGCGGAGTTTTCCCTGATTGTCATGGAGAACTCGCTGTTTGGCCCCACCACCACCACCGCAGGGCTGCTCGTGGGCGCCGACATTCGTCGCGCGCTTTCCGATCGCACCGACCTCGATCTCGCGCTCATTCCAGCGGAGACGATCAATGATGATGGACTTTTCCTCGACGAGGAGCGCTTCATTGCGCTCCGTGAGACGCTCCCGATGCCGGTATATCCCTCGTACGATTTCATAGACGTGCTGAGGCTCGAAGGCGAGCCGCAGCTTCCTGGCCAGCGGGCCGCATGAACGCGCCTGTCGTGGCAATTATCGGCCGGCCGAATGTCGGCAAGTCTGCGCTGTTCAACCGCATTATCGGCGACGAGGAGGCCATCGTCTCCGAGGAAGCAGGCACGACCCGCGATCGGCATTTCTCCAAGGCGGAATGGAACGGGCGCTCATTCTGGCTCGTCGATACGGGCGGTCTCTCTGACGACCCGAACGCGCCAATGGACAAGGAGATCCGGCGTCAGGTCGCCACCGCCGTCGAGGAAGCCGACATGATGCTCTTCGTCGTGGACGCGAACGTCGGCTTGCACCCGAGCGACCATCGGGTCGCCGAGATGATCCGAACTACCGGCAAGCCCTGGATGCTCGTCGCGAACAAGGTCGACGATCCCAGTCGCACCGACTTCTACGACTTCTACAAGCTCGGCGCGGGCGATCCGTTTCCCGTGTCGGCGCAGAACGGCAAGAACTCGGGTGACCTGCTCGATGCCGTCATCGAAAAGCTGCCAGAATCGGTTCCGGAAGACGAAGAGGCGCTTCGCGTCGCGGTCGTCGGTCGGCCGAATGTCGGGAAATCGTCGTTCGTGAATCGGCTGCTCGGCGAGGAGCGCCTCGTAGTCAGCGACATCGCCGGTACCACCCGCGATGCGATCGACACGCCCATGGTCTACCACGGCCGGAAGATGATCTTCATCGATACCGCTGGCCTCCGGCGACAAACGAAGATTGACGACGGCATCGAGTTCTATTCGTCGCTTCGCGCTCGGCGTGCCATCGAGCGCGCGAACATCTGCGTGCTCCTCATCGACGCCACCGAAGGTGAATTCCACCATCAGGACCTCAAGATCGCGCATCTCGCGTGGGAAGCGGGGCATGGCCTGATCGTCGTCGTCAACAAGTGGGACCTCGTTGAGAAGGACGACAAGGCCACGCACAAGTTCGAGAAAACCGCGCACGAGAAGGCGCCGTTCCTGAAGCACGTGCCCTTCCTGTTCACGTCAGCCCTCACAGGTCAGCGCGTCACGAAGATCCTCGACGTCATTCAGCTCGTTGATGAGCAGTCGCGCGTGCGTGTCAGCACTTCCGATGTGAACGTTCGCCTCGCCGAGTTGCTTGCCAGGCGCCAGCCCAATCAGGCTGCGGGTCGCGAAGTGAAGATCAACTACGCCACCCAGGTGAGCGTCGCGCCGCCGACGATTGCGTTTTTCGGGAATCACCCTGATTTGGTGGAAGAGCACTACATGCGATTCCTCCACAACGGCTTTCGCGAGACGTACCCCTTCACGGGGAATCCCCTGCGAATACTGATGCGTCGCAAGAGCGGCGCGAAGGCGGAAGCGTAGTCGTGCATCCGGCCATCGCATTGGCGTTGGCGTACGTGTCGGGATCCATTCCGTTCGCCTTGCTCGCGGGCAAGGCGAACAGCGTCGACCTGCGCAAGCAAGGCTCCGGCAACCTCGGCGCCACCAATGTGTTTCGTACGTTGGGATGGAAGATCGGGGTTGCGGTCTTCCTGGCCGATGCGGCGAAGGGCGCGCTTCCGGTGCTCCTCCTCCCTCCACGCATCGACAGTCTACGCGATCCTGTAGTCTGGGCGATCGCAACAGGGGTCGCCGCGATTGCCGGCCATGTGCGCCCGCTTTTTCTCAAGTTCGGCAAGGGCGGCAAGGGAGTGGCAACTGCCGCAGGCGTTTTTCTGGCGCTCGCGCCCATTCCCATGCTCGCGACGTTCGCGGTCTTCGTGGCGGTCGTGCTGAGCACGGGCTACGTCTCGCTTGGTAGCCTGGTGTCGGCCATTCTGCTGCCCGTCCTACTCGCGGTTACGGCCGGCGTTTCGTCTCCGCTGTTTGCCGTGAGTGCGGTCGTCGCTGCGTTCGTCTTCTGGACGCATCGCGCGAATATCCGTCGCCTCCGGCGCGGCGAGGAGAATCGGTTCGGGAAGCGGGGGAGGGCGTGACGCGCTGCGCGGTGCTGGGCGGGGGCGCGTGGGGTACCGCGCTCGCGGACATCCTGGCGCGCAATGCACACGACGTCGTGCTCTGGGCGCTGGAGCCCGATGTCGTCACCTCGGTGAACGGGCGGCACGCTAACGACCGCTTTCTTTCCGGCTTCGCGCTCGCCGGCAACCTGCGCGCATCGTCCAGCCTCGATGAGGCACTCGACGGTTCTGCCATCGTGTGCGTGGCGACGCCAGCACAGCATCTCCGCTCCGTCATGCGCCGGTCCCTCGCAGCACTCGGCACCACGGCGATCGTTTGCGTTGCCTCGAAGGGAATAGAGGGCGAGACGCTCGCTCTCATGAGCGACGTCGCGGCGGCCGAGGCTCCTGGTCGCCCTGTCGTTGCCCTCTCAGGGCCGAGCTTTGCGGCCGAAGTAATCGCGCGGCAGCCGACTGCCGTCGTCGCGGCGTCGGACGATCTCGAGGCGGCAGCGGCGGTCCAGGCGGCGTTCAGTAATGGGCATCTTCGCATCTACACACATGATGATGTCATCGGCGTGGAGCTCGGCGGGTCACTCAAGAACGTCATCGCCATCGCGGCTGGCCTCGTCGAAGGCGTCGGTCTCGGCTTCAACTCGCGCGCGGCGCTCATCACCCGCGGCCTTGCGGAGATGACGCGACTCGGCGTCGCTGTCGGTGCGCAGCCCGCCACGTTCGCGGGGCTGGCCGGCCTGGGCGACCTCGTCCTCACGTGCACGGGCGCCTTGAGCCGCAACCGCGCCGTGGGCATCGCGGTGGGAAAGGGAGCCACTCTCCAAGCGGCGTTGGCAGGGAAGGAGACGGTCGCGGAGGGCGTTGCCACGACGCGAAGTGCCCTCGCTCTGGCGGTGCGTGAAGGCGTCGAGATGCCCATCGTCGAGATGGTGCATCGCATTCTGTTCGACGGGCACTCGGCGCGGTCTGCCGTGGCCGAGTTGATGGCGCGCGAGCTTCGACCGGAGCAGGACGCATGAGCGCCGTCGAACCGGTCCAGGAGTTTTTCAGCATTGGCGAAGTGTGCGAGCTCACGGACCTCAAGCCGCATGTCCTGCGCTACTGGGAGAGCCAGTTCCGCTTCCTGAACCCTGCGAAAAATCGGTCCGGCAATCGTGTCTATCAGCGCCGGGAGGTCGAGTTGATCCTTCTTGTGAAGCACTTGCTGTACACCGAGAAGTACACGCAGGAAGGCGCGCGCCAGAAAGTGGATGAGCACCGCAAGGGTGGCGAGCTCCGTACGGCCGCCCGCGCAGCGCTCACCGTGCAGACGCTGGAGTCCCTCGAGAACGAGTTGAAGGAGCTCATCCGTTTTCTCGCACCGGAAAAATGAACGCCACCTCGACGCTGCGGAGCTGATGCGCTTTCTCATCACGAACGACGACGGCATCCTCGCCCACGGGATCGAATGCCTCATTGCGGCAGCGGAGCCGCTTGGGGAAGTTTCGGTCGTTGCGCCAGACCGGGAGCAGAGTGCCACGAGCCACTCACTCACGCTGCACCACCCACTCCGTCCTGTACGACGCGCTGAACGACGCTGGCAGATCGACGGTACGCCGACCGATTGCGTGATGATCGCCGTGGAAGCACTGCTCGATGAGCGTCCGGACTTCATCCTCAGCGGCATCAACCACGGACAGAACATGGGCGAGGACGTGCTGTATTCGGGCACCGTGGCGGCGGCCATGGAGGGTCTTGCCCTGGGTATTCCCTCCATTGCATTCTCGTTCGCCGGTGGCGACCTTCGCGCGGACCTGACATACCTGAAGGAACAGGTGAGCGTGCTGACTCCCCTGATATCACATCTCACGTCACTTCCCGCGTTCCCCGCGAATACGCTGCTCAACGTCAACCTGCCTCCGGTCCCCGCGGAGGGTGTGAAGGGGGTAAAGCTCACGCGCCTCGGCAGCCGCGTGTACTCGGGTTCGTTGAAGCCTATGCGCGATCCGTGGGATCGTGACATCTTCTGGATCGGAGGCGGCTCGATTACCTGGTCGGGAGAACCCGACTCTGATTTTCGGGCCATCAGCGACGGGTACATCTCGATCACGCCGCTTCACCTCGACCTCACGAACTACAGCATGCTCGAATCCTCGGGGAATTGGTGGCGGGAGCTCTAGACGGGGCAATGGGCGGCGCGCGCCGCCGGCTCGTCGAGCTCCTTCGCGAGAAGGGCGTCCACGACATGGCGGTGCTTCGTGCGTTCGATCTCACGCCGCGGCACCACTTCGTGCCCACGGGAGTGCGCCATCGCGCCTACGAGGACGCTCCCCTCCAGATCGGCAGCGGGCAGACAATCTCGCAGCCGAGCATTCACGCCCGGTATCTCGAGATTCTCTCATTCAAGGGCTGCGAGCGCGTGCTCGAGATCGGCACTGGGTCTGGTTACCAGACGGTATTGCTCTCGCACCTCGTGGCTCAGGTGTTCACGATCGAGCGAATATCGGCACTGTTCACGTCATCGCGCGAAGCCATCAACAAGGCCGGGGCGACGAACGTGTCCATGCTACTCGGTGATGGCACCGTTGGGTGGCGGGAGTATGCACCGTACGATGCGATCCTCGTGAGCGCAGGGGGGCCCAGTATTCCGCAGGCGCTCGTCAATCAGCTCGCCGACGGTGGCCGAATGCTGGTTCCCGTGGGCTCGAAGGAAGAGCAGACTCTCACGCTGGTGACGAAGCGCGGGGTGGGCGTCGAGACAAAGGTCATCGGCCCAGTGAGATTCGTGCCGCTGTTCGGCACACAGGGATGGGAGCAGCAGTAAGTTGGCGCTGCTTCACGTTCGCGTGCGCGGCCGCGTGCAGGGCGTCGGGTTTCGCTGGTTCGTACGGGAAGAAGCTCGACGTCTGGGGCTGAGCGGTTGGGTCACGAACTTGTCGAGTGGCGATGTGGAGGTGGCGGCGGGCGGGGAGGAGTCGTCCCTGCAGCGGCTTCGCCGCGCCCTGGCGGTTGGGCCTGCGGGCGCAGACGTCAGCAACGTGGACGACATCGCCGAGGAAATCGCGACGCCGCTTCCGTATCCGTTCACGATCCATCGCTGAGCATGCGCTCACATTCCGCGCCGGATCTGGAGGTCCTCCGTACGCGTGTGCTCGCCGCGATACGCACGGTTCCTGACTTCCCGTCTCCCGGCGTCCAGTTCATGGACATCATGCCGGTGCTCGGCAATGCCGAGCTGCTGAAGGATGTGATCTCGGGGCTCGTGGCTCCGTGGTGGGACGCGCGGATTACCCACGTCGCGGGAATCGAGGGCCGTGGCTTCATACTGGGGGCGCCAATGGCTATCGCGCTGGGTACAGGCTTTATCGCACTGAGAAAGCCTGGAAAGCTGCCGTGGCATACGCAGCGGCAGGAGTATGCGCTCGAGTACGGAGTCGGCACGCTTGAGGTCCACGCGGACGCCTGTCCCCCCGCAGCCCGCGTGCTCGTCGTTGATGACGTGCTCGCAACAGGAGGGACAGCACGCGCCGCCTGCGACTTGATCCAGCGCGTGGGCGGAGAGGTCGTGGGCTGCTCGTTCCTTTTGCAGGTGACTGGGCTGAAGGGGCTTGAGCGGTTGGATGACATACCTGCGGAGTGCCTTATCCCCTGATGGCTCGCGTGGTGCATGGCTGGAAGCAGCCTATATGCGTAATGGGGTGTGACGGGACTTGCCTCGGTCGCACGAAAGGAACTACCTTCCGCTCGCATCTAGGTCCCCGTAGCTCAGGTGGATAGAGCGGAGGTTTCCTAAACCTTAGGCCGGGCGTTCGAGTCGCCCCGGGGACACTTCCGAGCTTGATTCCCCACTTCCGAGGCAGCACGTCAGAGCTCGGCTCACAAAATAAAGTGTAAACATGACTCATCCGTTATCAGACGGCGAAGCCACGGCCACGCAGCCCAGGGCTGAGAGCTTCGTCGATTGGTTTCACATCAATTCGCGCCTGATCTCCGTTGGCGCCATCGTGGTCGTGGCAATCGGCTTCGGCATGTGGTTCGTGCAGCGCACCGCGCTCAATGAAACGATCAGCGCGGACAAGCAGTTGCTCACGGCGAAGGCATCGCTGAACTCGCGGAATTTGCCACTCGCAGAATCCGACTTGAAGAAGGTTGCGGACAAGTATCCGAAACGGCCCGCAGGCGTTGAGGCCGGGCTCCTGCTGGGCCAATTGAGGCTTGAAAAGGGCGATTATCAAGGGGCAGCGTCCGAGCTCGAGGGGCTGAGCAGCAAGGTATCCAGTGGCCCGGGCGCTTCGGCTATTCGTGGCTTGTTGGGCGATGCGAAGGCGCAGCTCTCGAAGCCTGCCGATGCGGCAGTCGAGTACGAAAAGGCCGCGACGCTCGCGGAAGGTCCGGGCGAGAAGAGCTTCTGGCGGGCAAAAGCCGCACGCGCTTATGTGG
>JALYVY010000233.1 GCA_030852985.1 Gemmatimonadota bacterium | reverse complement strand
GGACTACTCGGTGCGCGGCCTTATCGGCGACGCGTTCCACGAGCTGACGAGCATCGATGGACGCCTGACACGGAGCATCGTCGCGCTCATGTCAAAGCCGGGGTTGCTGACGCGCGACTGGTTCGAGGGGCGACGCGGGCGCTACGTGAAGCCCTTCTCCCTGTTCCTGCTGCTCAACGTCGCGTTCTTCCTCGTCCAGCCGCACACCGACCTGCTCAGCTACAAGTACTCCAACTACGTCTACGGTAACAGCGCTTCGGCGCGCCACCACGTCGCTCTCGTTGAGAAACAGCGAGCGAAGCTCGGAGACACCGCGGAGCAATTCGTGATTCGCTTCAACGCGGGCTTGCAGGACCAGAAGAAAAGCCTTCTCGTCTTTTGCATCCCCGTAGTCGCCCTCGGCATGACGCTGATGTACGCCTGGCGCCGGCGCTACTTCGCGGAGCATCTCGTCTTCAGCATCCACGCCTACGCGTTCCTGCTTCTCTTCATGGGCGTTGTGATGCCGGCGCTCAACTTCCTGGTGACTTCGGTTGCAACATTGCTCGGATTACCCGCGGATCGCCTGCACTGGTTCCATACGGACGCGGGCTTCACGGTCGTCCTGGCAGTTGTCCTGGGGAGCTATCTTTACCTGGCACTCCGGCGCGTATACGGCGATGGGCCCTTGGCCGCCGTGCTGCGTACCACGGCGCTGTTCTACCTCATCGGCCGGCTGATCAACGTCTACCACGACGTCCTGTTCTACACCACGCTCTACACGCTTTGACATCATGCTTTCCTTCGATGTCACCATCCGGAGCAGCAGGGCACGGAGCTCGGTACGAATCTCGGAGCACCGCCTCATGACGGGCAACGGGTGACCGGAGCCAGGCCGGACGCCGTGGCAAGTCGCGTGTCGCCCGAGGAGGGCAGCGTTACGCCCACGCCGGGAGTAGTCGCGGAGGCGCCAAGGGAAGCTCCGTGCCCGAACTGTGGAATGGGCCCGATTGCCGCCTACTGCGCAGCGTGCGGCGAGCGCCAACCCTCGCACGCGGACTACTCGGCCCGTGCCGTTGCACTAGAGGTTGGAAGTGAATTCCTGAGCGTCGACGGCCGTTTCTGGCGCAGCATCGTGGCGTTGCTGAGCAAGCCAGGCCTCCTCACCAAGGAATATTTCTCCGGGCGACGCGGCCGATACATGCGGCCGTTCTCGCTCTTCATTCTTCTCAACGTGGCCTTCTTCTTCGTTCAGCCGTACACGGGTCTGTTGCGCTATTCCTACCAGGAGTACGGAACCGATGGCCAGCGGGCCCGCGCCGAAGCGAAGCGGGCCGAGCTCTCTCTCAACAGCGCGCATTTCGAACAGCGCTTTGACGACACCATTCAGGACCAGAAGAAGAGCCTGCTGCTGGTCGCCATCCCCGCGTTCGCGCTGTCGCTGATGGCGCTGTATGTGCGCAGTGGTCGCGTGTATGTGGAACATCTCGTGTTCGCCGTGCATTCCTATGCATTCATGGTCTTCTACCTCACGGCCATGGGGACGGTTTGGTTCTCGCTGATCAACCTCTCCTACCGACATCTGCCGTGGACGCGGCCCTTTATCCTGCCTTTGACGGGCGAGCGCGGCGCTATTCTCGTACTCGGCGCAGGAATGCTCTGGTACCTGACGGTGGCCCTGCGTCGCTTCTACGGCTCGGCGCCGATTCCGGCGCTCGCACGGGCAGCGGTGCTGTTCGCCGTGCAGGCTGGTTTGATCGTGTTCTTTCGAGTTCTCCTGTTTCACACGACGCTCGCTGCACTGTAGGCGAGACGTCAATGTTCCCTGACCAGTTTTCCGCAACGTGACATGGCTTCTTTTGACGTGATCTTCATCGGCGGCGGGCCCGCCGGTTATGTCGGCGCGATTCGCAGCGCCCAGCTTGGCCTCTCCGTCGCCGTCGTTGAACGCGAAGGACTCGGCGGCACCTGTGTGCTGTGGGGCTGCATCCCCGCCAAGGCACTCCTCGAAGCGGCGAACTACGCCGAGAAGATGAGGAAGGCGCCCGAGTTCGGCGTTGCGCCGGGCGAAGTGAAGCTCGACTACGGCGTCGCCATGAAGCGGTCGCGCTCCGTGAGCACCCAGAATTCCAAGGGAGTGGAGTTCCTGTTCAAGAAGAACAAGATCACCTGGATCAAGGGCACGGCGAAGCTGCTGTCCGCGACGAGCGTCTCCGTGAAGACCGCAGACGGGAAGGAGGAGAAGCACGACGCGAAGAAGGCCGTTGTGATCTCGACCGGTTCGCGCGTGAAGGGCCTTCCGCAGATTGGCCTCGAGTTGAACAAGACGACTGTCATTTCATCCGACGAGGCGCTCCTCATCGACAAGGCGCCGAAGAGCATGGTGATCGTCGGGGCCGGCGCCGTCGGGTGCGAATTCGCCGACGTCTTCAGCGCGTTCGGCTCGCAGGTGACGATCGTCGAAGTCCTGCCGAATATTCTGCCCGTTGAGGACGTCGACTGCTCGAAGGAAGTCGAGCGCGCCTTCAAGAAGCGGAAGATCGAGATTCTCACCGGCGCGAAGATTTCGGGCGTGAAGGTCGCGAAGGATTCCGTGTCGATGACGGTCGAATCGGCTGGCGCGAAGAAGGAGCTCACCGTCGACGTCGTGCTCGTCGCCGCGGGTCGCGCGCCGAACATCGAGGAGATCGGGTTGAAGGAGCGCGGTATCCAGCTCACCGATCGCGGCTTCATCAAGATCAATGAGCGGATGGAGACGAGCCTCAAGGGCGTGTACGCCGTCGGCGACGTCGCTGGCCCACCGATGCTCGCGCACAAGGGGGAGCGCGAAGGCGTCATCGTGGCGGAGGTGATCGTCGGACATCACGCGCAGGTGCTCGACTACACCAACGTCCCGGGAGCGACCTACTGCCATCCCGAGGTGGCTTCGGTCGGCCTCACCGAGCAGCAGTGCAAGGACAAGAAGATCGAGTACAAGGTCGGGAAGTTCCCCTTCTCCGCGAACGGCCGCGCACGCACGTCGGGCGAAACCGAAGGCTTCGTCAAGATCATTCGCGGCGCGAAGTACGGCGAGATCCTCGGCGCACATATCGTCGGCGCGCATGCCACGGAGATGATCCACGAGCTCGTGGTGGCGCGTACCAACGAATACACGGTCGAGGAAGTGGACCTCGCGATCCACGCACACCCGACCCTGTCGGAAGCAATCGCCGAGGCGTCGCTCGACTCGCTCGGAAAGATGATTCACGCCTGAGCTGATTCGCCTTCGCAGACGAGGGAATGACAGCGTGACCGAACGAACACTGCTCGTCGTCGACCTGGGGCTGATGCCCTTTGCCGAGGCGTTGGAGGTGCAACGCGCGGCGGCGCGCGCGCGCATCAGCGGTGAGCTCGCGCATGATCTCCTGATCCTGGTCGAGCATCCGCCCGTAGTCACACTCGGGCGGTCGTCGAAGGCACATCATCTTCTCGCCTCTGCGGAGTTGCTGGCCAGCCGTGGTGTCGAGCTGTTCGAGGTCGAGCGCGGCGGCGATGTCACGTTTCATGGCCCCGGACAGCTCGTGGGCTATCCGATCGTGGACCTGAAACGCCACAAGCAGGATCTCCATTGGTACCTGCGTCAGGTCGAGGAGGGTTTGATCCGTGCCCTCGCACCGCTCGGCGTATCCGCAGAACGGCGCACAGGGCTTACGGGCGTGTGGACGCAGGGTCGCAAGCTCGCGTCAATCGGCGTGCATGCGCGCGACTGGGTGACGTGGCACGGCTTTGCGCTCAACGTCACCACCGACCTCTCGTACTTCGACCTCATGGTCCCCTGCGGCATCGCCGACGTGCAGATGACGTCGATTGGTCACGAGCTGCTCGCCAGTCCCGAGCGGCAACGCACGCTCGCCTCCGAGGTGCGAGAGAGCGTCACGCAGGCTTTTGCCGATGTATTCCAGTTGGCATCCCAGCCCGCGGATGCGGAATGGCTTGCCCGCTTATGCAGTGTTGCGGCCTCGGCGCTAGTCTAAGTTTCGCGCGGAAACAGCACACCGCGAGCCAGAACGATGTCGCGGTTGTGGCGCTGACCTCCTACCCTTCCCTTTGCCGCGACACTCCTTGCGGGGAGGTCGCCGCTCGACTAGAGTAACTAGTCACTTGACCATAGTCATATGAGCTCATCAGTGTCGAAATCCCAATTCAAGGCGAAGGCTCTGGAGCTGTTCCGTCAGGTGGAGCGGACCGGGACACCTATCGTCATCACCGATCGCGGCACGCCCGTGCTCACGCTGATGCCCTATCGGGCTGCACCGCATGCCGCCGTTTCCATGCTGCGCGAGAGCGTCGTCAAGTACAGCGCGCCAACGCAGCCCGTCGGAGCCGACGATTGGGAAGCAGCGCGGTGATTCTCCTCGATACCCACGCCCTCATCTGGTGGGTGTCCGAGCCATCGCGCATTCCGCTGAAGGCGCGCCGCCTCCTTGATGCGGCGGTGGATGCTGGACAGCCGGTAGGGGTTTCCTCCATCAGCATCTGGGAAGTGGCAATGCTCGTTGCGCATGGACGACTCGCCTTCACCATGCCGACGGACGTGTGGATCGCGCAGGTAGAGTCGCTGCCTTTTCTGACCTTCGTGCCCGTCGACAATCGCATCGCGGCGCGTGCCGTGCGGCTCGAGGACTTTCCGCACCGCGATCCGGCAGACCGGATCATCACGGCGACGGTGCTTGGCGCGGGCGCGACGCTAGCCACGGCGGATGCGAGGCTCCGGGCTTACCCGAAGATCAAGACCGTCTGGAATTGAGTCGCGTCTGGCTGCGCCGGGTGCTCCCCCGGCGCTGGAGGAGGCGCTCAGCCTGACGCTCCATCCTAGGCCTGGAAACGAACACAGACGGGGCTCGGCAGCTCGATGCGTTGATCCGTTGCAGTCAGCCGGCCGGTCATCTCATCCGTCGCGAATACGACAACCGAGTGCGAACGCTGGTTGGCGACCAGTAGCCAGCGGCCCGTCGGATCGAGACTGAAGTTGCGCGGCCAATCGCCGCCGGTTGGCATAGCCTGTTGGAACGCGAGCATTCCGCTCGCCGTAATCGAAAAGACCGCCACACTGTTGTGCCCGCGATTGGAGGCGTACAGTGTGCGCCCATTCGCCGCCACGTGAACATCAGCGGGAAAGTTTTGTCCCGTCCAACCTGACGGCAGCGTGGAAATTGTCTGTGCCAAAGTCAGCGCCCCCGTACGTGGTTCGCAGCGAAGGGCCGTCACCGTGGAGTTCAGCTCTCCGGTCACGAAGAGAATCGGAAGATGCGGATGAAACGCGAGATGTCGCGGGCCTGTGCCGGGCGGCAACACCGCGTCGCTCGCCAGCTCATGGCGAAGCGTGCCGCGCTTGCGCTCGAGACGATAGACGAATACACGGTCTGCCCCGAGGTCTGCGGCCATCACGAACCGGTTGGACGGATGCGGAATGACGCAGTGTGCGTGCGCCTTCTCCTGTCGGTCAGTTACAGGTCCTGTACCCGACTGCTGCACCACCTGCGACGCCTTGCCGAGTGCCCCTCGCGCGACGATCGGGAAAATGGCAACAGTACCGCCCGAGTAGTTGGCGACGAGCGCAAAGCGCCCTGAGCGATCGCTGCTCACGTAGCACGGTGCGGCGCCACCCGAGGGTTGTTCGTCGATGAGCGTAAGTGCGCCAGATGCGGTGTCTATCGCGTACGCGCGAACGGCGCCGGTGGCTATCCCCGACATCTCTTCCACCTCGTTCACCGCATAGAGGACGCGTCCCGCCGGACTCAGGGAGAGAAACGATGGATTCGGGCCCACGTCCGCTGCCGCGACCTGCGATAGCGCACCTGTTTCCGCATTCATGCGCAGCAGGTAGACGCCGTTACGGCGCCCATTCTCGGTGTAGGTGCCGACGAACAGGTGCAGGCTGGCAGCGCGAGGCGTGGCCAAACCGCGCCATAGCCCGGCGGCGCCGAGCGCCGTAGCACCTAGAAAACCGCGGCGGGAAAGGGGGTGGTCTGTGGTCATGTCAAGTTGAAGAGATGAACGGGTGGGGTGCCGCGCCGACGCGATAATAATGCCTTCGACGCAACAAGGCCAAAGCACGAATTCGCTACGGAGTGCGGGAAACGGCTTCGGCAACCGTTCGGGCGCGACTCTATATTTACCGCATGGCCGACGGCCCACGACTCTACCGCCCGCGCGAGCGTGAGCTTCCGGCCCCGGACACGGCCCGGCTCACCGCATCCCTGAACGAAGACCAGGCGCGCGCCGCCACCTTCGGCGACGGCCCTCTGCTCGTCATCGCGGGCGCGGGCACGGGTAAAACGCGCACACTCATCCACCGCGTCGCCGCGCTCGTGGAGCGCGGCATCGCGCCAGAGCGCATCCTCCTCCTCACCTTCACTCGACGCGCTGCGGGCGAGATGCTCTCGCGCGCCGAGAAGCTGGTGGGCTCGGCGGGCGCGCGCGTGCACGGCGGGACGTTTCATTCCGTCGGGCATCGCCTGCTCCGCCAATTCGGTCCGTCCGCCGGCCTGCCCGCGGACTTCAGCATCATGGACCAGGGCGATGCAGAAGACCTGATGCAGCTCGCGCGCGGCGCGATGGGCTTCGCGAAGACCGCGAAGCGGTTCCCGAAGAAGGAGACGTTGCACTGGCTCTACTCGCGGCACGTGAACACGGAGCTTCCCCTCGACGAGTTGCTCCATCGCGACACCCCCCAATTCCTGGAATATCAAGAGCAGATCACGGCACTGTTCGCGGACTACACGCTGCGGAAGGGGGAGCGTAACCTCGTCGACTATGACGACCTCCTCCTCTTCTGGGCGATCATGCTGGAGGCGTCGCCCGACCTGCAGTCGAGAATCGCCGGCATGTACGAACACGTGCTGGTGGACGAATACCAGGACACCAACCTCCTCCAGGCACGCGTGCTT
>JALYVY010000083.1 GCA_030852985.1 Gemmatimonadota bacterium | reverse complement strand
GCGCTCCACCTGCGACCGGCGTCGCACGCCGACAAGATGCGGACGCAACCACTCCCGCGCAGACTCAAGCAAGGCGGACTCGCTCATGTTGGGCAAGCGGTGTCCGTGGCTACGCAGGAACGCCACGCGTTCCACGAAGTCCCGCGCGTCGCGCGACCACGGGAGGCCAATGCCATCGCCATCGACGATGGCCGTCGTGATGACATCCATCACCCGCCCCGCATCGGGATCCGGCACGACGGCCTCACGCAAGACAATTGCTCCCAACTGTTCGCGGCGCACAGCCGTGACGGTCCCGGTGTCTGCATGCCACGCGATGTCCTCGTTGATAACGAATTCCCGGAGAAAGAGCGCCTCCACGTCGACAAGATCGACCGACGTCGCGAGGTACACGCGCGCATGCGGCACACGACCATCCAGATCGGCGACCACGAGATAGTCCGCGCCGCCGAGGGAGCCAGCATCCTCGAGGAGCACACCCATGCCATTGCGCATCAGATACCGGTCGACGCTGCCTGCCCGACGCTGTGCCACGCGCTCTGGGTACGCGAGGGCGAGCACCGCGCCTGTCAGCGCGGGATCCGCCTGTTCGTCACGAGCGACGCCAATCAGTTGCCGCAACACAAGACTCCGATCCCGAACGCGTCGAAGTGCATCACGATCGACCTCCGATGCGACCGACCGCTCCAGGACAATGGCCACGCGCGTACGAAGGTCGCGATCGCGTGCCGCCGCCTCGCGCGCGAGCACATCGCGTTCTTCCACCAGCGCTGCGACGACGCACGCTGTTGCTCCCATGCCGCGCTCCTGTGCAACGAGCACCATATGAGAGAGTCGCGGATGAAGGCCGAGGCGAGCCATCGCGCGTCCATGGGGCGTGATCCGAACCTCCTCATCGAGGGCATCGAGCTGCCGCAGCAGCGTGCGCGCGTGTGCCAGCGCCGGCAACGGTGGCGCGTCTAACCAACGGAGATCGGCGGGATCGCGGATACCGGCCGCCGCCAGATCGAGTGCCAGCGGCGCAAGATCCGCATCGAGCATCTCGGCGCGGCCCCGATCGGGAAGGTGCGCTTGTTCGTGTTCGGACCACAGCCGATAGCTCACCCCGGCAGTGGTGCGACCCGCCCGACCCGAGCGTTGGTCCACCGAGGAGCGTGACGCGCGGATGGTCTCGAGTCGCGCCATGCCGGTGCGCGACGAGAACCTCGACACGCGCGCCACACCGCTGTCCACGACGACACGAACACCATCGATGGTGAGGCTGGTCTCGGCAATCGATGTCGCCAGCACGACCTTGCGAACGCCAGGCGGAGCGGGCGCAATCGCCGCATCCTGGCGCTCCACCGGGAGATCTCCGTACAAGGGGAACAAGCGCACGTCTCCGCCAAGGTTGGCTCGCTCCAGAAGCGCAAGACATCGCCGGATCTCCCCCGCCCCGGGCAGGAACGCGAGCACGCCGCCTTCGTCGTTCTCAAGTGCCGTGCGCACGACCTGCGCGACGCACGCTTCGATCCTGAAGTCCGCGCGGCACGGATGATAGCGCAGCACCACTGGGTATGCCTGCCCGATACTGGTGACAACCGGCGCATCGCCTAGTAACGCAGCGACTGCGTCTCCGTCGAGCGTCGCCGACATGACAAGGATCCGGAGATCGGGGCGCAGCAACGCTTGACCCTGGAGCGCCAACGCGAGCCCGAAATCCGCGTTCAGGCTTCGCTCGTGAAACTCGTCGAACAGGACGGCGCCGACGCCGTCGAGTGCCGGGTCGTCCAGCAGCATGCGCGTCAACACCCCTTCGGTGATCACTTCAATGCGCGTGGACTGACTCACCCGCGTCTCGCCGCGCACGCGATAGCCGACGGTAGTGCCGACCGATTCACCGAGCGTATCGGACATGCGTCGGGCCGCAGCGCGTGTAGCAAGCCGGCGCGGCTCGAGCATGAGGATCCGGTTTCCGCCGAGCCATGGCGCGTCGAGGAGGGCCAGCGGAACGCGGGTCGTCTTGCCCGCGCCCGGGGGCGCCTGCAACACGACCGAAGGATTTACACCGAAGGCTGCTAGCAGCTCTGGTAGTACATCGTCGATGGGAAGCCGATTGCCGCGCGACGGAGCAGGAGTCATGAGAGCGGCAAGATAACGGTGCTTGGCGATCGTGGAGGGAGAGGGCATCTTCTACCGACCATGGCGAAATACGAAATCTTCCGAAGCTCACAGGTATCGACCGATTGCGACGAGTGTGGAGGGCGCGTCGACCTACTGAAGGGAGGCGTGTGCATTCGCTGCCGCCGAATCCTGTGCTTTAGGCACCTGCACGGTTCGTGGGCGAGACGTCTTCTCGCCGATCTCGGTGCGGCCACCCTCTGCACCAAGTGCCGCGCGAACAAGGCATGATGCGCGAGCATGCGCGCTCCGTGTTAGGCGAATGCGTCAGAACGGTATAGTTTGGTTGCACGCAGTCGTTCAGCGCCGCTCCGAGCCGCGCCATTCCCTTGCCTTCCTCCATGCGCGGTCGGTCGATCAAGCTGGCACTCATCGTCGGCGGAAGCCTGACCGCGTCGTCGGTCACGCTCGCGCAAAGTGCCACGCGCGGACTCGGGCAACCCACTTCCATCGCCGCGGCACTCGCCGCACGCCGCGATAGTCCGGTGGCATTCGTTGCCGGCCGCGCGGTTGTCGCGACCGGAAAGCTCCAGTCCAGTGCGTTCGACATCGCCATCGACGACGGCACGTCCGGCATGCGGTTGTTCTCACGTTCGCCCCAGATCGAGGTGAAGGAGGGCGATAGCGTCAACGCATCCGGCGTCATCAAGACGTACCGCGGCAACGTCGAGCTGGTGGTGGACAAGATGTCGATCGTGCCAGGCGCTCGGCGCGCCGTGGCAATCCGCGACGTTGCGATCGACCCGGAGCTCATTGCGCAGCATCCCGGGCAGCTCATTCGCGTGCGCGGTCGCGTGGCTGGCTTTGGCCACAGCGAGGGCGGACAGTGGCTGCGGCTCACGAACGAAACTTCGACTCGGCGTGGCGCTCTGACGGTGTGGGTTCCGGCGAACCATGGCGCCCCGATCGACCTTGGCGCCATGCAGATGACCGACAGCGTGGTGGTGACGGGAATCGTCACCTCGTACCAGGACAACGCCGACGATCCGGTCGTGTGGCAACTTGTTCCTCGCGATGCTGCGGACGTGCAGGTCACGGCGAGCGCCAAGGCGCTTCCTGCATGGCTGCTGTGGGCGGCACTGGCCGGCGCGCTGCTGCTCGGCGCCATCCTCACCGTCAGCCGCGTCACCGCCCGGCGCCAGCTGCATGCGCTTCGCGAAACCGAAGCGCGCTACCGCCAGCTTCTCGCGCTCCTACCAGACGTGGTGCTCGTTCACTCGCACGGCACGATCGTGTTCGCGAATCCCGCTGCGGCGGAGCTGCTTGGGTTGCCGTCCGAGCAGTCCCTCGTCGGCCGGCCGTTGCTTGATTTCGTTCGCATCGGATCCGTCGACTCCTTTGCGGCGCAGGACGGAGATGCGTCAGGAGCGGCGCCAGCACGCGAGCCGCGCATTCGGGCGCAGATGCTGGGTGCTGACGGCAACATTGTCGAGGTCGAGGTGACGTCGAGCCCGTGCGTCTACCATACGATGCCAGCTACGGTTGTGCTGGCGCGCGACATCACGGCGCAGCTGCGGTACGAGCGCGATCTCCATGCGCTTGCGCTGATCGATGAGCTCACCGGTCTCCAGAACAGGCGTGCGTTCACCCTGTTGGCCGAGCAGGAGTTGGCACGTGCGCGCCGGTATGGCCGCACGCCGGTGGTGGTGTTCGCCGACCTGGATGGCCTGAAGCAGATCAACGACCAGTACGGTCACGCCGCGGGCGACACCGCCATTCGTCTGGTCGCGAATGCGCTGAGGAGCATCTTCCGCGAGACCGATATTGTCGCCCGTTGGAGTGGTGACGAATTCGTCGCGCTCATGATCGAGGGGAGTGATGAGGCATCCCAGATGATTGCCTCCCGCCTCGACGCCGCGATCGCCGTGCAATCACCCCTCGGCCTGCCGTACCTCGTGACCGCAAGTGTCGGAGCGACGGCACTCGATCCAGCGCTGCCATTGCGCGATGCGATGGAGCGCGCCGACGTTGAACTGTACACGCAGAAAAAACGCGGACGGCGCAGCAAGGTGCGCGCGACACCGATTGGTGTCGATCTTGTCCGGCAACAGGACTAGCTTTGCAGTGTAGGAGCACCGGCAATCATCGCGAAGCCGAAATCATGCTTGAACTCATCTACCATCTCAATGACTGACAACACCTCAATGACGCGTCGCTCGTGGCTGACCTCTGTCGCCGGCGTGCTTGCTGGTGGTGCCACTCTCGGTGCATTTCCGCGGCAGGCTTATGCGGATCACGTGGCAACGCCGCTCACCGTGTACAAGGATCCGACGTGTGGCTGCTGTACGAAGTGGGTCGCGCACCTTACCGCGAACGGACTCAAGCCGGTCGTGAAGGATCGCTCCGACATGGCGGCGCTCAAGGACAGCCTCGGCGTTCCGGCCGCTCTTCGCTCGTGCCACACCGCAGTCGCGGGAAAGTATGTCATCGAGGGTCACGTTCCCGCGGCTGACCTGAAGCGACTGTTGGCGAGTGCGCCGAAGGACGTGATTGGCATCGCGGTGCCGGACATGCCCTCGGGCTCACCGGGCATGGAGATGGGTGGGCGCCAGGATCGCTACGACGTGATCGCATTCAGTAACGGCGGCAAGACGCACGTGTTCGCCACGCACGCATAGCACCGAGCAGAAAAACTGGCGCTTGCATCGCAGCGTCATCTGCAGGAGATTCGCCGCAAGAGAATTTGGACAGGACAATTCGTGTCGACGTCGGGCCGATGCGAGAGTCACAAGCAGGGCAGCCCCGACCGGAACCGGTGCAACATGCCGGAACTCCGGCGCGACACGGTCGAGGTGCCGTCCGGGCGGTACTCGGCCGTTGTCGTGCGCGGCGCGTGAGGTCTCCGTGCCGCTATTTCATGGGCGAGAAGTCTGTCGGGTACATCAATCGCGACTCGGCCTTGAGCACCTTCAGCACCTTCAGCCCCTCAGCGTCCGACGCCGCGGTTACCTGCTTCCATTCCGGGTCGACGCGGAACTCCGCCCAGGCCGTCGTGGCCGCATCGCGATTCGGATGCCGCAGCGGCATCTAACCGGGCGCCACGGTGTACGTGTGAATCTCGAAGACGCGATCTGCGGCTGCGGTGTTGGTGTTCAGTAGATGTCCAGATCGCGCGCAGAGACCACGCGACCGGTGAAGTGCGAGCGTACTTCGCTCAGTAGCGTGTCGTCGGAGGCGCCGAAGAAAAGCTGGTGGTAGAGAATCAGGAGCTTCGGCTTCGCGCGAGTGGCAATGTCGCCCAACTGCGTTGCGGAGGTATGTGCCTGCGCATGGTACGCCTGCCGGAGTGGAGGGATGCTGGCGAACCCAGTGTTCGAGTACACTTCGTGAATCAGCACATCGCAGCCGTGGCACTCATCGGATACATGCGAATCCCCCCTGGTATCGCCACTCAGCACGATTACGCGGTCAGGCGTCTCGACGCGATAGCCGAACGCATGCTTCCATCCAGCATGCGGGACGCCGAACGCGCGGACCGAGATACGCGCATCCTTGAAGATCACGCCTTCATCGATTTCGTGAACAACGGCCTTCCACCCATCGCGCGACGGGCCACCTGGGGAGCTGAGACGCTCCGCGATATCCTCGGCATTGCCGTCGAGTATGCCGGCGACGAGACGCTTGGTGCCGGGGGGACCGTGGATGTCGAGCGGCGCAGCCCGGCCCTGGATCCACGGCGTAAAGATCACATCGGCAAGGCCGAGGGTGTGGTCGGAGTGCAGGTGCGTGAGGAAGACGCGATCGAACCGAGGCGAGGGTTGACCCGAGGATTGCGTCGACGCACCGCGTGGCGAGAACGCTTTCACGCCGTTGCGACCGGCGGCGGAAGCGCGGCGGACGACGCCGGCGCCGGCGTCGAACAGGTACGCCACGGAGTCAACGACGATCGCGACGGCGGGGCCGCTACGATCGGGGTCGGGGATGGGGGTGCCCGTTCCCAGCATGACGATCTGTGTTCTTCCGGACTGCGCCGATGCAATCATCGGCAGGAGGAGCGCCAAGCGGGCGAGCACACGCAGCGTAGCCATTTGAGCGTAGGGAAGAAGTCGTAACCACGCGAACAGTGACCGGTATGGCTGCAGCTCGAGCGGCGGCTCTAGAAGTGCAAGTCGCCGCCCGGGTCATTGCCCTGCGGCGCAGCCTTTCCGACCTGTGCCGCCGAGTGGGCACGCGCCTGCGCAATCGCGGCTTCGTCGATCTCGAAGACCACGGCCGTCCGCGCGCTCGTCTGCGCGCCATCGAATCCGACGCTCACGATATCGCCCTGCTTTATGCCACTCGGCAGCAATGCCATGGGCACTGTGATCATCGTTGCCCCGTCGACCTCGACCGAGGCGATGGACGCCTCGATCGAGTCGATGACCCAGCGTTGCTTCAGCGAATTCGGCATCAGGGAATTGGATTGCACTCGGTGGCGGTGGAGGCCGCATCGGAGGCGCCCGACATGTTCGTCGTTCCCCTGAGTGTCGTCACCGTGTAACTGCCACCGGGCGTACCCGGCGTGCGGAACACGATCGTCCCGTTGCCGTCGGTGCGGTACCACGGTTCACTGTGTGCCGTGTACATCGCCTTGGCCTGCGTGTGCATGTGGTGGTAGCTGTTGGACGTTGCCACCGAGGCCGTGACGTATTGTGGCGTCAGTGCATTCAGGTAGGCGTTCGTGACGCCATTGCAGCTCCCATGATGATCGGCCTTCAGCACCTTCACGTGCATGCCCGGATTCGTCGCGTAGCCCGCGGTGGTGAGAAAGTAGGCAATCTCCTGTTGCTCCGCGTCACCAGCCATCCACATGGTGAATGACGCCGAATCCGGTCCGACCAGCTTCACGGGCACCGAGCGGTTGTTCGGGTTCGTATCCGACGGCTTCGGCTTCATGATGTGCACCACTGCCCCGCCGTTCAGCACGAGGTTACAAATCGTCGAACCATTTGCGCACGGATCGTCCGTGTCGCGATAGATCAACTGTCCGCGCGAGACACGCGCATTGATCGAATCACGAAGCGTGGCGAGCCCGCTGCTCGTATAGACGTCCTTGTTCTCGAAGAAGTACTGGACAGTGATGTTGCGCGAAGTCTTGAAGAGCTCCTGCAGGCCGGCGAGGTGGTCGGCATGCTGGTGCGTGAGGATGACGGCGTTGATGGTCGTGCCGTTGAGGCCGAGCGAATCGAGCAGCACGCCCATTCGCGTCGCACTCGGCCCACCGTCGATGATCACCTTGCTCGTGCCGTTGGAGATGTAGTTGGCGTCGCCCTGTCCGACATCGAGCACGCGGACGACGAGCTCCGCAACACTCCCACCGCCGCCACCTCCGTTGACGCCGTCATTCACCTTGCCCGGCGTACCGAAGTCGCCGAGTCCGTACATGGACGTCGCGAGCTGCCACACGGAGCCGGCGGTGATCGTCTGATGCGCCACCGCCCAGTTCTTCAGCGACCAGGACTTGCCCGCGGTGGTGGACGTCCAGCTCACGGAGTCGATGGTGGAATTCGCGGCGTTGCGCAAGGAAATCCAGTCACTCGTGTTGGCGATGGTGATCGCAGTGCCGTACGCGTAGGCGACGGTAACGCCGCCGTTGGAGCTCGAAGACGCAACAGCGGCGAGCACGACATAGCCGCCCGCTGGCACGACGACGGAGCTTCCGATGGTGAAGCCGGCGTCGTTTTTCGAGGCGACCTTGTAGCCCTGGATGTTGATGGCGGCCGCGGTGGTGTTGTAGACCTCGAACCATTCCCCGTTTGCGTCCGAGACGGCGGTGGGGTCCGCCATCACTTCATTGATGACGAGCGGCTGGGCGCCGGGTACAATCGTATGCGCCGGCGTGGGGGGAGCCTTCATGGAAGGCTCGTCGAGCAACGTGCTGCTACAGGCGGTTGCGACGGAGACGAGAGTGAGCGCACCGATGAAGCGGGAGCGACGAAGCAATGGGACCTCGGCCGAGTGGGTGGACTGCGTCGGCGGCGTCGCCTGCATAACGAGACACCATCGCGGCCGCTGCGGCAAGATGCCCCTGTATCGCTGTCGTCCCGACCGCGCTACGAATCACACCAGAAGGAAAAAGCTCAAACGCGCAGGTCTACCTACAGAAGGCTTACGCCGCCCGAGTTGCTCGACCTCGGTGGCAAGGGAGGGATGAGCGCCAGCCGCGCTGCTTCCACCTGCGCTTTCACCGCGCCCGGCCCCGTACCTCCCTCGACCTCGCGGTGCAGGACGGACCTCAGAGGACTCAACGCGTCGATGGCGTCATCAGAAAAGCTGCTGTGTGCAGCCGTGAATGACGCAAACGGAAGATCCTGCATCTCGACGCCGCTGTTCTCCGATTCCCGGACGAGCGTGCCGACCGCACGATGCGCCTCCCGAAACGTCGCACCCTTCCGCACGAGATAGTCTGCAAGATCCGTCGCCATCATGGTGCTCGAGAGGGCCGCCGCCATGCGCTCAGTCCGGAACGAACATTCGGCCAATGTGCCAGAAACGGCGGGCAACACGAGCAGCAACGTGTCCGTCGCATCGAACAACGTACGCTTGTCGTCCTGCAAGTCCTTGTTGTAGCTCGTAGGCAACCCCTTCAACGTTGCCAGTAGCGACGTCAAGTTCCCAAGCATCCGCGCCGCCGAGCCTCTCGCGAGCTCCAACGCATCCGGGTTTCGCTTCTGGGGCATCATCGACGATCCTGACGTAAACCCCTCGCCGAACTGCACGAACCCGAACTCGCTCGACCCGTAGATGATCAGGTCTTCCGCGAGCCGCGAAAGATGAATGCCGATCATCGTGGCGGTAAACAACACCTCGGCGATGAAGTCGCGATCGGAAACGGCGTCAATGGAATTCGGCGAAACGGCATCGAAGCCGAGCGTTCCCTGGAGGAGCACGCGCGAGATCGGGTAGGCGCATCCCGCGACCGCACCCGAGCCGAGCGGAAGTATCGCGGCGGATTTCAGCGCAGACTTCAGGCGGACACGATCGCGCTCGAGCGGCCAGAAGTGCGAGAGCATCCAGTGCGCAGCAGATACGGGAATCGCGCGCTGCAGATGCGTGTATGAGGGCATCAGCGCCGTCTCGAGCGTCTGCGCCTGGTCGAGCATCGTCTGTTGCAGGGCACGAACCGCGGCGTCGAGCCGCTGACAGGCATCCATCGTCCAGAGACGAGTCGCCGTTGCCACCTGATCGTTGCGACTGCGTCCCGTATGTAGCCGTGATGCGACGTCCCCGATTTCGAGATGGAGCAACCGGTCGATGAGCGTGTGCACGTCCTCATCGGAGGGCTGTGGCTGTTCGCCCGCCTCGAGACGTGCGGCGACCGCATCAAGTCCCTGCTCCATCGTGTTGCTCTCGTCGAGCGTGAGCACTCCCGCGTTCCAGAGTGCGACCGCCCATGCCTTCGAGAGCCGGATGTCATGTGGCCAGAGACGGAAGTCGATGCCGATGGAGTTGTTGAGCGCATCGAAAGCGGCTATGGGGCCAGCGCCGAAACGCCCGCCCCACAGCTTGTGCGTCTTCGGTTCAGAGACCGGCACGTCAGACACCGGCAAGCTCGGCGACGGTGGCCTGATCGAGCGCGGGGACGTCCCTTGATTCCGCAGCCTTCGACGCGGCGAGCTCCTGGTCCTTGATCGCGCGCACGCGTGCCGGCAGCGCGAAGAGGCGAATGAATCCGGCCGCGTCGCTCTGCTGATAGACGTCGTCCTCGCCGAAGGTGACGAAGCGCTCGTCATACAGCGCGTGCTCGCTCTGCCGACCGACGACCTGCATGCCACCCTTGAACAGGCGCAGCGTCACCGTCCCCGTAATGCGCTCCTGCGTGACATTGACGAAGGCGTCGTACGCCTCGCGCTCCGTCGTCCACCACCGGCCCTCGTACACGAGATCCGCATAGCGTGGCGCGATGAGGTCCTTTGCGGCGAGCGTCTTCCGGTCGAGGATGAGCTGCTCGAGTTCCGAGTGCGCGGTATAGAGCAGCGTGCCGCCAGGCGTTTCGTACACGCCGCGCGACTTCATGCCGACCATCCGGTCTTCCACGAGATCGATGCGGCCAACCCCGTGCTTGCCACCGATGGCATTCAGCGCCGACACCAGCGCGAATGGACCAAGCGCCGTTCCGTTGACGGTGACGGGCGTGCCTTTCTCGAAGCCGATCACCACATCCTCCGCTTCATCGGGCGCTGCACTCGGCTCGGCGGTCAGCATGAACATGTCGGGGCGTGGCGCCGAGTTCGGGTCTTCGAGGTTGCCGCCCTCGTGGGAGAGATGCCAGAGATTGGCATCTCTCGAGTAGATCTTCTCCTTCGTCGCCGTGATCGGGATGCCCTTGGCCGCCGCGTAGTCGATGGCATCTTCGCGGCTCCGGATGTCCCACTCGCGCCACGGCGCAATGACCGGGAGCTCGGGCGCGAGCGTGGCGAAGGTCATCTCGAAGCGCACCTGGTCGTTGCCCTTGCCGGTACAGCCATGTGCGAGCGCATCGGCGCCCACGCGATGGGCGACTTCAACCTGGCGCTTGGCGATGAGGGGCCGCGCCATGGCGGTGCCGAGGAGGTACTTCCTGTTGTAGACGGCGCCAGCGCGGAGCGTGGGGAAGATGAAGTCGCGCACGAACTCCTCGCGGAGATCCTCGACGTAGCACTCCTCCGCGCCCGATGCCAGCGCCTTTTCGCGCACGCCGCGCAGCTCTTCAGCGCCCTGTCCGATGTCAGCGGCGACGCAGATGACGCGGGCGTCGTAGTGCTCGCGCAGCCAGGGAACGATGATCGAGGTGTCGAGGCCGCCGGAATATGCGAGGACAATGGTCTTTGCCATCTTAGTGCTCCTGTTGGGAAATCGTCGTTCCTTCCGCCGTCTCAGTTATACATAATCTATGCATAATTAAACACCATTCACAGTCTCGTCAACCCTTTGCGATCCTGATTTCACCGTGCGCCGGCGAGGGCGAGCAGGCGCTCCGTCAGGGCGATGCGCGCTTCCGCTGACCGGGTGACGATGAGGATGGTATCGTCGCCAGCAATCGTACCGAGCACTTCCGCAAATTCCTCCTGATCGATCGCCTCGGCGATCGGTTGGGCGCCGCTGCGAACGGTGTGTAAAACGATGAGCTCGCCAACGCCATCTATTCGCGAAAAAAGCTGCGGTAAGAGATTGCCCAACAACGGATTAGCGTCATCTCCCAAGGACTCGGGAACGATGTATCGCGCTCCGCTGTCGCCCGAAACGCGAGCGAGGCCGAGGTCATGTATATCGCGCGAGAGCGTCGCCTGGGTGACGTCCACCCCCCGCGCGATGAGCAACCTCCGCAGGTCCTCCTGGCTGCCCACGGCGTGCGTAGACACGAGCTCCCGCACCGCCTTCTGTCGTACCTGTTTGTTCGTCACCGCCTCCTCCATTTCCCCGTTCCACCGCCCCGCCGAACTATACCGCAACGATCACGCATTGACCAGAGCCGAATGCATGATTATACATTATTCCGTGAATAAGATCCCTGTCGGCATCCTCGGCGCCAGCGGCTACGCGGGACGCGAACTCTGCGCGCTCATCGCGGGTCATCCGCACTTTACGCTCGCCTTCGCTACTGCGAACGAACAGCGCGGCCACACTGTGTGCCTCGGGCGTCACGAAGTGACGTTCATCGCGTCGGACGACGCGCCGCTGTCAGATGCCGCTATCGTATTCTGCGCGCTCCCCCATGGCGCATCGTTGGCATGGGTGGACCGTGCGCGCGCCGCCGGTGCGCGTGTCGTCGACCTCTCGAGCGACCTCCGACCCGGCAACGGACCCGATGCCGCGCGTGCTTCCTATGGGATGCCGGAGTTGGGCGCTGCCGTTCGGGAGTCCATCCGTCACGCCGACATCGTCGCCAATCCTGGCTGCTATCCCACGTCGATTCTTCTCGCGCTCACGCCGCTCTTGGCGGCAGGGCTCATCGCACCGGCAGCGACGATCGTCGCCAACTCGGCCAGTGGCGTCAGCGGCGCGGGAAACTCCCCGAAACGCGAGCTGCTCTTCGGCGAAGTCACGGAGGACTATCGAGCGTACGGCGTCGGCAACACGCACCGCCACCTGAAGGAAATGTCCGCCACCCTGTCGACCCTCGGCGCCGACGTGGACCTCATCTTCACGCCGCACCTGCTGCCGATCGCGCGCGGAATTCTCTCGACGATCACGGTGCCGCTCGTTGCGGAGCTATCCGATGCGACGGAGCCGCTGCGTGCGGCATACGCGGACGAGCCGTTCATCGAGATTGTGTCGGAGCAGCCGAGGCTCGCAGATGTGGCGCGGCGGAATGTGGTGCGGGTGACGGCGACGATGGTCGCGGGCATGCGCACGCCCACGCTGCTGGTGACGTCCGCCATCGACAACCTCGTGAAGGGCGCGGCGGGGCAGGCTGTGCAGAACGCGAATCTCATGAGCGGATTTGCGGAGACGGACGGGTTGCCGGCATGACGCGCGCGCTCCGAGAGGGCTGGCAGACGCGAGTGATCAAGGTGGGAGGGCGGCCGCAGCTCGACCCCGCCCTTCCTGGTGCGCTGCTCGCAGCGTGGCGCGCGACGTTGCCGCAGGCATCGCTGCCCGAACCGGAAGTCATGGAGTCGATCGTCGTCGTGCATGGCGGCGGCGACGAGGTGTCGATGCTCCAACGGCTCTATGGCGTGCAGTCGGAATTCAAGGACGGTCGACGGGTTACGAGCAAGACCGATCTCGAGATCCTCCGCATGGCGCTGTCGGGATCGGCGAACAAGCGGCTCGTCAGCTCGCTCGTCTCGCTCGCGATACCGGCGGTCGGACTGTCGGGAGAGGATGCAGGGCTCATCATCGCCATTCCCGACGACAAGGAGAATCTTGGGTTTGTAGGTTCTCCGATGGTCGTTCAGCACCAACTGCTCGACATCCTGATGGCGCACCTGTACATGCCGGTGATTTCGCCGGTGAGCCGCTGCTTCCATCCTGGCGACGGCGAAACCCTCAACGTGAACGGCGACGACGCTGCCTCCGCGATCGCCGTGGCGCTAAAGGCGAGTGAACTGCTCTTCGTGTCGGACGTCGAGGGGGTGCTCGTCGATGGCGTCGTCATTACATCGCTGACGCTCGAATACGCCTGGCAGCTCGTCGACGACAAGATCGCGCAGGGCGGCATGGCCGCGAAGCTGCGCGCCGCCATCGGCGCTGTGGACGGTGGAGTGGAGCGGGTGAGAATCTCTGACATCGCCGCGATCGAACAGCTCGATCGCGGGACCGTACTGACACGAGTGGGGAGCGTACACGCATGACCGCATCGACACTGAAGGCGATGACCAACCCGGCCGGCCACCAGGCGCAAACCGCGAGCGCCGGACTCGCCGCTCCCTACGACAGCGCCATACTCGGCACCTACAAGCGTGCGCCAGTTGAATTCGTGCGTGGCAGCGGCGTGTATCTCTATGACGCCGAAGGTAAAGCCTATCTCGACTTCGTTGCCGGCATCGCCGTCAACGCACTCGGTTACGAAGATGCACGGCTCAAGGAGGCGATGCATGCGGCCGTCGATGGACTGATCCATACGTCGAACCTCTACAGCACCTCGCCGGGCGAACGGCTTGCCGCCGCGCTCGTGAGCCGCTCGTTCGCGGACAAGGTCTTCTTCTGCAACTCCGGCGCGGAGGCGAACGAAGGCGCGTTCAAGTTCGCGCGTCGCTGGGCGCGGACACTCGGCGAAGCAAAGCACGAGATCGTCGCGCTGCGCGGTGCCTTTCATGGCCGCCTGTTCGGCACGCTGGCCGCAACGGATCGCCCCGCATACCGTCTGCCGTTTCGTCCGCTCGCTGGCGGCATCTCGATCTTCGAGCGCGATCTCGCCGAGTTGGACGCGGCACTGAGCGAGGACACCGTCGCGGCACTGATCGTCGAGCCCGTGCAGGGCGAGGGCGGCGTACGGGTGCTGGATCCCGGCTTCATGCGCGAGTTGCGCGCGGTGACCGCGTCGCGGAACATCGCCCTCATCCTCGACGAGATTCAGTGCGGTCTCGGTCGCACCGGAACTGCCTTCGCCTACGAGCAGATGGGCATTGTCCCCGACATGGTAACGCTCGCGAAGCCGATCGCCGGCGGCTTGCCCATGGGCGCGATCCTGATGACGGACGAAATCGCGAGCACGATCAAGTATGGCGACCACGGCACGACATTCGGCGGCGGGCCATTCGTCGCCGCGGTGGCGTTGCACGTGGTCGAGCGGCTCACGGATCCCGCACTCCTGAAGCACGTCACGGAAACAGGAGCGTGGTTCGGCAAGCAGTTGCACGACCTCGCCCTTCGCACGGGTCGCATTCGCCAGGTGCGCGGCGTCGGGCTCATGTGGGGCATCGACGTGATGGGCACGGCGGCTCACGTCGTCAGCGAAGCCCTCAACCGTGGCCTGCTCGTCTGCTCGGCCGGCGATTACACGGTGCGCATGGTGCCACCGCTCGTGTCGACGCAGGAAGAACTGCAGCGGGGACTCCAGATCCTGGAAGAGGTACTCTGAATTGGCCCCTGACCTGTTCGTGCGTCGTGCACGGCCGAGCGACGCGGCGGCCATCTCGGAGCTGAACAACGGCTTCGCCGATGAAGGACAGATGCTGCGGCGCACTCCAGAGGTGATCTCGCTCGCCATCGACGACTATGTTGTCGTACAGCACCTCGATGGACGGCTGCTCGCCTGTGGTGCACTCAAGGAGTATTCGCCGAGTGTGGCAGAGGTCGCCGCGATTGCGGTGTCGAAGGACGCGCATGGAAAGGGACTCGGCCGCGCTATCGTGAGTGCGGTGGAGGACCTGGCGCGCATGCGTGGGACGTACGACGTGTTCGCGCTCACGTTGCAGCCCGAGTTCTTCGCCGCGATTGGCTACCAGCGGGTGGATCGTGCGCGGTACCCCGAGAAGATTCGGCGCGATTGCCTCAACTGTGCCCGCCGCTTTGCGTGCAACGAGATCTGCTTCGCGAAGAACCTGTCGGCAGCGCAGATCGTGCGCGCAGCGTAGAGTGTTTCAGGTTCGTCATTCCCGCTTTCACGGGATGGCGAACCGAACTGCTCGTGCCTACTACACGAATGAGGTTGCATGCTCCACCGATTCCGAACAACGCTCGTCATGATTGCCGGTCTCTGCCTTCCCATGCTCAGCGCCGCCGCACAAGGCGGCGCTCGTGCATTCAGCATTTTTCTCGACTGCACGGACTCGCACTGCGATCCGAACTACTACCGGACCGAACTCGACTTCGTCAACCACGTGCGTGAGCGAACCGCGGCGGACGTGCATGTGCTCATTTCCGATGAAATTACGGGGGGTGGCGGGCGGCGCTACACGCTTGCGTTCTACGGCCAGCGCATCTTCGCGGGACTGTCGGACACGCTCGTGATGACCACCCCGCAAGGAGCGACCGACGCGGAGCGCCGGCAGAAGCTCGTCCGCACCATTCGCCTGGGACTCGCGCGGTACCTCGCGAGAACGCCGGACGGCGAACGGGTCAGACTGAGTCTCTCCGCGCCGACTGCGGCGGAAGAGCGCGCCGATACCACGAGCGACCCGTGGAACGCATGGGTGTTCAGGGTGGGCGCAAACCTGAACGGGAATAGCGAGGCGCAGCAGCAATCCGCGAACATCAACGGAACGATTCGGGCCGGACGCGTCACGGAGACGTGGAAGACCAACCTGCGTGTCGACGAGTACTACAACGATTCGAAGTTTGTCGTCGGTGATGAGCGTATCACCACGATTCGCCGCGACTTCGGCGGATCCGCACTTCAGGTGCGAAGTCTCGGAGAGCATCTTTCGGTTGGTGCCCGCGCCGGCGCCTCGTCGTCGACGTACCTCAACCAGAAACTGGCGGCGAACGCGGCGGCCGCTATCGAGTACGATCTGTATCCCTACAAGGAGTCGACGCGCCGCCAGCTCGTCACGCAGTACAGCATCGGAGGCCGTCACTACGTCTACAACGATACGACGATCTATTTCAAGCTGCGCGAATCGCGTCCCTACGAATCGTTGTCCATGTACTTCGAGCAGAAGCAGACCTGGGGCTCCGTCGATATCGGCGCGAACGGCTACCACTTCCTGGACGACCTCAGCAAGAGTCGGCTCAATCTTTCCATGAGTACGGACGTCCGCATAGCGAAGGGCCTGAGCCTGAGTGCCTCGATGAACTATTCCGTCATTCACGACCAGCTCTATCTTGCGAAGGGCAATCTCAGCAAGGACGAGGTGCTCCTTCAGCAGTCGCAGCTGCAAACCGGATATCGTGCGTATTATCGTGTGGCGCTCAATTACACATTCGGATCAGTGTTGAACAACGTCGTGAATCCGCGCCTGACGGGGAACTCCGACTCGTAGTTGCATCGGTCACGCTTCACGGGCGTAGAAAACACCGGACCCCCGCAGCGTCACGACACGCCGTGCGGGTGCTAACGAACTCACCTTCGGACATCGGGCTCATGCGCCGCCTCGCCACACGTGCTGCCGTCCTGTCGCTGCTCATCCCAGCGACCCAGATCCATGCGCAGGCGCGACTGGTCGCGCTCCCGACTGACCGGCCATCCCTCGTCGTCTTCCTGACGGTCGACCAGATGCGCTCCGACTACATCGATCGCTGGGCCACGCAATACACCGGCGGGCTGGCGCGCTTCGGCAAGCACGGCGCGTTCTTCACCAACGCGTTCCAGGATCACGCTAACACGGAGACGGCGCCGGGCCATTCGGTCACGATGTCAGGGCGGTTTCCGCGCTCCACCGGCATCGTGAGCAACAATGCCGGCGTGCTGGACCCGCAAGCGCCTCTCCTCACGTCGCGGGATGCTCCCGCATCGCCCTTTCGCTTTCGCGGCTCGACACTCATCGACTGGCTTCGCACACGCGACCCCGCATCGCGCGCGCTCTCGATCTCGCGCAAGGACCGCGGCGCCATCCTGCCGATGGGGCGGGCGAAGCAAAGCGTGTTCTGGTATGCGACGTCCAACGGCGAATTCACCACGAGTCGCTATTACGCCGATACGCTTCCGACCTGGATACGAGGCGTCAACGCACGACGCACCGTGCAGAAGCTGGCCGGACAGAGCTGGAACCTGTTGCTTCCCGCGAGCGCATACGCGGAGCCCGACAGCGAGCCCATGGAGAATGCCGGCCGCGACTTCACGTTCCCGCATGTCCTCCCCGCCGACGAAGCGCGCGCGGCCGCGGAGCTCCCTTACACCCCATGGATGGATGAGTTGACGCTCGGCGCAGCACTTGAAGGCCTGCAAAAGCTCTCCATCGGCGACGGAGCCGCCACCGACATCCTCGCTGTTTCACTCTCGGCGACCGACTACGTCGGCCACCGCTATGGCCCCGACTCCCGCGAACAGCACGACAACATTCTCCACCTCGACCGCGCGCTCGGCGCATTCATCGATTCGCTGTACAAGCTGCGCGACTCGAGCACGATCGTCTTTGCGCTCACCGCCGACCATGGCGTGACACCCTTCCCCGAGCTCGTCGCGCGTCGCGCCGGGCGAAAGGCGCCTGTTCGCTATGACGTGAAGCCTGCCATAGCGGAAATGCACGCACAGCTTCGCGCGGCAGGCGTCGATACGAACGCCATCGCGTTCGACGGCGCCGCCGCATACGTGTATCGCAACGCCTTTGTGGGGACGAAGGGCAACGCCGACCAGATTCTTGCCAAGCTCGCAGCGCGACTCAGGGCAACCCCCGGTATTGCCAGGGCGGACCTGGTACGCGACCTGGCGCGACGCGATACGACGAATGACCCGATCACGCGTCGCTGGCTGCACATGCTTCCGCCCGACGTGCCGATCGAGCTGGTGTTCACCCCGGTCGAGGGCTCATACCCGGCCGATGCGCGCATCGCGGAGCATGGCGTGCCCTACGACAACGACGC
>JALYVY010000082.1 GCA_030852985.1 Gemmatimonadota bacterium | reverse complement strand
CGCGGCTCGTTGCCACCACCGCCGAGCTGCAGCGCGCGTTGCAGCATCTTGAGGTGCGCGTTCGGGAGGCGGAGGACGCGCGCCGGTCCGCGGACGAGGCAAATGCCGCCAAGGGACAATTCCTGCGCACGATGAGTCACGAGCTCCGCACGCCGCTGAACGCAATCGGCGGCTACGTGGACCTCCTCGAGGCGGGCCTCCGCGGGCCTGTGACCCCGGCGCAGCAGGACGACCTCATGCGCATCCGTTCGGCACAGGTGCGGCTGCTGTCGCTGATCAACGACGTGCTGAACTTCGCCAAGCTCGAGCAGGGGCTCGTCTCCTACGAGATTCGCTCCATCCGGGTCGCGGATGTACTCGGGTCCCTCGAGGCGATGGTTGAGCCGCAACTGCGCGCCAAGCACATCCAGTTCACGTGTGGCGCGTGCGACAGTGGCTTGGAGGTCGCCGCGGACAGCCAGAAGCTCGAGCAGATCCTGCTCAACTTGCTCTCGAACGCCGTGAAGTTCACGCCGGAAGGCGGACGCATTGACGTCTCCACGCGGCGGGAGCAAGACTGCGTCCTCATCGCGGTCGCGGACAATGGCCCGGGTATTCCCCTCGAGCGGTTACGTGCGGTGTTCCAGCCCTTCGTGCAGGTCGACTCCACACTGACACGCGTGCATGGAGGCTCTGGCCTGGGCCTGTCGATCAGTCGAGAGCTCGCCACCGCGATGGGCGGGACCATCTCCGTGAGCAGTGCGCCGGGCAACGGCGCGACGTTCACGGTGTCGCTCCCCGCCGCGGACGCCTCGACGTCTGACAGTCAGACAGTCTGACCTGCTCGCCGCTGCGCCGCTGTCCTCGTTTGACAGCGGGTCAACTGAAGTCTGACAGCGATACGCTACCACGACTGTTTCCCCCCCCGTGCCTCGAATGCATCGTTGCGTGAACGGGCTGGTGGCCACGGTGGCGCATCAACCCGGCTATGTAGATCATGGCTGTCTGACCCGTCAGTTGACCCGCTGTCAGACGAGCAGCCGCACAGCGGCGAGCAGGTCAGACTGTCGGACTGTCAGACGTTCACAGTACAGACCCTAGAACGCGAACGAGAACTGTTCGGGCGCCTGCACGCGCGACGCGCGTGGCAGGAACGGCCCAAGCGCGCCATGCTGCATCGCGACGCTGGTCATCCCGCGGAAGCGAGTCCGGGAGAGCACGTCGGTCAGGCAGCTGCGCGCGACGCCGTGATCGTTGCACTGCTCGCTCAGGTGCGCCAGCACCACATGCGCAAGGTTCAGATGCATCGCGTCACGGGTCAGCGCCGCGCATGCGCGATTCGACAGGTGGCCCACGCGTGACGCAATGCGCGCCTGCACCGACGGCGGATACGGGCCTGAACGCAACAAGGCGTCGTCGTGATTCGATTCCACGATGAGGATGTCCGCGTCGCGACACAGCGCGCGCACGCTGTCGTTCGCATGTCCGAGATCCGTACACACCACCGTGCTGGTGCCGCTCGATGTCGACGTCACGCGCACGCCGATGGGACTCGCCGCGTCGTGGGGCACCGCATATGTGGTCAACGTTGCGCGGGACAGCGTCACCATGCTTCCGACCGGAACCGACGTGCAGTTCGCGTCCCGAAGTTCATCGGACGCACTAACGGTGCCGGTGCTCGCGAACAGGGCCCACCCCCAACGCCGCGCCCCTGCTGCCGCCCCGCGCGCGTGGTCACCATGCTCGTGCGTGATGATGCATGCCTCGATGGACCCAGGTGACACGCCAATCGACTTGAGGCGGCCGGAGATCGTGCGCGTTCCAAACCCCGCATCGATCAGTATGCGGCTCTCGCCACATTCGACGAGGACCGCGTTGCCCTCGCTGCCGCTGCCGAGGACCCACGTTCTCATTCGCCCACACTCCAGCGCGCGGCGTACGATGCGGCAAGTTGCGCGCGCGCCGACGGCGTCAGCGTGACATGACGCCGGCTCATCATCCGCTCCGCTACGTCGAGGAACTTGTCGAGCCGATAGTCCGCAAAGGCACCCGATTCGCCCCACGAGAAAGGCGCCACTGCCTTCGGCGGCATCACGGCCCCGTACACGTTCGCACCAGCGCCGAGCACGGAACCGGTCGTCAGCGTGAGGCCGATCCCGGTCTTGGCATGATCCCCGAACAGTGTGCCAAGGAACTGCAGACCCGTTTCCCTGATGCCGTCGGGCGTCCAGAGCTGCACCGTGCCATACGTGTTCTTCAGGTTGCTCGTGATCGTACCGGCGCCGAGGTTCACCCAGCGGCCCAGGATCGAATGGCCGACAAATCCATCGTGCCCCTTGTTCGCGTGGCCGATGAAGATCGTATTGCTCAGCTCTCCGTGCACCTTGCACGTGTCGCCGATGGACGATGCCGCGACACGATCTGCGGTGACGCTGCTTCCCGCGCCGATGTACAGCGGGCCGACCAGCCGAGTGAAGGCATGAACATGCGCGCCAGTGGACACGAGAATCGGTCCGGCGCTCGTATCAAAGCACACCGCCGGCTCGATGTGCGCACCTTCGTCGACGAACACGGGATGGTCGCCGATGCGGATGGATCCATCGGGCACGGTGGTCGAAAGCCCCGCCCCCAGGATGCGGAGGTCGTGATCCAGCATCGGGACGAGGTGACCGATGAGGTCCCACACTTCGGCGAGCCACCAGCCCGTGCCCGTCGTGGCGTGGTGTCCTGTACCTGACTCATAGGCATAGCTGCCAATGCTCGCCGTTCCGTCGCGCAGTGCTTCCACGTCGACGTCGCGCGCCAGACGGACCGCTGCGAGCTTGTCGCCGCCCACCACCTCCTGGGACGCGCCGAGCGCGGCGAGGACGGGCGCAAAACGGGAGTTCGCGAGCCAGCTGCCCTTGGGCAACACACCGCGGTCGACGACGGGCGGAGCACCCGGCTCATCGAATCCGGACAGGTGTGGCGAGGTGATGTGCCCTTTAACCGGCACGCCCAGAGCACGCGACCAGCGTTCCCGAATCAAGAGCGCGCCCGCGCGCATCTCGCCGGTGGGACGCGTCAGGGCTAACGGCTCGAACGTGCGGGCGCAGGCGTCGTCGTATAAGTAGATGCCGCTCACGACTGTGCCTTGAGCTCTGGGGGAAGCGAATCAAGCAGCGTCTTCAGGTCAGCCGCGCGGTCGATCGTCGTCACGAGCGTCAATCCATCGCGCGTGACGACGACAAGGTCGGATACGCCGTAGAGTACCACGGACCCGCTATCAGCGTGCACCACGTTTCCGGAGGAGGCGAGCGCGTGAACCGTACCGTGCAGCGCATTCCCCTGCGCGTCGCGGTGCCGAACCCGGCGAAGCGCCGCCCACGTACCCACATCGTCCCACTGAAAGTCCCCCGCGAGCACGAGCACTCGGCTGCTGCGTTCCATCACGCCCACGTCCACGGACACGGAGCTCGTGACCGCGCCAAAGAATCCAGCGAGGTCGTTCGCGCAGGCCGCGAGATGCGGGGCCACCTCGGGCGTATGCAATGCGAGCTCGTCGAGGAAATCACCGGCGCGCCAGACGAAGATGCCCGAGTTCCACAGGAAGCCGTCGCGCACCATGATCTCGGCTTTCTCCCGGGTAGGCTTCTCGACGAATCGTTCGACGCGATGAACACCGTGTCCGAGATCCTCGCCGGGATGGATGTAGCCGAAGCCCGGATCGGGGCGGACGGGCACGACGCCGACCGTCACGAGCGCGCGATGGACCTCCGCCGCATCGGCCGCGGCCGAGAGGGACGCCCGAAAGCCGTCGGGATCTCCCACCGACCAGTCGGCGTGCACGCTGATCATGACGTCAGTGCGCTCGCCCCTCGTGGCGATGACGTGTGCAGCCCACGCGAGCGCCGCCGCCGTGCCCGCGGGGCGAGGCTCGGCGATGATATTCTCGCGTGGAATCCGAGGCGCCAACGCTGCGATGGCGTCAACAAGGCCCGCATTGGTGAGAATCAGCGTGCGCGACGGCGACACCAGTGGCGCGAGGCGCGAAAGCGCATCACTCAACAGCGGATCGCTTGTCGCGAGGGGAAGGAGCTGCTTCGGTCGTGCGGGGGTGCTGACCGGCCAGAAGCGCGAGCCGACACCACCCGCCAGCACCACGGCCCACCGCGTCACGGATCGACGCTCGGCTCGGTCGCGATGCCTGCGAGCTCGGCGGCCCGCGCATACAGGCGCTTCGGGCTGAACGGCTTCGTGAGGAACTCACTCGCGCCAAGGTCCATCGCAGCGCGGTGCTGCTGTTCCTGCCCCGCCGCGGTGAGGACGATCGTGGGCAGCAGCTTGAGCCGGTCGTCCTTCTTCATCTCGGCCAGCACGTCCAGCCCGCTGAGATACGGCATCATGAGGTCGAGGAGCACGAGGCTGATGTCGGTTTCGCGGCGCAGCACCTCGAGCGCCTCGCGCCCATCGTAGGCCAGCGTCACCCGGAATGGGCCCTGCTCGAGCTTCATCTTGATGATGCGGCCGATGTGCGGCTCGTCGTCGGCGACGAGCGCATGCGTCAGATGGGGTTCGTCGTTCACTAGACCAGGGCTGCGATGTGCTCGCGATTGCGGCGAAGCTCGAAGAGCAGGTGTCCCACGTTCGTGTCTGGCCGCACGAACACGACGAGGATCACGTCCGCATTCAGCACGGAGACGATAAACAGGCCGGAGCCATACTCGAGCACGGCGGTCACGAGCGTGCCACCGTGCACGGTTCGGCCAAGCTCGTCGGCGGCACCGATAATGGCGGGAATTTGCGCCGCGAGGTCCTCCGCGTCGACGCCCGGCACGCTCTGGCTGTCGATGAGGAGGCCATCACGCCCCAGAACCACCGCCGCGTCCACTCCCTCGCGTCGCCGGATGGCGCTCACGAGGTCTCGAATGCTGGGCATGCCTGCTCCACTCGGAAAGTGCAGCGAAGGTTAAGGGTCACATGAGTGAAGTCAAGCGAAGGCAATCGCTTGAGTTTGTTCGTGTCCGTACCTATTCTCCACAGAGATCACTTCAAATCCCAGTCGTAACATCATGATGCCGACCCGCCTTTTGCGCGTCGCGCTCGTTGCCCTTGGCGTCACCGCGGTCGCCTGCGGCGATCCGACTCTCGCCAAGGCGACGTACGCGAGCGGTCTCGCCTCCAGCAGCGTGTACGCCCTGACCGGTGCCCAGGCTTCCGCCCCCACCGCTCTCTCGTTCCTCATGGGGGTCAGGCATGCGAATGCGAGCTTCGACTTTGACGTCGCCTTCGACCTGGACGCGAGCAACCGGCCGGTTGTGTTGCCCGTGCGCGTTGTGGCCGGCGCACTGGCTGGTATTCGGAAGCGCGTAGGGCTTCAGGCGGTCACTGGCAGTTTCGAGAGTGTGAGGGAAGTGCCCGCGACGGGCTATGACACACTGACCGCGCGCACGCTGGTGCCCGGGGCCGTACTCGCCGTGGAGCTGCAGGATGGAAGCGCGTGCCGCAGCAGCTTCAACCTGACCATCCTTACCTCGCAGCTCATTTACGCGAAGCTGGTGGTCGACAGCATCGACGTGCCCACTCGCCGGATCTTCCTGCGCGCAGTGGTCGATCCCAACTGCGGGTATCGGCAGGTCGTTGCGGATTCGGTGCCCACGCACTGATGCATGACGCTCGACTGATCCGCGAGCGTCTCGACGATCTGCGTGAGGCCATGCGCCGTCGCGGTGCGCTTGGGGCGCTCGCGCTTGATCTCGACCGGTGCGATTCGCTGGATCGCGAACGGCGCTTGCTGATTCAAGCGGTCGAGGAGCGCAAGGCGGCCCGCAACGTGTCGTCCCAGGAGGTTGCACGTCGCAAGAAGGCTGGCGAAGACGCAACGGAATTGATCGCGCGCGGACGCGCGCTCGGCGAGGAGATCAGCCGGCTCGATGGCGAGCTCGCGGGCGTTGAGCAAGCGCTCGATAGCGTCGTGATGGAGGTGCCAAACGTCACGCTGCCCGACGTGCCTGCCGGTGACGCGTCGCACAACGAGGTCGTGCGCAGCTGGGGAACGCCCCGACCGCAGGGAGGGGTGAAGCCGCACTGGGACATTGCGGCGGCGCAGGGACTCTTCGATCTCGATCGCGGCGCGAAGGTGAGTGGGTCGGGTTTCGTCGTCTACCGTGGCAAGGGGGCGCGCCTTGTGCGCGCCCTGCTGAACTTCTTCGTCGACAGTCACGTCGACGAGCACGGCTACGAGGAGGTATGGCCGCCGCTGTTGGTGAATCGCGCGAGCATGACCGGCACCGGGCAACTGCCCAAGTTCGAGAACGACGCCTACAAGATCGACGGCGACGACCTGTTCCTCATCCCGACAGCGGAAGTCCCGGTCACGAACCTCTACCGGGACGAGATCATCGAGCCGGGTCAATTGCCCATGGCGTTCTGCGCGTATACGCCATGCTTTCGTCGTGAAGCCGGATCCGCGGGAAAGGACACGCGCGGAATTCTTCGTACGCACGAGTTCGACAAGGTGGAGCTTGTGCGGTACTGCGCCCCCGAAGATTCGGAGACGCAGCTGCAGTTGCTGCTCGGCCACGCGGAAGCGATGCTCCAGAAGCTCGACATTCCTTACCGGGTGACGCTGCTTGCGGCGGGCGACACGGGATTTTCGAGTGCGAAGACCTACGACCTCGAGGCGTGGGCGCCTGGTGTGGGTGCGTGGCTGGAAGTGAGCTCGGTGAGCTCCTTCACCGATTTCCAGGCGCGTCGTGCCGGTATTCGCTACCGGCCCGCGATCGGTGAGAAGCCGCGCTTCGTGCACACGCTGAATGCCTCGGGGCTCGCGTTCCCGCGCACCATCGCGTGCCTGCTCGAAACGCACCAGCAGGCGGACGGCAGCGTGATCGTCCCTGAAGCGCTGCGGAAGTACGTAGGGACCGACCGGCTCGCGTAACCAATGCGCCGGGGTGTACCGGAGCTGGTCGTCGGGCTCCTCTTTGCGCTCCTGCTCACGTCGTACATCGTCTTCACGCAACAGGTCGTGCGAGACCTGCAGGGCGAAGGCAAGCGTACGAGCGAGATGTATGCGCGCGTCTTTCGCGCGCAAATCGACACCACCGAAAGTGCCTCGACGCAGGCGCTGTTCGACTTGTCGCGCAGCATCCGCGAGGAAGGTGTTCCTCTTGTCGTCACCGACCGCGCGGGCGTTCCCACGAGCAGCGCCAATATCGCCACCGATATCGTCGACAATGATTCGCTCCTGCGCGCATACATCCGTGACCTGGATGGCCTGAATCCACCGGTGGTGGATTCCATTGTTGGCCAGATCCACTATGGCAACCCGCCGATCATCCGCTGGCTGCACATCATCCCGGCGCTGCAGGCCGCGAGCGCGCTCGTGCTTGTCCTCGCTGCGGCGTACATCGTTCGCACGCGCGGCAACGCGGAGCGCGAACGGGTGTGGGCCGGCATGGCCCGCGAGTCGGCGCACCAGCTCGGCACGCCGCTCTCCAGCCTCAGCGGCTGGATCGAGCTGCTCGAGGAACGAGGCGTCGACGAGCCGACGCAGTCGGCGCTCACGCAGATGCAAGCCGACCTCGTGCGCCTCGATCGCGTGGCGCACCGCTTCGAGCGCATCGGACGCGAGCCTCGACGCGACACAGTCGACGTCGCAGCGCTCGTCGAGCGACTCGCATCGTACTTTCGCCAGCGCGTTCCCACGCTCAAGCACGAGGTCACGATCGAGGTCATTCCCCCCGAATCGCCCTTCACGGTGCGGGGCGATGCCGTCCTGCTGGAGTGGTCACTCGAGGTACTCGTCAAGAACGCCGTGGATGCGCTTGCCGGACGCGGCGGCCGCATCCTCCTCACGACTGCATATCGAGAGGGCGGTGGTGCACGGGTCACCGTGTCCGACGACGGACCGGGCATTCCTCGCGAGTTGCGCGGCCGCATCTTCGACCCCGGCTACACCACCAAGAGCAGCGGCTGGGGCATTGGGCTGTCACTCGCGCGACGCATCATCGAGGAGAACCACGCTGGCACGTTGCGGCTCGCGTCCACGGACCGCGGCGCGTCGTTCGAGATTATCTTACCCTGATGGCAATTGCTACAGATGACACGCTGCTCGAGGGGCTCAACTCGGCGCAGCGGGAAGCAGTTCTGCGGATCGATGGTCCGTTACTCGTCCTCGCTGGCGCAGGCTCGGGAAAGACGCGCGTCCTCACCACACGGCTCGCGCGCATCATCGACCATCATGGCATCGATCCGAGCCAGATCCTCGCGGTGACGTTCACCAACAAGGCCGCTGGCGAGATGAAGCAGCGGATTGGCCGGCTGCTCGGCCGGTCGCCCATGGGCATGTGGGTCGGAACGTTTCACGCGATTGGCGCGCGGATGCTGCGCGCGGCGCCGCATCTCGTCGGTCGCACGCCGTCGTTCACGATCTATGACCAGGACGACGCGCAGACCGTCGTGAAGCGCATCATGGAACGGCTCCAGTTCAACACGAAGCAGTTCACACCGCGCGGCGTGCACAGCGCCATTTCGGATGCAAAGAATGCGCTCGTGCTGCCGACGGAATACGCGAACCTCGCCATGGATCCGTTCGCCAGGGCCATCGCGAAGGTCTATCCGGAATATGGCGAGGAGCTTCGTCGCGCAAACGCGGTCGACTTCGACGACCTGCTGCTGCTCCCGGTGCAGATGCTCGGCAACAATGCGCGCGAGCTTGAGAAATACCAGCGTCGCTTCAAGTACATCCTCGTGGATGAGTACCAGGACACGAACCGCGCGCAGTACATGCTCGTGAAGCACCTCGCCGGCGGTCACGGCAACCTCTGCGTCGTCGGCGACGACGACCAATCGATCTACGGCTGGCGCGGCGCGGACATCCGCAACATCCTCGACTTTCAGAAGGATTTCCCCGACGCGCACATCGTGCGTCTCGAGGAGAACTATCGCAGCACGCCCGAGGTGCTCGATCTCGCCAATGTGGTGATCAGTGCCAACACGGGGCGCATGGGCAAGACGCTGCGGCCCACGCGTGGCAGCGGCGAGCGAGTGACAGCGGCGCGATGCCTCGACGAGCGCGACGAGGCCGACTACGTCGTGGAGCGGATCACCGAACGGAGCGGGCAAGGCAAGGGCGGACTGCGCGACTTCGCGATCGTCTACCGCACGAACTCCCAGAGCCGAGCGTTGGAGGAGGCGCTGCGGAAGCGCGCGGTGCCGTATCGGCTCGTTGGCTCGGTGCGCTTCTATGACCGACGTGAAGTGCGCGATCTCATGAGCTACCTCAAGCTCATCGCCAATCCCGCGGACGACGAGGCATTTCGTCGCGCGGTGGCCGTGCCGAAGCGCGGATTGGGCGATACCACCATCGAGCAACTTTCGCTCGTGGCGCGCGAAGCCGGCGTCCCGATGCTCGCGGCTGCCGTGCGACCAGACCTGATCGCCACCATTCGCCCCGCGGCCCGTGCGGCGCTTGCCGAGTTTGCGGGGTTGCTGTCGCGATTTCGTGAGTCGGCGCGCGAGGCGGGTGTCGACGAGCTGTTGCGCGAGATCGTCGAGGGCATCCGCTACGACGAGTATCTCAAGGCCGAAGGTGCTGAGGGCGCCGACCGGATCGAGAACGTGAAGGAGCTCATCACCGGCGCCGCGGAGCTGGTGTCCGATGAAGAAGGCGAGGTCGGCCTTACACCGCTCGACCACTTTCTCCAGAAGGCGATGTTGGTCGCGGAGCTCGACAAGCTTGGCCCCGACGCCGATGCGGTCACCATGATGACACTGCACAACGCGAAGGGACTGGAGTTCCCGGTCGTGTTCATCACGGGCCTCGAGGACGGACTCTTTCCGCTCGCCAAGGCCTTCGATGACCCCGCGATGCTCGAAGAGGAGCGTCGGCTGTTCTACGTGGGCATCACGCGTGCAGAACGGAAGCTGTTCCTCACGCATGCAGAAGAGCGGCGGCGCAATGGCGAGTTCATGCCAGCCAAGGCGTCGAGCTTTCTGCAGGCGATTCCGGAAGCCATGCTCGAGCAGTACAAGACCATCAAGGTGCGCAGTTCCGGCCGCTCGTTCATGCAGTCACTCGGCGGCGGAAGCCAGTGGGGCAACTCGCGCGCGCGTGGGGTCGACCATCCAGCGCGGGAAACGTGGCTTGACGCGGAGAGCGCATTTCCGCCCAGCGCCTCCCAGCGCCGTCCGGGCCTGCCGGTCACGCGCGTCGCGGCGTTCACGGAGGCCGAGGAATCCCAGGACGCGGCGATCATCGCCGTCGGGTCGCGCGTGAAGCACCGCAAGTTCGGCAGTGGCGTCATTGCGGAGCTCGCGGGCGCGGGGCGCGACCTCAAGGCCAAGATCGACTTCGACGACGAAGCGATTGGGCGCAAGACGCTTGTTGTCGCGCAGGCGAACCTCGAGCGCGTTAGTGAGTAACCACACATGAACATCTCCATCGAAGACGTCCGCCACATCGCCTCGCTCGCACACCTCGGCATCACCGACGAGCGGGCGACAGTCATCGTCGTTGAGCTCAACACGATCCTCAGGCACATGGAATCGCTCGCCGCAATCGACACCGCGGGAGTGCAGGAGGCGATTGGTGTCGGTGCGCGCGGCACCCCTGTGCGCGATGATGCCGGACCTCCACTCCCGCTCGCGATCGGGATGGATGCCTTTGCGCCGAGTCACCGGGACGGATTCCTGCTCGTGCCGCGACTCGCGTCTCATGAATCGGCGGCGACAGAATGAGCGCGCGGTGTTCGTCTATCGGTGTCACGCGTGATGAGACGGTGGCCGGCACACGCGCCCCGAACGACACCATCGCTGCCGCGATTGCGTGCGCGAATGCTGTCGGGGCAGGGCGGGCCGGACTGAACATCTTTACCTCCGTCGACCACGACGAGGCGCGCGAGCACGGCAAGGCGGCGCTTGCCCAGCTCAACGAAACGGAGCCGGGCGTGCTGATGGGAGTGCCGGTCGCCATCAAGGACAACATCGCGACTCTCACACTGCCGACAACCTGCGCCTCGCGGATCCTCGAAGGCTACGTCAGTCCATACGAAGCGACCGCAGTGCGAAAGCTCCGTGAAGCTGGTGCGATCGTGTTTGGCAAAACGAACATGGACGAGTTCGGGATGGGATCGTCCACCGAGAGCAGCGTGTATGGTCCAACCCGCAATCCCCTTGCCCCGGAACGCGTCCCGGGCGGTTCGTCCGGTGGGTCTGCGGCCGCGGTCGCCGCCGGCATTGTCGCGCTCGCGCTGGGCTCCGATACTGGCGGCAGCGTGCGACAGCCCGCCGCGTTCTGTGGCGTCGTCGGCGTGAAGCCGACGTTCGGGCGCGTGAGTCGCTTCGGCCTCGTGGCTTACGCCTCCTCTCTCGATCAGATCGGCGTGCTCGGCGCAACGGTCGACGATGCCGCGCGCGGACTCGAGTGCATCGCGGGCCACGACTGGCTCGACTCCACCTCGGCGGAGCTCGAGGTGCCGCGATTCACTGCGGCGAGCGGTGCCCCCTGGAAGGGCGTGGTCATCGGCCGACCCAAGGAATATTTTCCCACGTCGCTCGACCCGCGCATTCGCGCGCACTGCGACCGCGCGCTGGAACGCATGCGCGCACTCGGCGCCGAGATCCGGGAGGTGTCGCTGCCGCACACGGACGTCGCCGTTCCTGCGTATTACATCATCGCTCCCGCTGAAGCGTCGTCCAATCTTGCGCGCTTCGACGGGGTGCGTTACGGACTGCGCGCGCCTGGCGATAGCCTGCGCGCGATGTACGAGCACACGAGATCCGAGGGATTTGGCGCGGAGGTCACCCGCCGCATCCTGCTCGGCACCTACGTGTTGAGCGCGGGCTACTACGACGCCTACTACCGCAAGGCGCAGCAAGTGCGAACGCTCATCGCCGGTGATTTCAGCAGGGTGTTCGCGAGCGGCGTGAACGTCCTCTTCACGCCGACTGCTCCCACCACCGCCTTCAGGCTTGGCGAGATTTCCGACCCGTACGAGATGTACATGAGTGATGTCTTTACCGTCACCGCGAACCTCGCCGGCGTACCCGCGATGTCAATCCCGATTGGTCGCATCGATGGCCTGCCCGTGGGCGGGCAGTTCATCGCCGGCCATTTCGACGAGATGAGTATGTTCGCCGCAGCGTATGGGCTGGAGAGCGCGCTTGGTGCGGAGGCCTCCGCGTGAGCACCATCGAAGGCGTGGACACGTCCGCGTGGGAGATGGTCGTTGGGCTCGAGGTGCACGTACAGCTGAAGACGCGTACAAAGGCTTTCTGCTGCTGCGCCACCGACTTCGGCGCCCCGCCCAACGTGAATACCTGCCCAGTGTGCCTTGCCATGCCGGGCGCGCTTCCGGTGCTCAATGCAAAGGCCGTGGAATTGGCCACTCGCGCCGCCATTGCCCTCAATTGCGAAGTCCACACGGCATCAGTGTTCGCGCGCAAGAACTATTTCTATCCCGATTCACCCAAGGGATACCAGATCACACAGTTCGACCAGCCGCTCGCGGCGGGGGGCTACCTCGATATCGGCGCACGTGCAGATGCCTCGAACATTCGCATCGGCGTTACGCGCGTGCACATCGAGGAGGACGCGGGCAAGTCCGTGCACGACCGGTACGAGCGTGCCAGCGCGATCGACCTCAATCGCGCGGGCACGCCCCTCATCGAGATCGTGAGTGAGCCCGATCTGCGGTCGGCGGAGCAAGCGGGTGCCTACTTGCGCGTGTTGAAACAGATCCTCGAGTACATCGCCGTCAGCGACGTGAGCATGGAGCAGGGCAGTCTGCGCGTCGACGCCAATGTGAGCGCGCGACAGCACGGCGAAACGGCACTCGGCACCAAGACCGAGCTGAAAAACCTCAACTCCTTCTCCGGCGTGGAGCGCGCACTGGCCGTGGAGTTCGCCCGGCACGTTGGTGTGCTCAGGGCGGGCGGCACCATCCTCCAGCAGACGATGCTCTGGGACGCCGGCACCGGCGAAGTCCGTCCGAGTCGAACGAAGGAAGGCAGCCACGACTACCGGTATTTTCCGGAGCCCGACCTTCCCCCGCTGATCCTGTCGACGGACTGGATCGCGAAGATGACGCACGATCTTCCGGAGCTACCCGAGGCGCGCCGCCAGCGGTTCGCCCGGGAATATGGTCTCACCGACTACGACCTCGACGTCATCACCGCGAACCCGCGGGTGGCGGACTACTACGAGTCGGTCGCGCGCACGCACGGCGATCCCAAGGTGGCGGCGAATTGGGTGATGGGGGAGGTTCTCGCGCAGCTCAAGACGGATGGGATCGACATCTCGGGCTTTGCCATTCGCCCGGCTGACCTGGCGCAACTCCTCGACCTCGTGAAGGGCGGCGTCGTGTCGCACACTGCGGCCAAGCAGGTATTCGCCCGCATGGTCATGACCGGGGATTCCCCCGGACAAATCGCGGAGCGGGAAGGTCTCATCAAGGTCGACGACGATGCGCTGCTCGCCGGTTGGCTCGACGAGGTCATCCAGGACATGCCGGCAGAGGCCGAGCGCTATCGCGCGGGAGAGAAACGACTGCAAGGGGTGCTGATCGGCGCGGCGATGAAGAAGTCGAAGGGCCGTGCCGATCCCCGCAAGTTGAATCAGTTGCTCGCGGAGCGCCTCGGGTCGTAGATCACGGGGAGTAGCTTCGCGCTGTATCCCAGCGGCGCACGCGGCAGCCCGAAGGCGCGCTCCGCTTCTTCACGCACGTGCGCGGTTCCTCCGAGGCGCATCGCTTCCTTCCGCACCTGCTTGGCGCGACGCAGCGCATCGTCCCCGGACGGGTCGAGTTGCAGTGGCGACGAGCGTTCAAAGCGCACCAACAGGTCCATGATGTGATCGAAGGAGTGTTCGAGGTAGCGCCCCACCTCTATATCGCCGAGGTCCCAGCGACTGTTTTCTGTCATCAGTCCGAAGATGCGCTGCCATCCTTCGCTGTCGGCCGCATGCACCATCCCGCGAAAGATCCGACGGTTCGTCTGCGTGCTGAAGATGGTCGGGCTCAGGATGCGGTCGAGCAGCCCATCGGCGCGCGAGTGGTCCAGCAGGATGAGGTCGCGCGCCTGACGCGCGCACGCGGAGCCAAGGTGCGTCTCGAAGCGGCTTTCCCAGTACGAATGGCCGAGCGATGATGTACTGGCGGTGACGGCAAGCTGCATCGGCACGAAGTGATTGTGCGCGATGGAATCCGCCGCGAGGTGCGCAAGGTAGCCGAGACCAAATGCGCGCATCGGGTCGTCCTTTGCGGCGCTGTGGATCTCGAGACCCACGGCCCACGAATGGCAATGCCGGCCGGTTGGTACATACTTTTTTGCCAGGCTCGTGTCCGCGGCGATCGATCCATACAGGAAGTCATATGGAAACGCGCGGAGCAGGTCGGCAATTGATCCGGGCAGGAACGCTAGGGATCGCAACACGGCGTCCCCCAGGTAGACATGCGTACCGGGGGTCCATGCATGAGCGGTTGTGGGGAGTAGCGCGACGAGCACCAGCGCGACGGCGGTCAACCCGCCGAGCCGCGCCAGCGTCGTCAATACAGCAGACCGGCTAGACGCCCATCCGCTTGCGCTGCTGCCGGAGCATGCGACGGAGGTCGCGAAGCTCCTGCTGGACGAATCCATCGATGCGGTCGCGCGCCGCGCCCACGGTCTCCCGCACATCGTGCTCGATCCGGTCGACGGGAATGCGGTCGATGAGCTCACCGCCGTGCTCCTTGGCCCAAAGTGCGCCGGCAAGGCCGGCACGCGCGGCGGCCTGTCCACCGGCACGCGCTCCGCGAAGGAGCGGCGCAACAGGTCGTCCCCCACCCGGGCCACGTCGCATGAGCAAGGTGGCAGTTGCGCCGATTGCGGCGCCAATGAGTGCGGCGGTGAGCAGGTCGTACTGCGCGTCACGCCCATCCACGCCTTCGCGGGCGGACTCGCGGACGCGTGGGCCCCGCTTCGGCCGAATCGGGATCGTCGTAGACATCGTCGAGCTCCTCTGACGTCGGGAGAGGCGCGCCCAGCGCGTCCTCCTCTTCGTCGGTATGGTGAAGCGCCGCCGCCCCAGTGCGCACCCCGCGCATCGTCGACGCCGTCGCAACGAACACTGACTCCGCTTCCTGCTGCGCCACCGCCAGGAGCGCATTGAACTCGTTCAGCCGCTCCTCGGTGAGCGCCACTGCCTGTTGCAACCGCAGGTTCGCGGCCGCAATCGTCGCGTTGATCTGCTGCACGTCGGTCCTGACCGACGTCGTGACGTAGTTCACGTTGTCCGCAATCGTGCTCGCCTGCCGCATGAGTGGGTTCACGTCGCCATAGATCCGGTCCAGCAAGTCGCTGATCTTCTTGTAGCTCTTCCGGAAATTCCACGCGGCAGGGACGAGGGCGACGGTCAGCACCAGCATCGCGATCGACATCAACCCGCTCGCGACGGCTGTCGTCGTCTCGAACCAGCCACGCTGCTGTCCTACCTGCCGCATCAACACCGTGTCGGGATGCGCGGCTTGCAACAGCAGCCACGAACCGGCGCGAGCGAACAAGACGGTCATCGGCACCTGGGAGAGAAATTTGGGTCAGCCGCACGGGCGACTCGCCGACGCGCCCTCGATCGCGTGGCTCGAACACCGCCGCTGCCGCGATCTGCAAGGGCGAGGCCAGCAGTTGTGCGTCTGCGGCATCGTAGCCGCTGTGCTCCGACCGTGTCAATCCGTTCCGACGGCGCGAAGGGTGCATAGCGGTTGGCCGGCGCTTGACGCCGCCCGCGCACCCGGGATGTTTTCGCACACCCGCGCGCACTTCGCCGCGGGCCGACCACTCGCACGCAACGCATGCCAGCAATGCAGTATGTCGTCCAGGGAGGCCATCGCCTGGCCGGACGCATCCGCCCTTCGGGCAACAAGAACGCCGCGCTCCCGATCGTCGCCGCCGCACTCCTGTGCGAGGAGCCGGTCCACCTCACCAACGTGCCGCGGATCAAGGACGTAGAGGCGCTCGTATTGCTTCTGCAATCCGTCGGCGCCAGCGCCGAGTGGACGAGCCGGAACGCACTCACCATCCACGCGAAGACCGTAAAAGCCGCAGAGCTCGACCCGGTCCTCTGTGCGAAGATCCGCGCATCGATCCTCCTCGCGGGCCCGCTGCTCGCGCGCGCCGGAGAGTTGACCCTGCCGCCCCCGGGCGGCGACGTCATTGGCCGCCGTCGCGTCGACACCCACTTCCTCGCCCTCCAGCAGCTGGGCGCTGAATTCAAGTACGGCGATGGCTTCTACCTCAAGGCGAAGAAGCTCAAGGGCGCCGATGTCTTCCTCGACGAGCCCAGCGTCACCGCGACGGAAAATGCCCTGGCTGCCGCCGTCGCCGCTGAGGGCACAACCGTCCTGCGGAACGCGGCCGGCGAACCCCACGTGCAAGACATGGCGCGCTTCCTCATTGCCATGGGGGCGAGCATCGAAGGCGTCGGCACGAACACCATCACGATCCATGGCGGCAAGCCGCTGCATGGCTGCACCTACGAGATCGGCCCCGACCACATCGAGGTGGGCTCGTTCATCGGCCTCGCTGCCGTCACGAAGTCGGAGATCACGATCGAGAAAGCGGGCGTCGAGCACCTGCGCTCCACCCTGCTCGGCTTCGAGCGGCTCGGGGTGGTCTGCAAGGTGGATGGCGAGGATCTCATCATCCCCAAGGATCAGGAGATGGTAATCCGCATGGACCTCGGCGGCGCGGTCCCCAAGCTCGAGGACCAGCCGTGGCCGGCATTCCCGGCGGACACGATGTCAATCGCCCTCGTCACGGCGACGCAGTGCAGCGGCGTCATTGTCATCCATGAGAAGATGTTCGAGTCGCGCCTGTTCTTCGTCGACAAGCTCATCGGCATGGGCGCTCGCATCGTGCTGTGCGATCCGCATCGCGCCGTCGTCGTGGGACCGAACAAGTTGCACAGCGGCCGCGTCGAGTCGCCGGACATTCGCGCGGGCATGGCAATGCTCCTTGCCGCGCTCTGTGCCGAAGGCGAAAGCATCATCGACAACGTCGGTCAGATCGAGCGCGGTTACGAGCGCATCGACGAGCGCCTGCGCGCACTCGGCGCTCAGATCGAGCGCGTTGAGGACCGACGCACGAAGTGAGCGGGCTGCTCCCCGAGTCGTTCCGTGATGCCGAGGTCGTCGAGTCATTCGGCGATCTCGGCGTCCTTGCGTTCACGACGGGCCGCCACACGGGAAGCTTCGGCACCGGCACAAACGAGCCCGTGCGGGATGTGATGGCGCGCTGGAGCGCCCTGCGTGTGGTCGGCGGCGGCAGCGATGCGCGCCTTGCCACCGCGACTCAGGTACACGGTGACCGCATCATCGAGCACGCAGGCGACTGGCGGGGGTGGCTTCGCGGTCCGGAAGCCGACGGGCACGTCGCGCCGGCGCGAGGCACCGCGATGGCGGTGACGGTGGCCGACTGTGTTCCCGTTTTCCTGGCCCATCCGTCGGGAGCAACCGCCGCGCTCCATTCGGGATGGCGCGGCACAGCGGCGCGCATCACGGCACGGGCTGTCGAGCGATTCCTCGCGCGCGGCCTGCCCGCGTCCGAGGTGCGGCTGCATTGCGGACCGGCGATCTGCGGTCGCTGTTACGAGGTGAGCCCCGATGTGTACGGCCAGCTCACGGGCCGCTCGGTCAATGCGGCTACGACGGTCGACCTTCGTGCCCTCATCGCCGAACACGCGCGCAGCCTGGGCGTGAAGGCAATCACGATCAGCGACCAGTGCACGCGCTGCAACAACGACCGATTCTTCTCGCATCGCGCCGGCGACGCAGGACGACAACTCGGCGTAATCATCGCAAGAGCGTAAACCATGGAAGAGCGTACCTGGTACAACAGGTACGCTCTTCAGTAGCTTGACCCGGTAAGGGTGCCGCGATACTTTGTGGAGTGAGCGCCCTCACGGGCGCTCACAGAATGTGGGGGATGCTCCCCACATTTTTTTATTGCCAGACGGTCCCTAGAGACAACATGAACGAAGAGCTGGAACGTGTTGTCACGCAAGAGCTTGACGCGGTCTCCTTTGATCTCGTCGAGCTTCGCCAAGGGGGCACGCG
>JALYVY010000081.1 GCA_030852985.1 Gemmatimonadota bacterium | reverse complement strand
CTGCGCCGGCCTGGGTGGAATAGACCTGACCGCAGCATTCGTCGTGCACCACCGTTCGCGTTGCGTCATCAATCATCATGTATTGCCAGACCCAGTTGTTGCCGCCGTTGAATCTCCACGCACTGAAATACGGATCGGCGTCGGGCAACAGTGCAGCGTTGGTGATGTTGTAGGTGCCCGCCGCGAGGGTCAACTGTGCCGGGCTTTGCAGCGGACCAAGCAAGGGGGTTCCCGCGGGCCTGGCGAAAGTCCCGCAGTCTCCGAACGAGCATCCCGTCACTGCGCCGTCGATTTCGACGATCTGCCCCTGCGCGACGGATCCGATGCCGAGTGCGAGAGGCAAGGCGACCAGCATGGTTTTCATGAGCGACTTCATCGTTTCTCCCTGGTGTACTGTGCGATGGCTTGACGAATAGTCGGCAGCCGTAACGAAGTGACCGCTTTGGGGAAGTCATGATTGCCCCTGCCATGAAGCGGTCCGATACTTCGGACGCAGCCAAGATACCCGCGCAAGCCGATGCGAAATCAACAAGTCAACGCGTTGCCACTAAAACACTTCCAGCTCTTGACGCTGGGTCAGATCGCCTTGCGCGGCGCGTCGGGAGAAGACGCCGAGCTCGCAAAGCGCCGCCGAAAACTGGCATTGTTGGCCTTGCTTGCCCTCTCCCGTCGCCCTCCGTCGCGGACTGCGCTGATGGAGATGTTCTGGGGCAATCTCGACGACGATCGCGCGCGCCATTCGCTCAGCGACGCACTATCACACCTGCGTCGCATCCTCGGCCGAGATACCATTGCGATTCGCAGCGAGGTCGTGGAGCTCGAGACCGGCGGCCGCCTGGCTGTGGACGCCATCGAGTTCGAGGCGGCGTGCGAAACCCGCAATTACGCCCACGCTGTCGAGCTGTATGGCGGACCGTTTCTGGGCGATTTCCACGTCGAGCGCTCCCAGACATTCGACGACTGGGTCTCGCGCGCGCGCGACCGCTACGCGCGGATGTTCATCCAGGCGTGCGAGTCGCACTGCGCCGCGCTCTTCAAGGAAGGCGCCTACGCGGAATGCGCGACGATTGCGACACGTTGGCTCCAGGTCGAGATCTTGTCGACGGCGGCCGCCGCCGCGCTCCTTCAGGCTTCCCTTGGAGCCGGCGATGCAGCCCTTGGCCGGGAAACGCTCGATGAGTACGAACGCTGGAATGTCCGCCGATCGCGCGATCTCGGCATCGGCGCGGATCCGAGACTGGATTCCATCGCGGATCAGATCAGGCAGACGCTCGCCCGTCGACGGCTAACGCCTCCTGAGGCGACGCGCGCGCTCGAAACGACGCCAGCGACACCGATCGCGATCGTCTCGATCAACCGCGCGGAACCTTATATCGAGGCGTCGTCGCGACCAAAGCGTCCGCCAGCATGGATCGGGGTCGTGATGGCAAGCGTTGCCGCCATCCTGATCCTTGCACTCGTGATCAACCGGCGTGCGGCGGCCCGGGAAATTCCGCTCAAGCCCGCCATCGCACTCGTGGATTTCCGCGCTGTCGCCACGGACTCATCGCTGGCGTGGCTCGGCGAAGGACTGCAGCAGATGGTCGCCGCTGACCTCGCACGCGTGCCGCTCGCGGACGTGATCCCGCCCTCCGTCGTGCGCGAGGCCGCCGAGCGTGTGGGACAGGGCGCGTCGTCGACAGCAGAGCAGCGCCTCGGACTCGCGCGAAGTGTGCACGCCACCATGGCCGTCAGCGCGACGATTTCACGCAATGAAGGATCGTACGTCGTGCGCGTGACACTCCAGAGCGTCGACGACCCGCGACCGCCGCAGACGTATACGGCCACGGGGAGCGATGTGCTCGTCGTCGCCGATCAGGTCGCGGCGCATGTCCTGTCGGAGGTCGGTATTGGTGGGCAGGGGCCGCGGCTCTCCGATGTGGAGACCTCGAACACGGAGGCGTTCCGGCACTTCGTGCAGGGACAGCATGCGCTCGACGACGGGAGGCCGGACGATGCGAACAGGGAATTCGACCTCGCCATCGCGGCAGACTCCGGATTCACGAGCGCCATCGTCGCGCGACTTCACGATCGGTATCTCTATACAAAGACCAAGCCCTTGTTCGACCGCGTTCGCTCGCGCCTCACCGAATGGGATCGGATGAGCGAAGCGGCAAACGATGCGTTTCACGATGGCGAGCATGCGCGGGCGGAAGTGCTGGCGCAGGAGCTCGAGGCGCGTTTTCCGCGAGATCCGAGGGCGATCGCCCAGCTTGCGAACATTTACTATCTCCACGGCCGGTTCAAGGAATCAGAACGCGCATTTCTCCGGCTCCTCGCGCTCGATTCGCTCGCGCTGATGGCAGGTCACGGACCGTGCGCGCCCTGTTCCGCGGTGAACGGACTCGCACTGGCCCGGTCCGCGATGGGCGACACGGCGGGCGCGCGTCGTGCAGCACTGCGCCTCACGGAACTGCAGCCGGGATCACCCGGTGCCTGGGCGCTGTACGGAAACTCCCTCGCGCTGCAGGGCGCCACCGATCAGGGGATCGTCGCGCTTCGTCGCACGCAGGCGCTCATGGGCGATACAACGCTCGACGTGTTGACTGCGCGCGCACTGCTGGGCGCTCGTCGCTACGAGGAAGCGCAGGCACTCGCACAGCGATATCTGTACTCGTCGAAGCCCCATGACGCGCTGGATGTCATGAGCACCATGCATCGGGAACGCGGCGAGTTTCGTGCAGCCATTCCGCAAATCGTCGCCAACGGAACGCTCAATCTCCTGCTCGGGAACGCATTCGCCGCCATCGGGGACACCGCGCACGCGCGACGCGTCATCGAGAAGCAGTTCTTTGATCCGAGCCGCATTTCGGCCGGAGGAGCGCTGATCGGTGCACGCCGCGGAGACGAGGCACGAGCATTCGCGTGGGATCACGCGCAGCTGGCAGACGCCCTGTGGGAGCACGGGGATACATCATTCCTACGCGCCCTCGCCGATTCCGTGGAGACAATCGGCGCGCACAGCTATTTCGCGCGTGATTGGCAGCTGCATCATCACATCCGCGGCCTTATCGCGCTGCGCGCGGGTGATCTCGACGCCGCCGAGCGCGAGTTCAGCGCCGGCATGTCGCTGTTTCGTGGTTGGACGAGAACGAATCTCCTGCTGGCTCGCGTGCTGATAGCGCAGGGCCATCCGGATCGCGCGCTCGAGACATTGCGCCGAGCCTATCTGGAGCCGCTCGATGCCATGGGGCGTTACGCGCCGCGAACGGAGTTCGATGTCGAGATGGCACGCGCGTACACGGCCATGGGACAACAGGACAGCGCGCGTGTGTACAGCGCCTATGTGCGACGAGCCTGGGCGAACGCTGATCCGGAGATCAAGCGGCGGCTCGCCCAGCTCCCTTGACGCGGCGACGCAGCGCCAATGACACGCTCCTGATCAGGTAGTGGTCGTGTTGTTCGAGGGTCTCGTCACGCCAGCCGAAACGATGGTCACCCAAGGTCTGGCCGAGACTATCAGAAGGTTGTTCAAACATCCTGCCAAACAACACGCGGCGAGCGGCTCGCTTATTTCCCGATCATGAGAATAGTGAACGATCCGAGGACAACCGGCGCCTGCCCGCCGCGCCCACCCGCTGGCGGTGCCGGCTGCAGTGCTGCGCCACGTTCCACACTCATCACATAGATGCGGCCCGTCTTCTGGTCGAGCGTGAGGGTGCGCGCGCCATTCATGGTCTGGAGGTTTTCGATCACCTCGAAGCTCGTGGGGTTGTTTTCCCTGATCACCGTCAGCGTACCGTTGCCGTGCGAGCTGAACGCCTCCATGGTCGTCGGATTGAACACCGCGCCATCGGATCCGCCGGCGAGCGGCAGTGTCGTGAGGATTTGTCCGTCAGTCGCGCGCAGGATCACCATGACGGGCGCGGTCGGCTGACCTGCGGTGCGCCCCTGCGCGCACGCCGCGAACAGCACCTTGTTCCTGGCGTCGAGCGCGAGGCCGTTGCAGCGACCGACATCGCCGAAGGCGTAGTGCGCGGTCGTCTTCATCGCTTTCTGATCGACGACGGCCACACTCCCAGCCGAATCCTGGAGTACAGCGTACAGCGTGCCGTTTCCGTCTGAAACCGTCTGTTCGGGCACACCGCCCAGGTCGATCCGCCCAAGCACGGCGCCGTCGCGCGCGTCGAGCACCATGAGATCCTTCGTCGGATGACTGCCGACATACACACGTCCATCACTCGGATCGAAGTAGATGCCATCGCCGCTGAACTGGGTATTCGGTGCCGGGTTGCCCTCGTTCGGATCGATGGACTTGATCATCTGCATCGACTTCGTATCGAACATCGAGAGACTCGGGTGACTGGTGGCGAAGCCATGATTCGTCTTCGCGTCGGCCACCGCACCGTTCCCGCCGCCATTGGCGATTTCGCCGAGCGGCGCGAGCGTTTCGAGGTCGAACACCGTGACGTGGCCCGCGACCGCAGCTCGTGCGGGCGTGCTGTCAGTGGCCGCGACGGCGCGCACGGCGTTGCGCGTGATGTACAGGCGGCGATCAACCGAGTTGGCCGTGATGTAGTCGGTACCACCCTCGCCTCCGACTCGTGCGCGCATGAGCACCTTGTATGGACCGTCGGTGCTGGGACCCTGCGCGCCGGCAGGAAGCGCGAGGGTCGTGATCAGAAGAATCGATGCAAACGGAGGGCGGTTCATAATTCTCTCGATGAGGGTCGCGCGCGAGATGTTAAACGAAGATATGGAGACTCCGTCGCGGTGCGTCAATCGGTGAGGCCGCTGGTTCGTTCGCTGGAGGCCGCGATCTCCTGGCACGAACAACTAGTCGCGCGAAAACGGACCAACACCGCGCGGACGTGTCTGTATGTCCGCGCATCCAATTATCTCGAGCACGCGGATCACGTACGCGCGAGGGCGACGACGCGCCCAGACGCTGCACTGCGCGTATAGGGTGTCACGCAGTCGCCCCCGCGCATCAGCGTCCATTCCGAAAACGGAGCTCTCGGCAGCGCGCATCGTGAACGTTAGCACTTCCTCAGCGCGCGAGTTCGGCCACGCGACGCGCGCGATCCGCTTCCCATTCTGTGAACGGGCCGTCGAAGTCGGTGAGGCGCGTGCCGTCGAACGACCAGACCCGCGTCGCAACCTCCCGCAGGAACGCACGGTCGTGGCTCACCAGCAGCACCGTCCCCTCGTACTCATCGAGTGCGTCCTCGAGCACCTCGATGTTCTCGACGTCGAGGTGATTCGTCGGCTCGTCGAGCACGAGCAGGTTCGCGCGCGCGAGCGTCATGAGGGCGAGCGCCATGCGCGCGCGCTCGCCACCGCTGAGCGTGCCGATCTCGCGGAACACCTCCTCCCCACTGAAGCCGAAGGCGCCGAGGTGGTTCTGGATCTGGCCGCGGTTCCAGAGTGGACGCTGGTCCTGGATCGCGTCTGACATCGACTTGCGCAGCGGTAGATCGGCCAGGTCCTGGCGGAACCACGCTGCCGTGATCGACCCGCCGATGCGCGCTGCTCCACTCGCTGGTGCGCGATCGCCGAGTAATGTCGAGATGAACGACGACTTGCCGGCGCCGTTCGGGCCGACCAGCGCGACGAAGTCATTCCGCCGCAGCACGGCTGTAAAGTCCTCCACGAGCACTCGCCCCGGCACCTCGACACGAAGGTCATCGACGGCGATCACCTGATCTCCGCCGCGCTCGGCCGTCGTGAATTCAAGCGACATGGCGGCCGGATCACCCGGTGGCGGCGCGAGTCGCGGCAGTCGCTCGAGCCGCTTGCGCTTGCCCTTCGCCTGGAAGGAGTTGACGCCCGCGAGATTGCGGCGGATGTACTCCTCTTCCTTCTTCACATACGCCCGCTGCTTCTCCATCTCGCGCTCGCGCGTAAGCCGACGCTCGGCCCGCTGCGGCACGAACTGGCTGTAGTTGCCCTTGTACGATTCGCTCGTGCGTGCTTCGATGTGCAGGATGTTCGTGCAGATGGCGTCCATGAACGCACGATCGTGCGACACCACGATCACCGTCTCGTCGGCGTCCTTGAGCCAGTCCTGAAGCCACGTCGTGGTGTCGAGGTCGAGGTGATTGGTGGGTTCGTCGAGCAGCAGCAGGTCGGCGGGCGCGATGAGCTGTGCGGCGAGTCCCACGCGTCCCCGCTCTCCACCCGAGAGCGACGCCACGAGCCGCGTCTTCGACTCCTCGGCATCGAAGCCGAGTCCCTGGAGCACTGCGTCCACGCGGGAGTGGTAGATGTAGCCACCGAGGTCAGCGAAACGCTCCTGGTCGTGCCCGAAGCGCGCGAGGAACTCGTCGGTGACACGCTCGCCGAGCTCACCCAGCTCGATGGCCTGTTGGGCGATGCGATTCCTCGAGGGCCATGACCTCGCGCCACGCGGCGGCGCCAGCCTGCCACACCGTGGTGGCGCCTTCGAACGCGCGATGCTGGTCGAGCAAGGCGTGCCGAAGACCGGGCCTGCGCGCGACGCTGCCTGCCGTCGGCACGAGATCCCCGGTGATGACCTTGAAGATCGACGTCTTGCCCGCGCCGTTGCGCCCGATGATGCCCCACCGCTCACCCTCGGCGACGGTGAAGGTGATGTTCTTGAAGAGTTCAGTCGCGCCGAAGGAGATGCCGACGTTGGAGACGGAGAGAAGGGTCACGCTGGGAAGGGAGAGGACCTGGTCGAAGCGGCAGCGACAGGAAGCGGCGGTGCTGCGGAGTGCGCTGCGCTGGAGGAAAGTTAAGTGCTTGCGTCCGTCCTCCCCCGATGTCGAGATGTGTTCTCCCGGCGCGCTCGCTAGCTTCGCTCGCATGAAATCCACTGCTGTTGTCCTGCTCGCCGTTAGCGCAGCGCTCATGACGCGACCCCTCGGCGCTCAGGTGATGAACGTCGATTCCGCCGCCGCGAGCACGACGGCACCAATAATCCGCACCCTGGCCGCACACGCCGCCGACGGCCCCATCACGCTCGATGGCCGCCTCGACGAGCCGGCATGGCGCACGGCACCCGTCGCCTCTGGCTTCGTGCAGAGCGAGCCACGCACGGGCGAGCCCGCATCGGAGCGCACCGACGTCCAGGTGCTCGTGGACGGCGAGCGGCTCTACATCGGCGCGTATCTGCACGATCGCGATCCCGACGGCATCGTCGTCAACGACATCCGCAAGGACTTCGACCCCGACCAGCAGGACGACTTCGAGGTTATCCTCGACACCTTCCACGACCGCCGCAACGGATACGTCTTCATCACCAACGCGGCGGGCGCCCGCGCCGACCGCCAGGTGGCGAACGAAGGCCGCGACGTCAACACCAGCTGGGATGGCGTGTGGTCCGTGGTGTCACGCCGAGTGGCTGACGGCTGGGTGGTCGAGATGGCCATCCCGTACCGCACACTGCGCTTCGACTTCGCCAGTGCCGAGCGCTGGGGCATCAACTTCTCCCGCCACATCCGCCGCCGGAACGAGGTGAGCTACTGGGCACCGGTGCCGCGCAGCTATACGCTCGCACGCCTCTCGCTCGCCGGCGACCTCACCGGCATCGCGCAGCGCGTCACTGCGCGCGACCTCCGCGTGACGCCCTATGTCGCCGCACGCAGCGTCCACGAGCTCGGCGGCCCCGCGTTCACCTCGAAGGGCGCCGCCGGCCTCGACGTGAAGTACGGCGTCAGCCCCTCACTCACTCTCGACCTCACCGTGAATCCCGATTTCGCGCAGGCCGAGGCTGACGAGCAGCAGGTGAATCTCACGCAGTTCAGCCAGTTCTTTCCCGAGAAGCGTGAGTTCTTCCTCGAGAACTCGGGGATCTTCTACGTCGGTGATGCCGCGCGCAATAATCGCGTATCCACCGCACCAACTCCGGACGAGGACATGCTCCTCTTCTTCAGCCGGCGTATCGGGATTGCACCGTCGGGGCGGAGTGTGACCATTCCCGCCGGCGTGCGACTCACCGGCAGCATGGCCGGCATGTCCGTCGGCGCGCTCTCGATGCAGGCCAGTTCGCAGGAAGGCACACCGGCGAGCCAGTATTCCGCGCTGCGACTCAGGCGCAACCTGTTCGCCGGATCCGATATCGGCATCATCGTGCTCGACCGCGAGGCACTCGGCACCGATCGCAACTGGAACCGCCTCGGCGGAGCTGATGCCAACTTCCGCCTGAAGGGCGACTGGGACTGGAACAGCTACGGCGTGGCGAGCCGCGCGCCCGGCAAGAGCGCGGGGCAGTACACCTATCGGAGCTCGCTCAGTCACGAGGGAAATTTCTTCCACAGCAAGATCGGAACTCTGGAAATCGGACCCGGTTTCGCGAATGATCTCGGTTACTTTCGCCGTACCGATTCGCGGAAGTACCTCCTCGACGTGGGGCTGCGCCCGCGACCGAGTTGGCTCGCTGGCACCGGGATCCGCGAGATGCACCCGCACGTAGTGTGGAACTATTACGAGAATCTCCGCGGCATCGTCACCGCGAAGGATCTCCACAGCGGCTACACCTTCTTCCTGGACAACGGCGGCTACACCGAGCTGTCCGTGAATCCGAGCTTCCAGCGCATTGCTACGCCGTTCGCCATCAGCCCCGCCGTCGCCCCAATTCCGGCGGGTGCCTATGCGTGGACCAGCTGGCAGCTGAAGGGAGGCACGAACGCCAGCAAACCGCTCTCGGTCAACTACGCGTTCATCACCGGCGGATTGTGGAGTGGGCGCCAGCGCACGCAGCAGCTCTCGGTGCTGGCACGCCCGTCGGGGAGTGGCGGTGTATCGCTCGGCGTGTCCCACACCGAAGCCACGCTGCTCAGTCCCGATGCGAGCTTCGAGGCGCTGCTCTGGACCACGCGCGCGACGTACTCATTCTCGACGAACATGTTCTTCGACGCGCTCGCCCAGTACGATCCGCATCAGCACCAGTTGAATGCGAACCTGCGCTTCAACGTCATCCATCATCCGCTGAGCAACCTGTTCGTCGTGTTCAACGAGCAGAAGATCACCCTGCCGGACGCACCGGCAACGGGGTTCGGCGTGATCGTGAAGTTCACCCAGATGCTGTCGTTGTAAGACGGCCAGGCCTATACCAGCGAGGAATATGGCGCACCTGCGCGCGCCGTTCGGTCGGCCTCACGGCGCCGCGTATCAGGGCGTAGTGGCCGGCAGTCGCCGATTGATTTCGGACGCGAGATCGGCGGCTGCGCTTTCCGTGTGCCGACCGTCGCCGCGCCAGAGTACGCGACCCTCACGTGAAACGAGCAGTGTCACGATGCGATCCTCGGCGGTGATACCGAGTGCGCTCTTGAACGGCGCCTTGTCGATGTAGAGCGTGATCGTCGTTTCACGCGTGGCCTTTGCGGGGATGCCGCGCGCCATTCCGCCATCGATGAACCGGCGCACCAGCCGGTACGAACGGTTCAGCGTGGGCAGCTCGTATGCCTTCAGTCCGGCGTGTGCCTCCGCCATGGACTTGAGGAATGGCACCCAGGTATCGACGTCGTCCTGCTGCTCTCGACGAAAGGCCACGAGTACGATATTCAGCTCGCCCTCAAAGTCGTTGGGTAGCGAAAAATGCCGGCCCTCGAGATTAGAGCCTTCGACTTTCGGAAAACGAAGTGTCGAATCCGGTGCAACGATTGCGGACGTGGGCATGATGGCCTCCGGTTGCCCATGAATGGCAGCGATGAGGAGTATGGCAGTGAAGATGTGCATGCGGGCACTGAGGTGAGGGAATGGGCGGTGCGGCATTCGACCACCGATTACCCTGAGCGTTGTCCAGCGAATGTCGAGAGTAATGTAGCGTGGTGCTGCCAGTGCTGTCTACTATTTGTTCAGGCTATGTCCAAGTTCGCCACGGCCGAACCATCCGTCCTCCCCTCGGGACATTCCTGCACGCGCGACGCGTTCATTGGCGCGCTGCCAAACACGAGAAGGTGGCGAAGATGATGCGCGCTCTCGATTTCTGCATGCTCACCACGTCCGCCGATGGCGCCTTCCGCTCGCGTCCGATGTCGAACAACGGTGAGGTGGAGTTCGATGGCGACGTAGGTTCTTCTCGGCCACCGACTCGCGGAAGGTCGCCGAGATTGCGGCTGACCCGCGCGTGCAGCTCACCTACAGCGATCTCGAGCGCTTTCTCTTCATCTCGATGAACGGAGAAGCGGATGTCATTCGCGACGTCGCGAAAAAGAAGACGTTCTGGGTGGCCGAGCTCGCGCGCTGCCCCGAGCATCGCCCTGATGCTCGTCGCTATGCCCCTCGCCCCTTGGGCGTCATCACGTCCGCCACCATCCATCCCCCACCTGCGATGGCTACCGTGATCATCGTCCCCGCCCACGCGACATGGCCGAGCGGCTCGGCATAGATCCTTGGGAGCCAAACGAAGACGGCGAAGACGCCGATCAGCGCGGCGAACAGGCGCGTGGAGAGCGGGGACTGCACACCGATGATGATTGACACGCCCGCGAGAATCATCGCGGCCCCGGTGGCAGCCGCCCAGAAGCGCTGGCTGGGTGGAATCCACGCGGGGACCATCGCTGCGGTCTGTGGGAGCGCGGAAAAGTGCACGCAGCCCAGGATCACCACGCACACGCCGAACGTCGTGCGGAGAATCACGAACTCGCGACGTATCAATCGCGCGTCGCGCATCGGCGACGTTGAGGCGAACGACACGTACCCGATCGCGCCGGCGACACCGAGGATGAACTGCTCGTTGAATCCTCCCCACGTGCCGAAGATCTGCGGATAGCCGATAACCCGCGGAAGCCACAGGCACGCGGCGAGCACATAGAGGACCGTCAACACCGCGAGCCCGATCCGCGCTGTACTCCTGCGCTGCACCGCGACTCCTGCGGCAATGAGGCAGAGCGCAACGATGTAGACTAGCGCCGTGCGGAAGGGCACGCCGGACTGCACCGGGTGCCATATGAAGGCGAAGTCACCCCACGTGAGCTGGTTGACGCCGAGTGCGACCGCTGCGAACCCATAGACGTGGATGCCGAGGTTCGACGCCGCTCCGCGATCGTTCACGGACGGTCAGTGCGCTGGATCGTCGCCCCCATGTTCGAAAGCTGCAGCAGTGCCGAGCGCCGAACCTCGTCGGCACTCTGGCTGCCGAGAAAGTCGTGTTCCAGGGCGCTTGCGCCGGTTGCATTCTCGTCGATCACGACGGCAAAGTCGCGAACGAGCGCCTCCCGCGCCGTGGTGGAGACGCACATGTGCGTGTAGAAGCCCACGAGCAGCACCTGCGTGACAAACCGCTCGTGTAACCACGCGTCGAGGCCCGTGCCTGTGAATGCGCCGAAGACGTCCTTCGTGAAGCGCATCTCGTTCGCGTCGCCCTCACGCGGCGACAACCCTGGCGAAAGCTCTGCTCCCCACGATCCGGGAACGAAGGCCGCGGACTCCGTTGGCCGGTTGAAATGCTGCAGCCACGCGACCGGTTCGCCTGCGGCGCGCGCCCGCTCGACGTGGGCATGAATGCACTTGAGTGCCGTGTCGTGGTTCGGGACCGCTCGAAGGCCGTTGGCGGAAAATTCGTTTTGTGCGTCGATGACGATCAATGCCTGCATGGAAGCTCCAGCGTTATGGAAGGGAAGGGGATTCTTCGGACTTCACGCGAATAGGGCGGTGCACACATGACGTGGGGAGTTCCGCTCAGAACGAAGGACGTCGGGTGCGTGGGATTGTGCCGGCTGCGCGAGGACCCTAAGATGGATAGAACCCAAGTGGTCTCCCCGCCAGCGCCAATCACGTCGCATATGACCATACCAGTTCAATGTCGACCAATCGTCCGCTGAAAGCTTCGCGCCTGCGCGCGAGCCGGCACCCGACGCCGTTCATCCTCGTCGACGCAGCGCAGAGCGAACCGCTCCATCGGCAGCTCTACGATGCGATCCGCGCCGCGATCGTCAGCGGGCGGTTGCCGGCCGGATCGCGCCTGCCGTCTTCACGCGGGTTGGCGTCGGACACGGGCGTGTCGCGTGCCACCGTAGGCGTCGCCTTCGACCAGCTCAGGGCCGAAGGCTATGTGGAAGCGAGAACCGGCTCCGGTACGTTCGTGCGCGCCGGACTTCCGGATGACGCGCTGCACCCTCGTCGCCGGCGACCATTGACTAACCGGCGCGCCACACCCGCGGCGGCGGAGGCGCCCGCTCCGCGCGTGCCACCCGCACTCGTGCATGCGCACAGCCTGCCAGTGCACCAGACCGCGGCGCGCACGTTCATGGCCGGCGTGCCGGCGCTCGACCTCTTTCCCGCCGCACTCTGGGGAAAGCTCAGCGCCCGTCGTTGGCGCAGTGCAGTGGGCGAGACGGGAACACGCCTGTTGAACTATGCAAACGCGGCCGGCTACTACCCGCTCCGCCGCGCGATCGCCACGTATGTCGGGCTCGCGCGCGGCGTGCGTTGCGAGGCCGAGCAGGTCATCGTGACGGCTGGTGCGCAGCAGGCACTCGACATCGCGGCGCGCGTGATCCTGCGCCCGGGAGAATCGGTCTGGCTCGAGGATCCAGGATACTTCGGGGCCAAAGCTGCCTTCGAGGCGATGGGTGCTTCCATCGTTCCGGTGCCGGTGGATTCGGAAGGCCTCGATGTGGTCGTCGGCGAAGCACTCGATCCCTCGGCGCGCCTCGCCTACGTCTCCCCGTCACACCAATTCCCGCTCGGCGCTACCCTCAGCATGCGCCGCCGGCTCGCGTTGCTCGATTGGGCCACGCGCGTTGGGGCGTGGGTGATCGAGGATGACTACGACGGCGAGTTCCGCTACGTGGGCCGGCCGCTCGCGTCACTGCAGGGGCTCGACGCCGATCGAAGCGCGGGGGCACACGCCTCCACCAACAATGGCCGCGTGCTGTACATCGGCACATTCAGCAAGACGTTGTGTCCCGCGCTCCGACTCGGGTACCTGATCGTGCCGCCCATGCTCGTGGACAGCATTGCGGCGGCCAAGAGGGCAGCCGTTGGGCATACAGCGTCGGTGGAGCAGGCCGTCCTCACGGACTTCATCGAGGAAGGCCACTATGCGCGACACGTTCGCCGGATGCGGCTCGTTTACGCGCAGCGACAGGCGGCACTCGTCGCGGCCGCCTCGGCGCATTTGGCGCAGTGGATTGACGTGCGGCCGTCGCCCGCGGGCATGCACCTGGTGGGATGGCTTCGCGCCGAGCTTGCGCGCGAGGGACTTACGGATCAGCTACTCTCGGACATCGCGCTCGCGGCGGGCGTCGTCACCACGCCGCTGTCGAAATACCGTTTGGATCGCCGCACACGAGACATTCCATCGGCCAGCAAGGCGGACGGCGCCTTGCTGTTCGGCTATTCCGCGTTTTCAGAACCCGCGATCTGGAAGGGCGCGCGGCAGCTGGAGCAGGCACTCTCCGCGGACCCGCGAAGCTACTTGCGGCGGAGTCGGCGGGCTGCGTCGCGCTGATGCGAACGGTGCAACGTGAGGACGTTGAGCTCGCGGCTCAGAGATAGCTGAGCCACGGGTTGTTGCTGCGCTGCTTCACGCCCGCATACCAGACACACATGGGATACAACACCAGGACCGCACCGATCCAGATGAGGTACACCACGGGGAGTGACACCGGCCATCCCGGCGGTTGCGTCATCGGGAATTTGTCGACCGAAGGTGATTCCAACGCTGGACGGAGGCTTCCCAGCCGGACGAGCATTGCGCAAGCCGCGGCGACGTGCAGCACCAGCACGTGCATGAGATAGTAGAAGAAGGGCACCTTGCCGATGATCTGCGCGGGCTTGAGTACCGACGGTGCCTGCCCTTCCAGCGCGCGCAGGGCGAGGAGCACGGGGCCCAGTGTCATCAACAGGAACAGCAGCGACGGCGGATACTTGTTGACGTTGATGAACGAGAGCAGCGTCATCGACCCCCGCGGCTGCACGCTCCACGGGCCTGGATCGCCATAAATGTTGAAGCCGCGCAACACGAGGAAGAGCGCAATGCAGAGGACGCCCATGCGCAGCAGCAATGCGCGACGTCGTTCGGACGACATGTCCCAGATTGTGCCCAGTGCGTAGCCAACTGCCGTAACACCGATCCAGGGAATAAGGGGGTAGGCGCTGAAGAGCACATGCGCCGGACCAGGGATGATGAAGCCCGGCACGTGAAGGAGCGACCAGAGCGGCGCGAGCGATCCGAAGGTGCTGCCCTTAATGCCGTCGAACAGGTTGTGGGTCGCGATCAACACCAAGCCGAAGGCGGCAATCGCCCGGACCGGCAGGCGGACGAGCAGCCCGAGCACGATCATCGCCCACCCGAGGGCCCAGATGACGTCGATGAGTGTAAGGCGGTAGTCGAGGTTGAACTGCCACAGAAAGCGGATGACGGTGAGCTCGAGGACGATCAGCCAGAGTCCACGTGTCACGAGAAAGCGCGAGAGGCCGGCGACCGTTCGGCGGCGTCCCGCCAGATAGGCGCTCGTGCCCGTGAGGAGGAAGAAAGTCGGCGCACAGAAATGCGTGACCCAGCGCGTGAAGAACAGGGCGACGGTCGTGGTGGCGAGGTTGGTCGGGCTGGCGCTGGCGTTCCCGAAGAAGTCTCTCGTGTGGTCGAGGGCCATCAGGATCATGATGACGCCGCGCACGACGTCGACCGAGTCGACGCGCTGCCGGAGCGGAACGGCGCTCGTGCGCTCATTGGGCGATGTCAGCGGAGTTGCGGGCACGGTGACGGACACGAGGGACGCTCCAGGTTAAGCAGGCGATGCGCGAGCGATGCGCACTGGGCACCCTATGACGACGCTCGGCAAGCGACGAGAGCCACTTTGCCGTTTGTGCACCGGACCACTTCAACAGCACGCCAGCACGAATTCAGACGCGCGGCAAAGAACGCATGGCAGTTCTATCCCCGTCGACGACGGGCCACATTTGCATGCTGGCGCCAGTTGACAACGGCGCACCGACGGCAAAGTGTCGACACTCGACCGGATGCGACGCCGATACGTGAATGACGAATAGGCGATCCGCCTCGTATCCGCACTCGGACCTCAAACCGTGCGTTCGCCGGGATTATCAGCGGGGTGGAGCCCACGCCGTCGCTGGCGCACGCCAACGAACCACACGGTATACTTGGCCACCGGCCACCGAAATTCCTGTCCCGAGAGGATTTTCATGAAGCGATGCAGCATGATTTCGACCACCGTTGTTTCCCTGTTGACGACGGTAGTGATGTTTTCACCAGCGAGCACGGCGAGCGCCCAACCTCCAAACTGTTCACTGCTCACGCAGTCGCACGCCGACGCGAGCGCGGGAACTCCGAACATCAGTCATGACGGCACGCCACTCCCTGGCATGCCCGCGCCGGACATCTCTCACGGGTTCACCGGCATTCCGCGCTCAGCGCAACCCAGCCTCACCGCTTCGCAGCGTCGCATCTGGGAGTGCACCTATCGCTTCCCGGAAGGCAATGCCGACATGGCGTACACGCTGTTTGTCCCCACCAGCTACGACGCCAATACAGCAATGCCGCTGATCGTCGATCTTCATGGCCTGAACATCACTCCGCTGCAACAGATCCTGTTCGACGGAACTACCGACTTTGCCGAACGGTACGGATTCATCGTGCTCGCGCCCACGGGCTTCAACCTCACGGCGGGATGGGGCGGCCGAAGCGGCACGCCGGTGGAGACTGCCCAGGTAAAACCCGGAAGCGATCAACGTTATACCACGCGCGAACTCTCAGAGCTCGACGCCATGACGGCGCTCAAGTTGATTCGCGAGAAGTACAACGTGAACGGCGATCGCATATTTCTGATGGGACACTCGCTCGGCGGCCTGGGGACCTACCATCTCGGCGGAAAATTCAACGACGTGTGGGCAGGTCTTGCACCGATATCCGGCGCTGGAGGCATCGCCGATGCCACGGCGGCCGAGCATTACAAAGGAATTCCCATGTTGATCATGCATGGTGACAAGGACTCGATCGTGCCGATCGGCACCTCGCGGCGGGCGGTGCTCGCGCTGGAAGCCGTCGGTGCACCCCATGTCTATCTCGAATTCCCCGGGATGGACCACGAATTCTGGATCCGGCGCGGCGCCGATCACATGGAGAAAGTCTTCCTCTTTTTCAGCATGCTTTCGAAAGCCACTAATGTCGGATTCATTACTCCTGATATGGCCCCACCACCGCCAGCGCGCCGGGGGCGATAACGCCGCGGCCACTCGTCATGCAGCGTCATCCACCTCACACGGATCCCACGCTCGGCGCCAGTGGCGCAAGGGGAGCGACACCCCGCGCCTGCGTTGCGATCACCGCTCCCAACACGCGATACTGGTGGCGCGCCTCGCAGTTCGAGGCGCTGCACAGGACACCCTACGCCTGTACCGACTGCCGGCACTTACGGCCGATGTGACGGACGGGGATGTACACCTCCGGCTCACCGGCGCGGGAAGCATGAGTGTCGGTGGGGACGTCAGCGGCGGGCCTGCGACACACGTAAGCGCGAGCGGGCGTCACATCGTCCTGCTACAGGGAGGCGTGGGTATCAGGCCCGTGCGGTGAAGAATGGGAGGTCACGTGTCACCGCGACAGGAGCACCGGCGGCATTGGTCCAACACTTGTGACGGCATACGCTCCGGCTCACCTGCAGGTGATTTCACTAAACTGCGAGCGACGCTAGCGATTCTTCGATCGCCCGGCTGGTGCAGCGCTGCTTAGCCGGCCACCACATCGACGCTCGCGGGCCGCCACGTCGCTGCAACCCGGCGCGACCCGCATAGACCTCGGGCAGCCTCGCGCGGAGCCACGGCGTCAATGGAATCCCCGCGGCTTCCGTGGCGGACCAGAACCGTACATCCGTCGTTTCGTGCTGATCGGGCTGAAGCTCCCCGCCTTCTGCGATGCATTCGAAAGCGATGATCACGTACTGCGTTTCGTCGCCATTCGGATATTGCACCACGCACTCCGGGCCACCGTAGACACTGAGGAGCCGCTCGGGCCGAACCAGCAATCCTGTCTCCTCCCATGCCTCCTGGACCGCGGCATCCGCTGGGCGTTCGTTCGGTTCGATGAGGCCGCCAGGAGTACCAGACATCGTCATTACGTTGGCGGACGAGGAGAAGTCGGCCTGCGTCGTCAAAAAGCGTGAACGCTCACTGATGGCAAAAGCAAGCGTGCGTTTCCAACGCGCGCGCGCAACTCTCGGATGTAAGGGGAGATTGAACCGCCCCGGGATTGTCGGAGACTCAGTTAGTTGAGTGCTCCAGCCATTACTGGGGCGGTAAGCCGTCGATCAAATTGATTTTCGTACTCCGCTGGGGGGAGATAGCCGAGCGGTTCCATCAGCCGGCAGGTGTTGAACCACGCGACCCACTCGAGCGTCGCGAACGCCACATCGTCCAGGGTCCGCCAGGGTCCGCCCTGCCGAATCACTTCGGTCTTGAAGAGGCCGATCACGGACTCGGCCATCCGCGTTATCGTACGCATCGCCCCGGCTGCCGACCGACGCGTCGATGCCCGCCGCGGCCAAGCGCTCGCTGTACCGAATCGACAGATATTGCGATCCGCGGTCGCTGTGATGGACGAGCCCCGCGTCCGTGTGCCGGTCATATAACGCTTGCTCCAGCGCATCGAGCGCGAGATCCGTCCGCATCGACGCACTCGCCCGCCAGCCGACGATGCGGCGCGAGAACACATCGATCACGAAGGCGACGTACACCATGTCCCGCCACGTGGCGACATACGTAAAGTCGGCGACCCACAACTGATTCGGTTGCGTCGCGGTGAAGTCGCGCTCCACCAGGTCCTGCGCCGTGTCCGCGGCCGCATCCGGGATCGTCGGGCGCACGCGCGCGCCGCGCACGACGCCGCGCAGCCCCTCCGCGCCATGAGGCGGGCGACCGTGCAACGCGCGGTCACGATGCCCTCCCGCGTCAGCTGGTGCCACACCTTCCGCACGCCGTACACGCGCCGGTTGGCGTGCCAGACGCGCGTGATCGCGGTGCGCAGCTGCCCATCGCGCACGGCGCGCGCGGGACGACGCGTCGGGTCCGCGGCCCGCGCCTTCGCCGCGTAATACGTCGATGGAGCAATCGGCAACTGCGCGCAGATTGGCTCGACTCCATCGTCCTCGCG
>JALYVY010000232.1:326-6962 GCA_030852985.1 Gemmatimonadota bacterium | reverse complement strand
GTATGTGCGCTTCAGCTCGCGCACCACTTCCTCGGGGAACCCGTTGCGCTGCAGCCCAACGCTATTGAGCCCATAGAGCTTGATGGGGTTCCCGACTGCCTTGATGAACGGCGGAACGTCCTGCGAGATCCGCGAGCAACCACCCACGAAAGCGTACTTGCCGATCTTCACGAACTGGTGCGCTGCGCTCGCTCCCCCGATGATGGCCTTCTCACCGACCGTCACGTGTCCCGCCAGCTGTACGCTATTCACCAGGATCGCGCCGTCGCCTACGTGGCAGTCGTGGGCCAGGTGCACGTACGACATGATGAAGCAGTTCTTCCCGATTGTCGTGCGAAAGGACTGCGTGGTGCCGCGATTGATCGTCGAGTACTCGCGGATCGTTGTGCCCTCGCCCACCTCGACCGTCGTGTACTCACCCTTGAACTTGAGGTCCTGCGGATCGCCGCCCAGGATGGAGCCAGAGCCGACCTTCACGTTCGCCTCGAGGAGTACGTTGCGCTCGAGGGTGGCGCGGGGTGCAATGACGCATCCGTCGCCTATCGTGCAGCCTTCGCCGATGATCGCGAACGCGCCGATCTCCACATCGGCGCCGATCTGGGCATCGGCGCTGACGATCGCGCTCGGATGAATGCGGGCCGTCATCGGTCGCGGACCATCGCGCTCATTTCGGCTTCACAAACCACCTCCCCGTCCACCTTCGCGACGCCCTGCATGCGGCACATCATGCCGCGGACCTGCAGCATCTCCAGCTCCATCCGCAGTTGATCGCCCGGCTTCACGGGCTTCCGCCACTTCACGTTGTTCAGTGACGTGAAGTAAACCACCTTGTTCGCCGGATCGGGAACGGCCCCCATCAGCAGCATGCCACCCACCTGCGCCATCGCCTCGACGATGAGCACGCCCGGCATGATCGGGTGGCCAGGAAAATGACCCTGAAAGAAAGGCTCGTTGATCGTGACGTTCTTCAGGCCGACCACCCGCTTCGGCGGATCCATCTCGATGATGCGATCCACGAGGAGGAAGGGGTACCGGTGTGCCAGCACCTGCATGATCTCTTCGATTCCGATCACTTGTGTCTCCAGCGCTATCGATGCCTGCAGCGCGCGCACGAACAGCACCGTGCCGCGATGACTTGGTTTATGCGCCACGATGCGGGCCTTGATGCCCATGCCCGCGAGCGCGAGATCCCCTACGCAATCCATCATCTTATGTCGCACGAACTCATCAGGCGACCGCAGCTCGTTCTCGAGCACGCCGTTCTCGTCGAGCACAACCGCATTCTGCGTCGATGCCCCCTTGATCAATCCCCGCGACCGCAGCGTATCGACCTCGCTAACGAACCCAAAGGTACGTGCGAACGCCAGCTCTTTCGCAAACGACCTGGTGGTGATGGCTGAGGCGAACTGCTGCGACGCGATCAAGGGATGCGGAAATTCGATCGAAACATCCAGCTCGAACTCGTCCGAGGGAAAGGCCTCGTAGACGGAATCTCCGTCGGTCATCCGCAAGGGCGCGCGCAGGCGCGCGATCGTCAGGAAGCCAGGTTGCTCGCAGACACCTGCCTCCTTGAGCGCTTCGAAAAATGGCCCCGCGCTCCCGTCCATGATCGGCGGTTCCGGAGCATCAAGCGAAATGAGTACATCCGAGATCTCCAGCGCCGCCACGGCAGCGAGCACGTGCTCCACCGTATGAACGGCGTTTGGCTCCTCGCCGAGCTGGGTGCGCCGCTCCGTCAGCACCGCTTGCGACGCAAGCGCGGGAATGGGCGCCGCACCCTCGAGATCCCGACGGACAAATCGAACACCGGTGCCACTGGGCGCAGGCTGGAATTCGAGGGTGCACTCGATCCCGAGATGCAGCCCGACGCCGCGGACCGTCGATGCCTTTGCAATCGTCTTTCGCATCAGTCCGTGCTGACCCCGTCGCTTCGCCCAACCAACCGTTCGAGTGCGCGCATGAGCGACGGCAGGCGAAACACTGCTGCCTGCGCGCGCAACGCCTCCCGATGCGGCCGCGCAGGATAGCCGGACCACGTCTCGCCAGCGGGGACATCCCCGAAGACACCGGCCTGCGCAGCGAGCCGTGCACCCTTTCCAATCGTATGATGCCCGGAGATGCCGACCTGCCCTGCGAGTATAACGCCATCCTCCACCTGCACCGATCCCGCGATGCCGACCTGGGCCATCAATAGGCACAGGCGGCCGATCCGGACGTTGTGGGCGACATGCACCAGGTTGTCGATCCTGGTGCCCGCGCCAATCACGGTGTCGTCAATACTTCCCCGATCGATCGTGGTATTCGCCCCGATCTCGACGTCCGACTCGATCACACACTGCCCAACGTGCGGAATTTTCTCGTGTGCGCCATTCCGAAATATGTAGCCGAATCCGTCTGCGCCGAGCCGAGTCCCTGCGTGCACGCGCACGCGCTCGCCCAAACTCGTACCGGGATAACACGTCACGCCTTCGAACAGTTCGCAGTCCTCGCCGATTGTCACGCCGTCACCGATCGCCACATGCGAATGCAGTCGAGTCCTGGCCCCCACGCGCGCGCCCGGGCCGAGCGCGACGAAGGGCCCAATGGATACGTCCGTCCCCAGCACCACCCCCCGACCGATGATCGCCGTCGGATGCACACCTGGCACGTGCTCGGCGGCCGGGTAAAGCGTCGGTAGCAGCGCGATCAGTGCCTCGGTGGGGTTCTTCACGACCACGCGCGCGCGCGCGCCACCGGCCACGTGCGCCAGCGCGGGCGCGATCAGGAGAACTCCCGCGTCGGCCTGCGCGAGCAGGGGCGCATACTTCGCGCTCGCGAGAAAACTCACGTGGTGCGACTGCGCCCTGTCGAGCGGTGCCACACCCGTGACTTGCGATTCCGGATCGCCGGTGAGGACGCCGCCCGTCATCTCCGCAATCGACGCGGCGGTGAGGGCCCGAGAGCCCCCACCGCCGTCTGACTTCCCAGATCCCAGTGGATCCGCCACGGCTCAGTCGAGCGGCGGAGTCACGGGCCGGGTCACGCCAGACGGTGCCGGTGCCGGCGCGCCCGCAGGCGGCTTGGACGACGCTGCCGTCGAAGGCGCGCCCGAGCGCAGCTTGGCCAGCACGCGGTCGGTGATGTTCAGGTTCTTGTCCAGCGCCACGAGCGGCGATCCTTGGCCATCGGCGTTGAACACGAACGAGTAGCCGCCTTCAATGCGAACGTCCTCGATGGCCAACTTGATCCGATCGAGGATTGGCTGCACGAGCTCACCCTGACGCTGATTCTGCCTGGCCTCGAGGTCGCGTGCACGCGCCTGATACGCAGCTTCCTTCGCCTGGATATCCTTGGCCTGCGCATCACGCGCCGCGGCGGCGAGTGACGGCGCACGCTTCTCGAACGCAGCCACCATGATCTGAAGCGAGTCACTCATCCGCTTCATCTGCTGCTGATAGGGAACCGACTCCTTCGTGAACAGCGACTCCGCTGCGGCGCGACCGGGCGCCTGTTCGAGCAGGACGGACGATTGGATGTAGGCATTCTTCTGCTGGGCAGAAGCGCGCCCGCTGAGGGCTGCGAGAAGAACGAACGCGACCGGGGTCGCTCGAAAAAGAGCACGCATGAAAACTCCAGGAGTTAGAAGAGCTGGCCGAGCTTGAAGTGTAGTTGCCACTTGGGATCCCTGATTCCGTTGGTCGTGCGATCGAATCCGTATCCGAGGTCCAGACCGAGAGGACCGAGCGGCGTGACGACCGATGCCCCGAATCCCGCGCCCCGAAACAGGCGCGTGGGATTGAAGTCTTGCGGACGTGCCCAGATGTTACCCGCGTCGTAGAACACATCGAAGTTGAGCTGCTGGTTGATACGCAGGTCGAGCTCGACGGTGCTGGTGTAAAAGGCGCTACCGAACGACGAGGCCTGCGCTTGCGACGTGCCCGTGCCGCTCTCCAGGTAGCCTGACGGCGTGATGGAAAACTCGTCGTACCCGCGGAGCTGCTCCCCGTATTGCACGCCGCCGAGCGAGAACTTCTGCGAGATGTAGAACCCACCCGGATCGCCGAACACTGCGCCGCCCCTCACGGACAACCCCAACGCGAGCGTGATCGGATCGGAGCCAAGACCGCCAGCGCCAAACTGGACGAGCGATGCATAGTGGTGCATTTCGCCGGTGTAGCGACTGTACTGGGCGCCGCCGAGGAGACCGTTCAACTGCACCGCGAGCGTCTGCTTTCCACCGTCCGTCGGGAAGGGCAATCCCGATCGGGTGTCATGCTCGAACGACAGGCCGATAGTAGACCGGTCGCAACTCACGATGCCGCAGTTGATCGTGCTGACCAAGCCGGAATTGCCGTAGTTCACCTTCTCGAACCCATACGATGCGAACAGGCGCGAGAACCGCGACCCCATCAGCGGGAAACCGATCTGTAGCTGTCCGCCGACCCGCGTCTGCTGACCCACGTCCTGCACGTAGTAGCGCGTTTGCGAATGATACGCCGTCACCGTGCCGGAATATTGCGACTCGCGAATGAATGGATCGGAGTACGTGAGGCTGAAGTCGTTGATATACTGGCCGAACTGCCAGTTCAGCGATCCCTTCTTGCACAGGCCGAACAGGTTCGGCTGGTCGAACCCGATGAACCCACCCACGCCGGCACCCTGCCCTACCGACGCACCAAAGTTCACGTTGCCGGTGCGCTTTTCCTTCACGTGAAAGATGACGTCGAGATCACCCTGCTCATTCGCGCGCTTCGTATCCGGCGGAGGAATTGGCGTCTCGAAGAAACCCAGGTTGCCGATGCTCTGGTAGCTGCGAATCAGCGCGTCGCGGCGGAAGATGTCACCAGGAACGACGGCAATCTGATTGCGGATACATGACTCATTGGTGATGTCGTTGCCCAGAATGTCCACGCGATTCACGATCGCCGGCGCACCCTCGTCAACTTCCCATCGAAGGTTCACCGTTGGCGTGGAATCCGGTCCGACCCGACGACGGTCGACCACCGGCCGAACGTTCGCATAGATGTAGCCTTCGTTGGCGTATGCCTCGCCGACTCGGCTCGTGGCCGCGTCCCACTTCGACTGGTCGAAGTACGCCGCATCGTCATTCGCCCGCCCGACGCGGAGCACACCCTTCACCGCGGACGTGATCGACTTCGGCTGCTCACCAAAGGGATAGAACCGCTGGAGATCCTCATTGGAAAAGCGACGGCTGCCCGTGACCTCGAACGTGCCGATGCGATACCGCGGACCCTCCTTGACGGTCAAGTCGACCAACGCCTTTCCCTTGGCGCGATCGACGGTCACCGTGTCCTTCAGCACCTGCGCGTCGAGATATCCCTTCGACGAATACAACGCAGGAATTCGCTCGCCAACGTCGCCAGCGAATTTGTCCGCATCCAGCTCGCCTTTGTGAAACCAGAGAAATCCCTCCGGCTTTGTCTCCATGGCCGCAACGACCTCCTTGTCGGAGACACCCGCATTGCCCGCGATATTCACCCCCGAAACAGCGAGTCGCTTGCCCTCGTCCACGCGCAGCAACAGCTGCACCTGACCGTTCACGATGGTCGTTTCCGGCTTTACCTGCGCAAGGAAAAACCCCTCGGCCTGATAGAGGGAATCGATCCGTTGCATGGAACGCGCGATCAGCGCGGGGTCGAGCGGCTTGCCGACGAGCAGGTCCACGCGATCACGCACGTCGTTGCGGGACACGCGGTCGGTGCCCGTCACGTCGACGCTATACAACAGTGGGCGCTCCTTCACGACGAACACGTGCGCCGCGTGGGTGCTGTCCCGCGAGAGCTCGCACGACACCTGGATGTCGTCGAACTGCCCACTCGCATAGAGCGCCTTGATGGCGCGCTCCAGCACGCGGTAGTTCACGGGTCCTGGCACGAGGCCCGCATCCGCACGCATGGTTGCATCCGAGACGCGCGAAGCGCCTCGAAACACTATCGTATCCGGGGTGGCGCACCGGCCGCCGGTGACGGCTGGCTCCTGCGCGCGCACCGTCGTCCCCATGACCAGCAGGACGACGGTGGAGAAAAGCAAACGTCGCATCTCGTAATATACACTGGAAAAGGCCAGCAGGGTCCCCGTGACTTGGACCCTGCTGGCCTCCCATCGGTTGCTTCGATTCCGTGACCTACGACTTCGATGCGCTCGAGAGCACCTTGAAGTCGAGCTTCGTGCCGTCGGCCGCGGCATCGACTTCAATCTCGTCGCCACGGGTGAACTCGCCCAGCAGAATCTTGTCGGAGAGCGGATCCTCGATGTACTTCTGGATCGAGCGCTTCAACGGACGAGCACCGTAGCTCTCGTCATAGCCGTGCTTCACCAGCAGGGCAGTCGCCGCATCCGTGAGCCGAATGGTGAGATCGTCTTCCGCCATGCGCTTCCGGACGTCCTTCAGCAGCACCGATACAATCTGCGTGATGTGCTCGCGATTGAGCGGGTGGAATACGATGACGTCGTCGAGCCGGTTCAGGAACTCGGGATTGAAGACGACCTTCAACTCCTCCTTCACCTTCTCCTGCATCCGCTCGAATGATGTGGTTGCGTCACCGAGCGTAAAGCCGAGTCCCTTGCCGCCCTTCGTGATGTCGCGCGCGCCCACGTTCGACGTCATGATGACGACGGTGTTCTTGAAGTCGATCA
>JALYVY010000232.1:0-316 GCA_030852985.1 Gemmatimonadota bacterium | reverse complement strand
TGAGGTGACCTTCGTCGAGCACCTGCAGCAGGATGTTGAACACATCCGGATGCGCCTTCTCGATTTCGTCGAGGAGAATGACCGAGTACGGCTTGCGACGAATGGCCTTGGTCAGCGTGCCGGAATCCTCATAGCCCACATAGCCCGGCGGGGCGCCGATGAGCCGCGATACCGAGAACTTCTCCATGTACTCGCTCATGTCGACGCGAATGAGCGCGGACGCATCGGCGAAGAGGAACTTCGCCAGCGACCGGGCCAGCTCCGTCTTGCCGACGCCCGTTGGCCCACGGAAGATGAATGAGCCGATCGGCCGGTT
>JALYVY010000231.1 GCA_030852985.1 Gemmatimonadota bacterium | reverse complement strand
ATATTCTGGTAGAGCTCTCCCACTTCGAACGGCTGCGTGAGGTACTTCGGATAGCTCGCGCGAATGGTGCGCACGAGGTGGCGGTACATCGTCTCGACGTCGTCCATCGAAGCTCCTGGGAGGTCCTTTAAGCAATAGGCACGGTCACGACGAAACAGCCAGCCCGCTTCATCAGGCGGGGGGCGCTGGTGCAATGCGAGGCAATGCACGGGCCGCGGCGAACGGCTTGCCGCTCGGGAAGGGGGCAGGACTGACAACCACACGCTTCTTCTCGCGCTGGACGGCGAGCCACGCGTCGAACTCCGATGTTCGCGCCCCCGCCGAGTCCGACTGGGTTCGCGCCGCGTCGACGGCGAGGTCGTTGGCGTACTCGTTCTGCGGATGTCCCGCGTGACCGCGCACCCATTGCCATTGCACCTGGTGAGGCGTCGCCGCTTCGACGAGATGCTTCCACAGCGGAAGATTTTCGATTTCGCCGCCGCTGCGCCGCCACCCGCGCGCGGCCCATCCATGCACCCACTCCGTCATTCCCTTCACGAGGTACTGCGAGTCGCTCGTGAAGAGCACGCGGAACACGCCGCCCTTTCGACCGATGACGCGAAACGCCTCGATCGCGCTTCGCAGCGCCATCCGGTTGTTCGTGGTGGATGGCTCGGAAATCCAGTAGTCCCAGCGCGTGAGTCGTTCCGTCGCGGCATTCAGGTGCTCGATGACGCCGGCCGCACCTCCGGGATTGTCGCCTTCGCGGCCGTTGCCCAGGCAGGACTCATCCGCATAGATCGCGATCAGCGGCAACTCGGCTAGCGATTCCATCATCATCATCGCACGACCTCGATCCCTTCCAGCTCGTCGATGTAGAGCGTAAGCCTGTCGCCGGTGGTGGGATGGTGCGCCTCGAGCGCCTCGCGGCCACCCGTCACGCGAAGGCGATCCACCACGAGGATGAACTCGGTGCCGCGGCGCCACACGGACAACTTGCGCTTATCGGAGATTGCGCGCTCCAGCGCATCATACTGGTCGGCTGTTAGCTGAGTGGGTTTTTTCTGACGAGGCATCTCTTGGGAGAACTGATGGAAAAGCGTACCTGGTACGCTGTACCCGGTACCTGGAATGGCATAAATCCTCCGGGGAACAGTGGAAGGAATAATCGCCACGAAAGCTTCGCTACTGTGTACCGAGTACCGAGTACGCCCTAAGGAAATATCGTCCACTGTTCCCCGTGGGTCGTATGCCATTCATGGTACCAGGTACACGGTACCAGGTACGCTCTTCCAGCAGTTACCAGTTTTCAGTGTCCCCAGCGTCTCGCAAACGCCGCGAGGACTTCTGTTGCCCGATCGATCTCCCTGAGCGGCACGAATTCCTCCGCGGAGTGGGCCAGCGAGATGTCGCCGGGCCCGTAGCAGATCGCCGGTATTCCAGCGTCGTTGAGCAGGGCGGCGTCCGTCCACGCGGACATTCCTTCAAAGGCGACGGATTCGCCGAGGCCCTCCATCGCATGCGCGAGTTCCTGGACGACCGGAGCCTCGACGGATACGTCGCTTGGTCCCTGTGATCCAAGAATGCGCACGTTGGCGACGAAGCTGGCGCGCCGCGCCCGCACCACCGCACATGCCCGCTCGACTTCCGCGAGCGCATCCGCCGCGGATTCCCCGGGAATGGACCGGCGTTCGAGCTTCACGATGCACCGGTCCGGATACGTCGACAAGCCGGTGCCACCTTCAATGAGCGAGGCATGCAGCGACGCGCGCCCGAGGAGAGGATGCGTAGCATTCGGCAAGACGACAGCGTCCACACGGTCGAGCTCCGCGAGTAGCAAACCCGCGTGTCGTATAGCATCGACGCCCAAGTCCCAGCGACTGCCATGCGCCGCCCGACCGAGCACCTCGACCTCGATCCACGTGAATCCGCGGTGTGCGGGCATGATTGCCAGTCGCGTGGGCTCGGTGACGATCGCCGCATCCGCGCGGATGCCACGCGCGAGCAACGCGCGCGTGCCAATGCTGTCGTACTCCTCATCGGCCACGGCCGCGACGAGGATTTCACCGCGCGTACCTGCCTGCGCCGCGCGCCATGCCGCCGCACACATGCACGCGATGCCCGCCTTCATGTCCGCCGACCCCCGCCCATACAAGCGATCGTCGCGCTCTTCTGCCGAAAAGGGTTGGTGGGTCATTCCCTCCACGCCGACGACATCGAGGTGCCCGTTGAACATCAGCGAGCGCCCTCCTCTCGGCGAACCGATGCGCGCAAGCAGGTTCGGTCTTCCGACGGCGGCATCCTGAAGCTCCGTCCAGAATCCCCACGCGTGCAACACGCGCTGGAGCACCAGTGCGCAGGGCATCTCGCCGGGACCGCCGTGCGAGATCGACGGGTTGCGTGAGTCGATTTGAACGAGTTCGCGGGTGAGTGCGCGAGCATCGCCGGGCGCGATTGCGTCAATCATTACTGGCTCCCATGTCGTGGTCCGGATTCGCCGAGCGGGAAAGGACGGCAAACCCGGTTGTATCGATCGTAAAGGCAAGCACCTGTCCAAGCGAACCCGCTGCCTTTGCGACGGGTGCCTCCTGCCCTTCGCGCGCGACGACCAGCACGCATCCACCGCCCGATGCGCCGAGCGCCTTCGCTCCCAGTGCTCCGGAGCTGGCGGCGAGGTCGATGATGGCGTCGATGCGAGGTGTAGGAATGCCCGCATGCAGCGAGCGCTGATGAATCCAGTGCTCCGCGACGAGCGCCCCGAGGGTGTCGACGTCGCCACCGCGAAGCGCCGCGGACATTTCGAATGCGAGTGCCTTCATCCGCGCGAGGGCGTTCACGGTCCGCTCCTCGCCCGCGAGATAGGCATCGCGCACGGCGGTGATCATCTCGCCCGAAACTCGGGATTCGCCGGTGTAGACGAGAATGAGGCGGCGGGTGAGCTCGCCGGTGAAGCGGGCGTCGAGGGGGATGCGGTCGACGCCCACGTGCTCCTCGTCGAGCGTGAGGAGGAGCGCGCCTCCAAACGCCGCCGCGTAGTGGTCCTGATACCCGCCCGGCACCCCTAGCTCGTTAACCTCGGTGGCTCGGCTCAGCGCTGCGAGGGCGTGCGGAAGCAGAGGTGCGCCGCCCGCCACGGCAAGCGCTCCAGCGATGGCCACTCCTGCCGCCGATGAGCCGCCGAGCCCTGCGCCTACCGGGTAGTCGTTGGTGAGGGCGACCGTCGTGTTGGGAAGGCCTGACCGGCGGAGCGCCGCCTGGATCAGCGGGTCTGCCGGCGCGGAGTCAGGCGAACGATCCAGGGCGTGCGTTGTGATGCGTGCGGTGGCGTAGCGTGCGATGGCGATGTTGCACACGGCACCGCCTTCACGCTCGACGTACGGCGGGACGTCAGTCCAACCGCCGCCGAAATCGAGTCGCGTGGGGGCGCGCGCAACGATGGTGCTGGACATTGCGCGCGGTTTGCGCCGCTCGTTAGCGCTTCTTCTTGGCTGGGCTCTTCGCGCTCTTGGAGGGAGACTTGGACTTGGCGGCGGCGTGCGAGGCGGGCTTGGCTGGTGCCTTGGCAGAGCCCTTGGCCACTGTTTTCGGAACCGGCTTTTCTCTCGTCTTCGCGACGCCCTTGGCGGGTGCCTTTGCCGGTGCGGCATGAGGCACTGACTTACCGTGCGCCACCTTGACCTGGGCGGTCTTGGCAGGCGCGGGCTTGGCCAGGGTCTTTGCGGGCGCCGTCGGTTTTGCGGGCGATGGCGCGGGCTTTGTGGCAACGGCCGGTGCCGAGGACGGCACGTCCGGCTTGGCCGCGGGGCGTGGGGCGCCGGGCCGGAGCGAGAAGGCACCGGGACGTTGCGGTCCGCCAGCGAGAAGAGCCGCGGCGTTGGCGGCATCCTTGGCGGCCCGATCGACGACAGCCTTGTCGGCGGCGATCTTCGAGGCGGTAGGACGACCTTTTTCACTTGCCGGCTTCTTTCCGTGGGCCTCTTCCGCTTCGCGGATCAACTTATCGCCCTCTTCCTGCGTCATCTGACCGCGCCGCACCATGTAGTTGACCAGGTCGCGGGCGCTCTCGATGGCGAAGCCGGCCAGGCCCGCTGCGGCGCTGATGACGTCCTTCATCGCGTAGGAAACCTTGCTACCCGCCTCCTGACTGATGAGCTGGGCGCGCTCGGCCATCTCTGCCACCGTGTCGCGCATATCTGCGCCACGATGTCCGGGTCCCCGACGTGGGGCCGCTGGGGCCGGTGCCGCCTTTTCCTCGTCCATGTCCGCTTCCGTCATGTGCCCGACCGATCCGTGCTCGGGGGAGTTGTCCTCCCCGTTCAATGAAGGCCGCGGCCCGGCGCGCAGAGGTGCCGCATCGAACGGCGGGCTGGATTCTCGCGGCAAGTATATGATTATTCGACAGCTACGCAAGCTTTACTGATAAACCGCGCGAACTCCGCCACGCTCGACAAAAGATGCTGGGCCACATTAGGAGACTTATTTGGTCGGAATTTAACGCAATCATCAATACATTAAGGTGACATCATATGCTCAGTAACGTAAAAGTACTCGACATGAGTAGAGTGCTTGCCGGCCCCGTGTGTACGATGATGCTTGGGGACATGGGCGCTCAGGTCATCAAGATCGAGCGTCCAGGCGAAGGGGATGAGACCCGCGGGTGGGGTCCACCCTTTGACGAAAATGGGGAGAGCGCCTATTACCTGAGTGTCAATCGAAACAAGCTCAGCGTTGTAGCGGACCTCGATGCGTCAGCCGACCTGATGCTCGTCGAGCGGCTGATCGCGGAGGCGGATGTCGTAATCGAGAACTTCCGACCCGGTGTTCTGGCTCGACGCGGACTTGATGCAGAGCAGGTTCGGGCGCGTCATCCAAGGCTTGTCTGGTGCACGATTGCCGGCTTCGCGGCCGACGTTTCACGACCGGGTTACGACTTCGTCGTGCAGGCCGAGAGTGGGTGGATGTCGATCACGGGAGAGCCGGAAGGAGTGCCCGTGAAACACGGGATCGCCCTGGTCGACGTGATGGCGGGAAAAGACGCGGCGATTGCGGTGCTCGGCGCACTGATGGAGCGAGGTGTCACGGGGGTGGGTCGGAGAGTGATGGTGCATCTCTCGACGACGGCGGAAGCGGCGCTGGTGAACGTCGCGCAGAACACCCTGGTGTCCGGGGCTCCTCCGCGCCGATGGGGGAATGCGCACGCCAACCTGGTCCCGTATCAACTGTTCGAGACGTCCGACCGGCCCGTGGTAATCGCCGCCGGCAGTGACGCGCAGTGGATCGCGTGTGCGCGCGCGCTGGAGCTCGACGATCTCGCGGCGGAGGCGGCACTTCGAACGAATGCGGGCCGATTGGCGCACCGTGAGCGAGTGGTCACCGCAATCGCTGCGCGCATGCGGGAACGGCCGGCGGCGGTGTGGCGCGCGAAGCTCGACGCGTGCGGTGTGCCCAATGGCGTGGTGCGCACGGTGGATGAAGTACTCGCGGAGCGTGCAGCCTCACGCGAGACGGGCATGCCGCCGAGCGTGCCGGGGAGCGTGCGATTGCGCCCGCCGCGGCTGGGCGAGCATTCGGAACTGGTACGCGCGGTCGGTTGGAAAGCTTTCGGGGCTGACCGTTCGCCAGTGTGACCCCGAGGCTGTTACGGCCCCGGTCACAGGTTCGTCATCCGAACGTGACGACCCGATACCTCACCGACGATGGGACTCCTACCCTGTCCCGCGCGCGGATACTGCGTTACTCTATCGTCGTGAGGACGACGGAGCAGGAACTGCTCGCTGATCAGGAGGACTCTGACCAGCGTATCATCCAACGTGTGCTCGCGGGCGACCGCGATGAGTTTACCGTGTTGATCACTCGCTATAGTGATCCACTGTATCGACACGCGTTGTGCATGACGGGAAGCCCGGATGTCGCGGAAGACATTCTCCAGCTTTCATTCATCAAGGCGTACCAGCACCTCGCGGAGGTGCGCGGCCGATTCGACGCGTGGGTGTTCCGCATCGTGGCCAACGGGTGCAAGGACTGGCTCAAGAACATTCGCCGGTCGCATCTCAGCTACGACGAGGACGACCAGCCGTCGGGCTATGCGACGCCTGAGGAGGAACTCGATCGCACGGAACTGCGGTCGGACCTCGACGTTGCGCTGTCGTCCCTCCCGGCGTCACTACGGGAAGCCTTCGTGATGAAGCACGTGGAAGGCCGGTCGTACGAAGAGATGGCGGATCTGCTCGGAACCACCGTGGGCGCGCTCAAGATGCGAGTGCACCGTGCGCGTGAAGCGCTGCAGGCTCTACTCGAGGAAAAATACTCCTGACATGATGTTCGACGACCTCAACTCTGACGCCCTCGGCGAAAGCCGCAAGCGCGACCGCTCCAGCAAGCCCGAGCGCACGCTTTCGGATCGCGAGGTGCCGCTCGGCCCGCCGAGCACGACGATCTCCAGCGCCGTTCACGCCTGGCTCGATGGCAGCACACCCGAGCGCGACGTGCGCCGCGGCGAGTGGTCGAAGGACGTGGAATTCTGGAAGCGCATGGAGGAGGACCTCGCGGGCCGTCGCCGCATGCGCACGCCAGCGTACCTGAATGCCCAGATCATGGAAGCCATCCCGCGGCATGCGCCGCAGGTGATCACGCCATGGTGGCGCCGAGAGTTCGTCGTGACGCCGTCGAGCGCGATTGTCACGCTGGCGACGCTGATGGCAGCGGCGTCGGCGGCAACGGCTCTCATCCTACGCGTTCCGCGATAGCGCATTTCCCACTGCAGGTCATGGAGGGCCGCGTACATCACGTACGCGGCTTTTTTTTGCGGCCCAGTCCGCGCGATTGGGCACTGGGCGCGCTTATGCGGTGTAGCACTGATTGGGGTGACGCTGCTCTCGGCGGCCCGCACATCCAATCGGAGCGCTTCATGTACACTTTGAAATCAGTCCGCGCGTTGATCCTTCCGGCGATCCTGGCCGTTGCTGCGCCGCTTTCCGCGCACGCGCAGGAAGTGCAGCTGTTCACCTGGTCGGGCCGGGTTGACCGAGAGGTGACGCTCGAAGCCCGCCCCGGCGGCGTCAGCAACAGTAGCG
>JALYVY010000230.1 GCA_030852985.1 Gemmatimonadota bacterium | reverse complement strand
CACCCAGCTCCGTTCCGCTCACCAATCGGACGACATCCGCTGGCGCCCCACCTTCGCTCGAAGCGCAGCTGGAAGAGGCGCGCGAGCGCATCGTCGACCTGCAGTCGCGCGACTCGGCGAAGACGCAGTTTCTCGCCAACATCTCGCACGACCTGCGGACGCCGCTCACCGCCGTCATCACGCATGCCGAGATCCTGCGCGACGGGATTCTCGGTCCTCTCTCGGATCGCCAGCTCGACAGCATTGCCGGCATCATCAACGGGGGACGCCAACTGCTCGACCAGGTCGGCGAGATCCTCACGTACGCGCGCGGGGCAGCGAACCAGCTCACCATCACGCCGACGACCTTTCAACTCGCCGACGTGGTCTCGCAGCTGAACGCGCTCAACGAGTCGCTCGCCAGCAAGAAGGGGCTGGATCTCGTCACGGTCGTTCCTCCCGACCTCGACCCCATCACGGCCGATCGGGAAAAGATTCTGCACATCATGGGCAACCTGCTCGGCAACGCCATCGACTTCACGTCGCGCGGCGGACACGTGTGGGTGCATGCGACGCGCGTGGACGGACCGAACGGCTCGGAGTGTGTGGTGGAAGTCGGCGACACCGGCATCGGCATCGATGGCGAGCATCACGACCTGGTATTCCGCGAGTTCGCGCAGGTGGACTCGAGTGCGTCGCGACAGCATCACGGCACGGGGCTCGGCCTCACGATCGCGCGCAAGCTCGTGGAGCTGCACGGTGGACGGATGTGGCTGGACAGCGAGATCGGGACGGGCAGCAAGTTCTTCTTCACGATTCCCTACCCCGACACCTGAGCGCGTGTCAACGCCGCTCCCGCACGTCCTGGTGGCTGAGGACAACCTGCTCGTCTGCGATGCGATGCGCGTTCTCTTCTCGGAGACGGGGCATCGTGTAAACACCGCGGGCCACGTCGCGGAGATTCTTGACATCGTCGAATCAGACCCGGTGGATCTCCTGCTGCTCGACCTCGGCCTCGCGGATGGTGATGGGTTCGATGTACTCGAGCAGATGAAGTCGCGTGGCATGTGGCCGCGCGTAGTCGTGGCACTCACGGGGCGTGATGAGCTCGAGATTGTCGCGCGGTGTCTCGAGGCGGGGTGCAAGGCCGTGCTGTTGAAGCCAGTGCCTGCTCGGGAATTGTTGCGGCAGTCCCGCGACTGGTTGGCTACTGCATAGCGGGCAGCTAGTCGTTGGCGTCAGGCCCGGCCTGAACAGCCATTCACCACGGAGGACACAGAGGACACGGAGGACTGCGGAACAGCAAAGCAATGAGAGATCTCAGAAAGGCTCTCATTGAACCAGCAAAATAAATGAGAATGATCCCGCGCTGCGCTTATCGACTGACACGTGACTGCGCTTGCTTTCCTCCGTGTCCTCCGTGTCCTCCGTGGTAAATTTGCATTTCCGTTTTTTGATCGCAGTTCGCGCTCGCTGATCGCAGTTCGGCTCGTGCTGAATTGTCGATGCCTCCTACAGCCGACTGCGCAGCGAAGCCGGCGTCAGCGCCTGGAGATACGTCGCGAAGACGGTGAAGTAATCGAACATCATCAGCACCCCCACGATGATGAGCAACGCCCCGCTCACCTGCGACACCCGCGCCAGGTACGGACGGATGCGCGTGACCGTCTCCAGGAAGCGTTCGACTGCCACAGCCGCTAGCAGGAACGGCACCGCAAGGCCCAGCGAATACGCGAGCAGGAGCGGCAGTCCGCGCGAGAGGTCAGCTGTCGCCGCGGTGTAGGTAAGGATCGCGCCGAGGATCGGACCGAGGCATGGTGTCCAGCCTGCGCCGAAGGCAACGCCAACGAGCATCGTGCCGAGATAGCCCACGGGTTTGTTCGCAAGGTGGACGCGACGCTCCCGGTCGAATGCGGCGACACGCACGACGCCGAGCAGGTAGAGGCCAAACAGGATTACCAGCGCGCCGCCAGAGCGCGTGATCCAGATGCGGTAGTGCAGCAGCAGCCGGCCGAGCACCGTGGCTGATGCGCCGAGCGCGATGAAGATGAGCGTGAAGCCGGCGACGAAGAGCAGTGCGTGCACCAGCGCCGAGCGGCGTGCGCGCGTGAGGTCGTCGAAGCCGACGCCTGTGACGAACGTGAGGTAGCTCGGGATCAGCGGCAGCACGCACGGGGACAGGAAGCTCAGGAGCCCCGCGGTGAAGGCGAGGACGAGTCCAATGGAGGCGGGTTCAGCCACTGTTGCGTGTCTTGTAGATGCGGTGCCGGTTGGCTCGGGCGAGAGCGACGGGGCGGCGTGCGGTCCTGCCTGTATTTTACCTGCGGCGCATGTGCGCCACGTCCCGCCATCGCGAAATGTATCGTCGCGCCAAAGTCACTGCCCGTTCCATTGTCTTCGTGCTCGCCGCGTGCGCGGCGTTCGCATCGCGAGCGCATGCGCAGGCGTCGCCGGAGCGAGGTTCTATCGAAGGGCGGACGATCGACAGCGTAACGTCGGGGCCGAGGGAAGGCGTCGCGGTCACGATAGATGGCACGGGGCGCGGCATGCTCACCGACTCGGTGGGCGGCTTCTCGTTCGCGGAGCTCGCCGCCGGCACGTACACGCTGCGCACTCGGCAGATCGGGACGCGGAGCGCCGAGCGACAGGTGGTCGTGCGCGGCGGAGCGGTCACCACGGTCACGTTCCGGATTGTGAACGCTGCCGTGACGCTCGCCGCGGTGCGCGCACGCGCGCCCACGCCCGAGCGCGACCGCTTCGAGCTCAGCCCGAGCATTGGCGCCATCTCGATCACGGCGAACAACGCGAAGAACGTCCCGGCGTTCGGTGAGCCGGATGTCCTTCGCGCGGTGCAACTGCTGCCCGGTGTAAATGCGCGCAATGATTTCTCGTCCGGGTTCAATGTGCGCGGCGGCGAATCGGACCAGAACCTGATTCTCCTGGACGGCTATCCGATCTACAACCCATTTCACCTGGGCGGGCTGTTCAGCACGTTTCTCGAGGAAACGGTCGGCTCGATTGACCTGCTCACCGGCGGATTCGGGGCGGCTCACGGCGGCCGGTTGTCGAGTGTGCTGGATGTTACGTCCGCCGACCCCGCACGCGGCGGCATTCACGGTACGGCGACGGTCTCCGTGATCTCATCGAGCCTTACGCTTGGCAGCGCGGGTGTCGATGGGCGCTCCGGATGGACGGTGTCGGGGCGCCGCACGTATGCGGACAAGCTCGTGGCGGCGCTGAGTGACCGCACGTTTCCCTATCACTTCTCCGACGCGCAGTTCCACGGGGTCCGCGCGCTCAACGGCGGCGACCTCCGTCTCGAGGTGACGGCCTACGGCGGCACCGACGCGCTCGACGGAGACTTCGCGACCTTTGGTGACTCCGCGAAAGCCGGCGCCGGTGGCGGCACGTTCAACTTTGGCTGGCAGAACCAGGTGCTCGGCACCACGCTGCGCAATGTGTGGCGCGATGGCGTGCGCGTCCCGCTGCTGGGCCTCGCGGACAGCGTGCGTGTGGCGCAGCACCTGTCGTTCACGCGCTTCGCGACCGCGCTCGATCTCGGCGCCGGTGCGTTCGGCCTTACGAACAGCGTGCGCGAACTGCGCGCATCGGGCGACGTCGAATGGCATCGCGGCACGCGCGAGCGAATGATCGGCTACGACGTGTCGCGCTACGGCATCAACTACGACGTGAACTCGAGTGCGACGGAGAGCGCCCTGTTTGCACTCGCGCAGTCGCCGGTGTCGAGTGCGGTCTACTACCAGGAACGCTGGAAGCCGACGAAGCGCCTCATCGCCGAGGCGGGACTGCGGGCGGAGCACTTCAACAGCCGGTCGTGGAGTGGATTGGAGCCTCGCGTGGCCGTGAAGTACTTCGTGACGCCCGACCTCGCGCTTACCGCGGCGGTTGGACAGTACGCGCAGTGGATGCATTCGCTGAATCGCGAGGACATTCCCGTGCGCATCTTCGACTTCTGGATCTCCAGCGATCCATACATCCCGATCTCCACCGCGCGCCACTACATCCTGGGCGCCGAAAAGTGGCTGGGGCCGCTGCGGTTTGCGCGGCTGGAGGCCTGGACGAAGCAGTACGAGCACCTGCTCGAGCAGAATACCGCCGACGATCCCGCCGTTCGTGGCGACGAGTTCCTGGAATCGACCGGGACGTCCTATGGTTTCGACCTGTTGCTTCGGCAACTCGACATCGGACCGCTCGGTGGCTGGCTCGCGTATACGTACGGCGTGAGCGCGCGCGCGAGGAACGGTGTTGGATACTGGCCGGGTCACGATCGGCGTCACAACCTGAACCTCGTTGGCACATGGAGGCCCGGCGCACACTACACCTTCTCGGCGCGTCTGGGTGTGGCGAGCGGTACGCCATTCACCGACATCGTGGGCCAGATCGTCCGACGTACCTATGATCCGCGCACCCACAGCTTCGACGATGCGAGCCTCACGGAGCGCGAGCCACTCGGCGGTGCGCGCAACAGTTCGCGCTATCCGCTCTTCCAGCGGCTCGACGTTGGTGTTTCACGAGCTGGCGAATGGCGCGGCATGCGGCTCACGCCTTACCTGGGCATCGTGAACGCGTACAATGCGTCGAACGTTTTCATTTACACGTTCGACTACACCAAGAATCCGCCGACGCGCGAATCACAGTCGCAGTTTCCCTTCCTGCCGAGCATCGGGCTGACGGTGGCGTTCTGATGCGCGGTCGTGTGTCGGCCACACTGATCGCGGGGTGTGCCCTGATCGCCGCGGTGGCGTGCACGTTCGACGTGAAGGCCATCGCAGTGCCGACGTCGCAGGTAGTGGTGCACGGGGTGCTGGATCCAGGTGACACGTTGGTCGACGTGCTCATCGAGCGCAGCCTTTCCGGAGCGATCACGGTACGCAAGGGGCGCTACGACCCGCTCGATCCGATCAATTCCGGAGGCGGCGTTCCCGCGAAGGGTGCACAGGTGAGCATCACGGGCCCCGACGGGACGACGCAAGGACTCGAAGTCATTTACTCCGGCAAGCCTTCCACGTACGGGGCGGGACGGTATGTGTTCCGGAAATTGCTCGTGCGGCCGGGCAAGGCATACACACTGAACGTCCGGACGACAGACGGCATTGTTGTCACGGGGCGCACGCTTGTGCCGAACTTCGTCACGCCACCGTTCAGCACCGCGCTGATCCCGTTCAGTCGCGACCGCGACACGCTGAAGCTGAAGTGGAATGCGGTACCCAATGCGCGGGTTTACGGACTTCGCGCGGAGTCGCCCTTCGGTGCGTTCCAGCTGTTCTCGGACAGCACCACGCTGAATCTCGCCGGAGACCTCCGTAACATCTTCGCGGGCGACCTGCCCAGGATCTTCATTCCCGGCTTTCAGCAGGCCGTCACGATCTACGCGGCCGACACGAACTTCTTCGACTACTATCGCTCGCGGAACGATCCGTTCACCGGGTCGGGCATCATCAACCGGCTCGACGGCGGCATTGGCCTGTTCGGCGCAACGGTGGTCATCACGTCGCGCACGCTGGACGTGACGCAGCCCACCACGGAGCCGGCGTTCGAGGGCAGCTACGAGTTCGTCCAGGGCAGTGTACAGGCACGCACCTTTGTCGACATCATGCGCCTGTACGTTGAGACGCCGGCGACGCCCATGCAAGGCGCCTCACTGAGCGGCTGGTATTCGCGTGACCGCAAGTTCACGGCGCGTGACGGCATCGCGGGCACGCGCGACGGAGACCGCATCGTGCTGCAATTTCTCGTCAACCAGAACACGCAGTCGCGGCTGGTGTCGTTCACCGGCAAGCAATCCAACGATTCGCTGATCGGCAACTACTCGGGAGTGCCCGGCATCGTCGCGTTTCGGAAGCGTCCTACGCCGTAGGCAGCGCCGCCCGAAACTCGTCGCCAGACAGTCGCACCACCTCGTCCGCATCACCGGAACGCCGCTGCACTCCGCGGACGACCGCATCCACCGTGAGCAGCGGCGCATCGGCCTGCTCGGTGACGTTGACCTCCCACTTCCCGCGGTCAAGCCCCTTCAGCGTGTGGCGGTAGCGGGCGCTGTACACAGTGAAGCGTGATGCCGGCGCCGCTGGCGACACGAACTCAGGCTCGGCCTCGAAGCGGGGTTCGGGCTGGGGCTCGGGGGCATAGGGAGAATCCGGATCCTCAGGACTGACCTCGTCCGCCACGAACGCCGCCTCGTCGGCGAGCTGGTCATGCACCGCGACCGCCGACCGACTCTCCAGCTCCGCCGCCTCGGCAACCGCTGGCGGTGGAACGTAGCCTCCATCGACGTCGAACGACGTTGACGCCACCGCAGTCGGTGCCTCGAGCGCAAGCGCCACGACGGCGACGCCACTCTCCATGCCACCCTGACGAATGGCGCCGAACAGGTGCACTTCGATTACCCGCTCGGCTGGCAACTCCTTCGCAATCGATGCCAGGAATCTTGCGCGCGTCTCCTCGGTCATGAGGCGACCGCGCGGGAACGCTCGTCGAGCGCGCGCTCGACATACAGGCGAAGGATGTGCATGAATTCCTGCGCATTCGTGACGACACCGAATGCCTGGTGGGTGCCGCGGTCCTTCAGCTTGCTGACGACGAATTCCAGTGAGTCCACGCAGATGGTCGACAGTTCGCGCAGCGATCCGTCGGCATCGGTGACGAACGCGGGCAGCATGTTGCCCGTCGCGATGGCGTGCAGCGCGGTCGCGATGAGGATGGCCATCGTCGCCTTCACCGCGTGCGCACGCATGGCGTCCTGCGCCTCGATGGCGTCGGTGATGACGTCGGGCAGCGGGCCGTCGTCGCGGATGGAGCCGGTGAGCACGAACGGAATGTTCTTGGTGACGCAGGCGTGCATGATGCCGCTCGTCACGGTGCCGTTGGCAACCGCCGCCGCAATGGATCCCGCCGCGCGCACCTTGTTGATGGCGCGCATGTGCGCCCCGTGGCCGCCCTGCATGTTCTCGCCCTGCCCCGTCATGCCGAGTGTCGTGCCGAAGATCGCGGCTTCAATGTCGTGGACGGCGACGGCGTTCCCGGCGAGCAGCGCGCCGACGAAGCCGTTCTGGATGAACCAG
>JALYVY010000010.1 GCA_030852985.1 Gemmatimonadota bacterium | reverse complement strand
GGGACAACCGACACCCAGATGAAGTCGAAGGACGAGCCCAGGTGCTTGCGCGCCGCCTCGATGGGAATGATCGCCTTCGGGCTATCGCCGCCGCCGAGGAAGCTGGCCTTGTAGTGGTAGAGACCCAGCACGTGAAAGGGCTCGCTCCCGATGTTGATCGTCTTGTCCACCGGATCTGACTCGCCGAACAGTTGCTTCGCCAACTCCTCGTTCACGATGACGACGCGATCGCCGGCTGCCGCTTCCGCCCCCGTGAAGTTGCGGCCTGGATAGAGGTCGCCGCCCCCATCGATCTGCTGCCAATTGCCCGTGTATCCGACCACGCTCACGGAGGAAATCCGCTTGTCGCGGTACGAGACGTTACTGGCGGTCTGGATCTGCGCGCCCGCCGTACGCACACTCGGCAGTTGCTCCATCGCGCTCACATCCGTGAGCGTGAGCGGAGGATTGTGACGCCACTTGCACGTGTCGTCGCTACCGTCGCAATTCTCGAAGGTGATCGGATACCGCGAGAGATTGAACGTCGTCGGCCCGGCACTCTCGAAATCCTTCGCAACGCTGTCGTTGATGCCGTGAATGGCCGCAGAGATGACGACGACCACGAACACGCCTACCGCGATGCCCAGGATCGTGAGACCGGCACGTACCTTGTTCGCGCGAATGGAATCGAGGGCGATCGTGACGCCCTCCTTCATGCCGAAGAGGCGCTGCTCGATGAGCGATCTGGCCGACATGCTACTCCTGCCTCAAGGCATCGATGGGATCGAGCCGCGATGCACGGCTCGCCGGATATACGCCGGCGATGATGCCAACGCCGGCGCCGATCGAGATGCCCACCAGTACCGACCAGAGCTCGACGGCGGCCGGCAGTGGGCTCAGCGCGGCGATCAATTTCGCGAACGCGAATCCGGTTGCCACGCCGAGTGCCGCGCCCACTGTGCTGAGTGTCGCGCTCTCGACGAGGAACTGGGACATGATGTCGCGGCGCTTGGCGCCCAGTGCCTTCCGGATGCCGATTTCGCGCGTCCGCTCGGCGACGGCCACGAGCATGATGTTCATGATGACGATGGCGCCGACGATCAAGCCGATCGCTGGAAGCGCCACACCGGCCATCACGAGGTAGCCCTTGATCTTCGTCCAGAACGCGAGCGCGGATTCCGACGTCTGCAGCTCGAAATTGTCTGCCTGATTCGGGCGGAGGTGCCGGCGCACGCGCATCACCTCACGCACGTTCTCCATCGTCGCGGTCATTCCCGTGCTGCTCGGCGACTGGATGATCATGGAGTTGATCACGCCGTGCAGGTTCACGACGCGATTGAGTGGCGACGTGTGCGGCGCGATGATGAACTGGTCGAAGGACTGGCCGAACGCGCTTCCCTGCGCCTCCATCACGCCGACCACCACATAGGGCAACCCCTTGACGATCAACTCGCGACCGATCGGCTCGAGGCCAGCGAAGTAATACGTCGCGACGTCCTGCCCGATGACGATGGCGTTGCTACTGTGCGAATACTCCTGCTGGCTGAAGAGGCGTCCCTTGACGGGTGCCATGCGCTTGATATCGAAGTAGTCGTTCGTCACGGTAAAGACGCGTACCGCCTTCGGCTTCAATTGATACTTCGACTCGGCGGGGAGGCTGCCAATGCCGACCGAGGCCCATCGCACGTCGGCGGGAAGCACGGCCGCGACAGCCGGGACGTCTTCCTCCTTTAGCGGCGGTCGCCGCCGGAGCTCCCGGCGGTGCTCCTCGGACTGGTCACCGATGTTGATGCTCGGCCGCTGCCGCAGCTCGAAGGAGTTGATCGCCATGATCTTGCCGACCAATTCATCGCTCATGTAGCGATTCATCCCGCCGACGATCGAGACGACGGCGATGAGGAACGTCACGCCGATCATGACGCCGAGCAGGGTGAAGAAGCTCTTGAGCTTCTGCACCCAGATTGTCTGGAGAGCCAACCGTACCGCTTCGATAAATGGCATTCTGGAGCTCGGGATCGGACGGTGTGACAGTCTGACCCGCCGACAAACGAGAGCGGCCGACAGAGCCGGCCGCACGGGTCATACAGGGGAACTGCCAGGTTACAACGTGGGCGTGGGAATTCCGAGCTTCTCGACAAACGACGACCGCCGGTCATCGGACGACACAAGACCGTCGCGCAGCACCACCACGCGCCGCGCATGAGCCGCGATGTCCGGCTCGTGCGTGACCATGATGACCGTCTGGCCCTGCTCGGCGAGCGACTCGAATACGCGCATGATCTCCTCGGATGTGTTCGAGTCCAGATTGCCTGTCGGTTCGTCGGCGAGCAGGATGGACGGGTTGTTCACGAGAGCGCGGGCAATCGCGACGCGTTGGCGCTGTCCGCCCGAGAGCTCGTTCGGACGATGGTCCATTCGTTGGCCGAGCGCCACGCGATCCAGTGCTTCTGCCGCGCGGCGCTTGCGCTCGTCGGCGCCCACACCTGCGTACACGAGTGGAAGCTCGACATTGTGCAACGCCGTGGCACGAGGCAGCAGGTTGAACGTCTGGAAGACGAAACCGATCTCCTTGTTGCGGACGCGCGCCAGCTCGTCGTCCGACATCTTCGAGACTTCCTTGCCGTTGAGCCAATACTCGCCCGCGTTCGGCGTATCGAGGCAGCCGATGGTGTTCATGAGCGTCGACTTGCCGGATCCCGACGGTCCCATGATCGCGACGTATTCATTGCGCATGATGGCGAGATCGACACCGCGCAGCGCGCGCACGATTTCGCCACCCATGTCGTACTCGCGCTTGATGCCGCGGGTGACGATGACCCAGTCCTTCCCAGGCGCCTGACCTTGTTCGGCCACCACCGCCTGCCGCTCGGCGGTCATGCCGAGCGGTGCTTCCACTGTTTCTGTGCTCACGATTTGGCCGCCGTTGCCGGCTTCTTGGGGTCAACCTTCGTTTCGCGAATCACTGCGCCGTCCTTCAGCTCGCGGATGGCCTGATAGGTGCCGGCAACGATCTTGTCGCCCGCCTTGAGGCCGCTCAGCACTTCGAAATGCTTTTCGCCCGCGATCCCTACCTTTACGGGCCGGAAGGTCACTTTGTTGTCGGAACCTACCACAAAGACGCCCTCGACGTCCTTCTTCCCGACTTCCTTCTTCGGGCGCGCCTTGCCGAGGCCGACGGCAGTGTCACCCTTGGTGAGTGCCTCATTCTCGCGCACGGTGAGCGCGATGATCGGGATCGACAGCGCCTGCTTCCGGCTGTCCGTGATGATCTTCGCCGTGGCGGAGAAGTCCGGGCGCGTCTCGGGCGGCGTGTTCACGAGCTGGATGGTCACCTCGTAATCGACTGCCTGATCGGTGCTACTCCCCCCGGACGCGGCCTTCACCGCGCTGTTCGAGATCTTCACGACACGGCCGATGAAGGTCGTGTCGGGGAAGGCGTCGATCTGGATGACCGCCGAATCGCCGAGGGCAATTCGGGCAACGTCGGTCTCATCGACCTTCACCTTGGTCTCGAGCACGCTCATGTCGGCAATGGTCAGCAATGTGGCGGCATCCTTGTTCATGGTGCCCTGGATGGCCGTCTCGCCATTCTCCACGACGAGTCGCGTGACGCGGCCGGACATCGGAGCGTAGATCGACGTCTTGTTCAGCGCGCTCTGCGCGTCGCGAAGTAGTGCGCTGGACTGGTCGACCGAGTGTCTCGACGCGTCGTATTGAGCCTTGTTGACATCGACCGTTGTCCGGAGCTGCTCCATCTGCTCGTCGGCGATGAGCTGCGGATTGGACTTCTTCATCTTCGCCATGCGCTCGTAGCTCGCCTGCGCCTGCGACAGATTCGCGTTGGCCTGCGCCAGCTGCGCGCGGGACGAGGCCACCGACGCCTGCATGCGCTCGACGGCCGCCTGCGCCTGCTGCGCGTCGATCTGGAGGAGGAACTGGCCCTTGGTGACCATCTGTCCCTCCTTCACCGCCAGCCTCACGATTTTGCCGGAGATGTCGGAGCTGAGGTCCACCTTGGTCTGCGGCCGCACCTGGCCACTAGCCGTGACGGAGGCCACGAGGTCGCGGGCCTGCACCTGTTCCGTGCGGACCTCGACGGCCTTGTTGCCACGTTTCGCCGCAATCAATCCACCGACCGCGGCCAGGATGATGATCATCCCACCGAACACGGATAACTTTACGCGCTTGCTCATAGTTGGATTCTCGGTGGGGTAGTGCTAGCGGAGGGGATGCCCGACCGCGTTTTCCAGCGCGGCAAAGGCCTTGTGATAGTCATAAACCGCGTTGACCCGATCGATCAGGGCCTGCTCGTAGCTACCGCGTGACGTGACGACATCGAGGAAGGTAGACGCGCCCACCTTGTAGCGCTCCTCGGCGTAGGACAGCTCCTCCTTCGCCTTCGAGGCGTTCTCCTCCTGGAGTGCCACGGTACGCACTGCGGTCTGGAGGGTGCGGTACGCCTGCGTGACGTCCGCGGTCAGGGCGAGATCCTTCGCCTTCACGTTGTAGACTGCGTCCTCCTTGGCCACCTGCGCCTGCTGAACGCGCTCCTCACGACCGAAGTTGTCGAAGATGGGAATCGATAACTGCGCGGTGAGCGCGATCGGCGAGCGGTTGAAGCTGAAGGGGAACTGGCTGTTCTGCGAACGAATCGCATCTTCCTGCGCTTGGGTGAACTGGTAGCGCGCAGAGTTGCAGTTCGAGCTGGGCAGTCCGACCGCGACGCGGATGGAGTCTTGCTGGAAACAACCGGCCTGAGCGCCGAACACTTGCGACTTCGCAATGCCGACGAGATAGTCGCTGTTCGTGTACTGGTATGAGTTTCCGCCAAGACCGGTGCTGAGCGAGAGCGTGGGCGTGTATGCCGACTTCGCGACGCGTACGTTGAGGTCTGCGGAACGATCGCGAGCGCGCAGCGCGACGATAGCGGGATTTGCCCGTCGCGCGTCGTCGAGGAGCGACGCGAGATTGAAGTTCGGCGCGACGATGGGGAATTCGGTGATGAGCTGCACGCTATCCGGCTGTTCCACTCCCATCAACTGATAAAGCCGCAACTTTTCGATCTCGACGTTGTTGCGTTCGCGTAGCAGCGCGACCTGCGACTGGCCGAGCGCTACCTCGGCGCGGCGGATGTCGAGCGACGTTCCCGAGCCGACGGCAACCTTGGCCTTCGCGAGATCGAGCTGGCCCTGGGCAGTCAACACGAGCGTATCCTGAAGCGCCGAGCGTGCCTTCGCCTGCAGAACGCTGAGGTACTGGGTCGTGACATTGGATCGCAGCAACTCACCAGATCCACTGATGTCGGCTTCCACCGCCTCGCGATTCGCGACCGCCGCCTTGGGCGTCAGGAACGTCGACTTGTTGATGCGATAATTCAGGCCGACACTGTAGCCCGACTGCAGCGTTGGCGAGCTGTTGCTGAACGACTGGCCGCTGAAGACCTGTTGCCCGGCCTGCTGGTAGCGGCTGCTGAACGACGCGTCGGCGGAGGGGAGCAGGGCACCCTTCGCGCTGCGGATTGCTGCGTCCGCCGTGCGCCGCGCGCTGGACTGCGAGAGGTAGACGGGATTATTGCGCCGGGCGGCCGTGATGGCGTCGTCCAGGGTGAGCAGAGCGCTGGTGGGAGCCGGTGCACTCTGCGCCTTGAGGGACGGTGCGGCAGAGGCAATGGCGAGCGCGAGCACCAAAGTACGCATTGGAAGGAAAGTCCTGTGTGTTGGGTCGGGAGACCGTACGGCAGTCGGCGCATCTTGTTTCAACGGGGGTACGACTGTCACACGGAGAGACGGTGAGATTCGTGACAGCGTCACGCTGTGTCATCAGGGCCGGGCGCCACAAAAACGTGCGCTCGTACCTTCTCGCGAATGTGTGCATAAATGGCGGCGCCCTTCGCGGCCGTCGCGAGCGATGGCCTTCCGATCGACCCGGAACTGCCTGGCGGGATGCGAAGCCACCCGCGGCGGTATCGGCGGAGCTCGTCGCGCGACATCATGTAATCTTCCGCCAGGTCCATGCGCACGAGATGTGGCGCAAGATGGAGCATGAGTGAAGTATCCACCTCGTCCCCGTGCATTGGCTCCGCCTGTCCCTCGAGGAAGGGGGTCAGGTTCACGGCAAAAATGTCGACCACCCGAACACGTGCTTTGGTCGTGATGACGGTCGCCAGCGCCTCCTGATGCGGATCATGCTCGTGCGCCGTGAGTAGAATGAATTCCTTCACCCCGGTGGACTCCCACGTGTTGAGGAGGTCGTTGAGCATGCGATGCAGGGTCTTCTTGCGCATCGACGCGTTGCCGGGAAAGCCGCGGTCGGCGTCGACGTTGACACCGTATTCGATCGTCGGGGCGAGGAGGATGCCGAACTCCGCGGACAGGTCGGCACACAGGTGCTCGACGATCAGCGTGTCGGTGCCAAGAGGAAGGTGGCGACCGTGTTGCTCACAGGTGCCCACGGGGATGATGAGCCGGACATCGTGCGCCAGGACCTCCGCGATTTCGCCCGGCCGCATCTCCTTCATGCGCTTGGGTGTTCCATCGCTTGGGGCCGGATCTGTGGCCGTTGCCGGCGCGGGGTAGGTCATTCTGAACGATACCGTAAAGCGAATCCCGACAGCGGCGTTCGCGCGCGCGGCCCTCGTGCCCGCGGGGCTTGCTGTCGCCTTGTTGGCCGCGAGCGGATGGCTCGCCGATCCTCGCGTACGTTATCTCTCGGCCTGTGCCATTGCTACGGGCGCGAGTGCGTTTGCGCTGGCGCGGTACGCGCCACGCGCAGGTCGCACCGCGTACCTCGTTGCGATCTCCGCGCTAGCGATCCTTTCGTTGGTGGCGTGCCGTGCACAGTGGAGGTTCGCTCGGTTCACGCGGTCGCCTGCGGAAGTCGGGAGGATCGAGGCTGCCGCGCAGCGCGTGCGCCTTGCCAAGGCTGTCGACGAGGAGCTTCGCACGCTTCGCACGATCGCCACGCATGCACGCGCGGCGCCGATACAGCGGGCAGCAGCGCAGAGCTACCTCGAGCACGGTCTCGCAGACGGGGAACACCGCGCGACTCTCATATTCCGCGGCGATTCCCTCTTCTCATGGGCCGGCACGCTGCATGCGGACCCCCGGCGCCTCCTCGCCGCGGTGGGCATCGCGCAAACGCCGTTCGGGCTCACGCTCTTCGTGTCCTCGGACAGCGCCGGGGTGCGCGTGGTCGCCGCCTCGCTGCTGTATGCGTACTCGCCGGCCGATCACCTCGTCCGCGGCCTGGCACAGCGCTTGGCGAGTGGGGAGGTGGCGGAAGGCTTCGAGATCGTGCCGCCCACCAACACGCCCGGCGACGCCGAGCTGCGCTACTTGGACAAGGGTCAACCGCTGTTCGTGGCGCGCGCGCTGATTCCGTCATCGGAAGAGGTCAAGTTTCGGCTCCTCGAGCGGGCGCGCGTTCGTGCGGGCATCGCGTTACTGCTCGCGCTACTGGCGTTCCTCGTCGCCATCGCGCGCGCCGGTGGCGGCTGGCTGATCGTCGCGAGCGCCGTGGTGGTGCTGCGCTGCCTGGCCGTGGTTCCGCTGAGCGAGTTCTCTTCTCGCTCGCGCTTCTTCGATGCCGCCGTCTACTTCCTCCCTTCGGGGCCGGCATACACCGCAAACGCCGCGGCGCTGGGGCTCGCGTCGGCGACGGTGCTGCTCCTTGTCCTGATCGCGAAGCGGCGCGTCGGCGACAGGATGCCGCGCTTCCTCGCACTCCTTCTCGCGATCGGGACCATCGCCGCCGGACCATTTGCCGTGCGTGCACTGGCGCGTGGCATCCACCCGCCAGCCGAGGGTGCGAGCGGAACACTGTGGCTGATCTGGGATATCCCGCTTTCACTTGCCGCGACGGCGCTGCTGGTCCTTGCGAGCTGGGCGGGGCGGACTGCGCTGCGCGGCAATCGTGGCGCTCCGAGCTGGTTGGGTCCCGCCATCGCCTTCGCGGCGGCGGTCCTCGCACCGATCGTCTGGGATGTGCCGGGGCAATGGCCGCAGTGGTACACCTTACTGTGGGCGACTGCCGTTGCCGCCGTCGTGCTCGCGCGTCCCGCGCGACGATCACTTCTCACGTGCACCACCGTGGCGGCACTCGCGGCCACGAGCCTTGTCTGGGGAAGTGCGTCGCGCGGACGCGTGGAGCGTGCGGAGCAGGACGTACGAAACCTCGGCGCACCAGATGCTTACGGTGTCACCCTTGGTGAGCGACTCGCAAGCCAGATGCGCGGCAAGCCCGCACCGCGAACGCCGCAGGAATTGCTCGAGCGCTATGTCACGTCCGACTTGGCCTCGTCCGGATATCCGGTTGCGCTGATGTCGTGGCAGGGCTCGAGCCTTGTCGCGGTATTCGGATCGGCTCCCTTCACCGTTCCGTTTGACGAGATCGCCACGGCCGCGGTGGCGGCGCAGGCACGCAATGAGCCGGTGCAGTTGGCGACGAAAGTTGGCGTGTATGGCCTGCGCGTGTTCGCGGTGCCGATGCTCGGCGGCGCAAGCACCATTGTCATTGCGCCGAGGACCCGCCTGATCGGGACGGACGCCTATGCGCGTTGGTATGGGCTCGCGACGACCGCGGGCATTGAGCCGCCGTACACCGTGCAGGTGGTCGGTGACCCAATGGCACCGAGTAGCGAGATCCGGTGGGTGCGCGTCGGCACCGAACTGCATGGGGAATTGCCACTTTCCGGAGGGGCTGCGCGCGCGCACCTGGAGGTCGATCTTCGCGGACTCGACACACTCGTGCCGCGCGGCGGACTACTCGTCATCGTTGACCTGGCCGTGGTCGCATGCGTCTGGCTTGTTGGTGCACTGGCGGACGGACGGGTTGGTCGCTGGCTACGAATGCAGCGCCGGAACATCCGCAGTTATCGTGCACGACTGTCCATTGCCTTGTTCCTTTTCTTCCTTGTGCCAGCGGCGGCCTTTGGGGTCTGGTCGTGGCGTCAATTGGTCGACGATGCACAGGCGGCACGTCGACTGCTCGTGACGGAGACCATGCGAGCCTTCGACGGCGACCCGACCCGCGCCGATGTCTTACGCGGGGAGGCGCGCCGGCTGGATACGAAGCTGCTCGTGTATCAGTCGGGTGTGCTCGTGGCGGCGAGCGACTCCACGTTCGCCGAGCTCGCGCCAATGGGTTACCTGCTCCGCCCGGAGGTCGCTCTCGCCTTCGATGTCTCGGATGAAGTCAGCGTCACTAACGCGGAGCCACTCGGAGGCGCCACGGGAATGCTCGGCTACCGCGTGCTGGCAGGTTCGCGCGGAACGATCGTGCTGGCTGCGCCGGCACGTGTTGACGACATCCTGCTCGAGCGCCGGCGTCGCGACCTGAGCGTGCTCGTGCTGTTTGCGACGGCGCTGGGCGCCGTCGCGGCGCTCTGGTTGAGCGCTGGCGCAGCCCGACAGCTCGCTCGCCCGATCTCGGCGTTGCGCGAGTCGGCGCGCGCCGTCGCCCGTGGGGAGAACGTGCTTCCACTCGACGCGACGGGCGCGAGTGAATTCGTTCCCGTGTTCACCGCCTTCCGCGCCATGGCCCGTGACCTCGGTGAGAGTCGCAGGGACTTGGTCGAGGCGCAGCAGCGGACCGACGCCGTGCTCCGCACGGTCGCGAGTGGCGTGGTCGCCATCGACGAAGGCGGGCGCGTCATCCTCGCCAATCCCCGATCAGAGGCGATGCTCGGCAAGTCCCCAGCACCCGGAACGCTCATCAGTGACATCACGGAGCCAGCCATCTCGGCGCGCGTGGCCGGATTTCTTGCCGCGACAAGCGAGGCGGATGGCTTTGATATCGAGCGGGAAGGACGCACACTGCGCGGCCAGTTGACGAGACTCGAACGGGGCGGTGCGGTTCTCACGCTCGATGACGTCACGGATCTCGCGCTCGCGCAACGCGTGCTGGCATGGGGTGAGATGGCACGCCAGGTGGCTCATGAGATCAAGAATCCACTCACGCCCATCCGCTTGGGCGTGCAGCATCTCCGACGGACGTACGGGCGCGCTGATTTCGCCGACGTACTGGAGAAGAACGTGTCCCGCATTCTCACGGAGATCGACCGGCTGGACGAAATCGCTCGCGCCTTCAGCCGCTATGGCGGCGGGCTGGAAGAACGAGCGCCCGCGATACCCACTGACGTAGCCGCCATCGTGCAGGACGTCGTCGCGCTCGAGAAGCTCGGCATCGGCGACGTCGAATGGAATTTCGATATCGACGACCAAGTGCCATACGCCTATGCGCGCGCTGACGAACTGCGAGAGGTGGTGCTGAACCTTTTCGAGAATGCGCGTCTTGCCGAAGCACGCGTGGTGACGGCACGAGTGCACCACCTTGCGCCGCAAGGCGGCATCGACCGTGTGCGCATCGAAGTCCGGGACGACGGCAGCGGAATCGCGGCGGATGTGCTACCGCGCATCTTCGAGCCGCATTTCTCGACTCGCACGAGCGGCAGTGGGCTCGGTCTCGCGATCACTCGACGGATGATCGAAAGCTGGGGAGGCGAGGTTTCGATAGCGAACGGGCTCGATCGCGGCACTATCGTGTGCGTGGACCTGCGGCCGATCACCAGCGGCAGAGCCGCCTGACTTACTCGGTACTTCCGGCCTGGGCGCCGGACGCCTGCCGGATGCGCACTGTCTTGATGTTGGTGAACTCGTGCATGCCAAGGGCACTAAGCTCTCGCCCGTAGCCCGAGGCCTTTACGCCGCCGAACGGGAATCGCGGGTCGGAGACGACCATGTCATTCACGAAGACGCTTCCGGCGTCGAGCTCGCGCGCGAAGCGCTGTTGCTCGGTGGCGTCATTCGTCCACACGCTCGAGGCGAGGCCGAAGCGCGTGTCGTTGGCGATGCGTATCGCGTCCGCGACATCGTCGGCGACGAAGACGCACCCGACGGGTCCGAACAACTCTTCCGAGTATGCAGGCGCTGTCTGCGGAATGTCGGTGAGTACGGTCGCGGGATAGAAGGCGGACGTATGGTCGTCGTACACGCCCCCGCATAGGAGCCTCGCCCCCATGGCCACAGAGGCGCGGACCTGTTCGTCGAGCTCACTCGCGAGCTTCACCGTGGCCAGTGGGCCGAGTTGCGTGGACGGATCGATGGGATCCCCCACGCGAAGCGCCGTCATTCCAGTCACGAATCCGTCAATGAACGATGGCGCAACGTCGCGATGCACGATGAATCGCTTTGCGGCGATGCAGCTCTGGCCGTTATTGAGCGTCCGCGCCTTCACGGCTGTCTGGATCGCGAGCGCAAGATCGGCCGACGGCATCACGATGAATGGATCACTACCGCCCAACTCGAGCACGGTCTTCTTGAGCGCCGCTCCAGCGACTTTCGCCACACTGCGTCCAGCGTCTTCGCTGCCGGTCAATGTCACCGCCGCCACGCGCGGGTCAGCGATGATGCCGGGCACGGCCTCACTGCCCACGAGAAGCGTCTGGAACACCCCCTCCGGTGCGCCAGCGCGCCGCACCAGCGACTCGAGCGCGAGTGCGCATTGCGGCACGTTCGACGCATGCTTCAATAGTCCCACATTGCCCGCCACGAGCGCGGGTGCGAGAAAACGCACTACCTGCCAGAAGGGAAAATTCCAGGGCATCACCGCGAGCACGACGCCAAGCGGCTCATAGGCGACAAACGAGCGGTGGTCGGTGTCGTCCACGGTGGTGTCGGCGAGGAACGCCGCCCCGTTGTCCGCGTAGTAGCGGCACGCCAGAGCGCACTTCGCGGCCTCGTCGATGGCGGCCTGGATGGGCTTGCCCATCTCCAGCGTCATCAGCCTGCCGAGTCGTCCCTTCTCGGCATCGAGAAGCGCTCCGAAACGCGCTACGACGGCAATGCGCTCTTCAATCGCTGTGTACCGCCACGGCAGGACAGCGTCCGCCGCCCGAGACAGGCAAGCCTCGACCTCCTCGGCCGCGAGGGCGGAATACTCAGCGAGCACTTCGCCCGTTGCGGGATTGATGGATGCAATGCTCATGTGCGGCTCACTCTGCGACGACCGTGTCTTCGCGCCACCAGCTCTCGACGCCTTCCTCGCTGCCAAATATTCGTTTCCACCAGGGCACCCGCCGCTCCCGCTCGAGTACCGCACCCGCTGCGATGCGCCACTGTTCCTGCATCTCGGTCGCGTCGGCAAAGCGGTCGTCGGCGCGCGGCGCAAGTCCACGCTGCAACCACGCGGCAATTTCCGGCGCGAACCCCGAAACATCCACCTGGCCGGCAAGGACGCGCGCAAGAATGACCTTGCTGTCGCTCTCTCCGAAAGGCGGAGCGCCCGTGAGTACGTAAGCCGCGATGGCCGCGAGCGAGAAGCAATCCGCGGCCGCTTCCTGCGGCTCGCCGAGCAGTTGCTCCGGCGGAGAAAATGCCGGCGTACCCGAAGAGCCCGCGAGCTCCTCGCCGGCCCGATTCGCGATGCCGAAGTCCGCGATCCGCCACCGGCGATAGCGGTCGATGAGGATGTTCTCGGGCTTGAGATCGCGATGCACGATGCCAATGGCATGCGCTGCGGCCAGCCCGCTCAATACGCTGTCGATCTGCGGAGCAATCTCGGCGAGGGCGCGCGCTCCGGCGCGCTCCACCAGATCCGCGACCGATCCGCCTTCAGCGAGCTCCATGGTGTACCACGCGACGTCGCCGCGACTGTCCCAATCATAGATCGGGACGATGGATGGATGCGCGAGCTGCGCTGCCAAGCGCGCCTCGCGCCGAAAGCGACCGACGGCGCGCTCGTCCCGGGCCACGTGCTGATGCAAGAGCTTGAGGGCGACCTCTCGGCCAAGTGAGAGGTCGCGTACACGCCAGACGGAACCGAAGGTACCTGCGCCCAGCGGCGCCAGCACTTCGTAGTCGTCGGCGAGGGCCCATCGGAGCCGCACCTCGGGCGATTCGCGCGACGCGGCGGTCGTCTCACCTGAAAGGTTCAGCACCGTGCGGCTGCCGAGGACGCGATCCATGGCGCGTACCATGGCCCCCACGGAGTTGAACCGCGTGGCTGGATCAGGCTGCAGTGCACGATCGATTACGTGCGACACTGAGAGGGGCACGTCGGGTCGCACGAGGGCGACCGGCGGTATGTCGGTCGCGGGCGGCGCTTCGCCTGTGAGCGCGTGGAAGCAGAGGGCGCCGAGCTGCCATTGGTCGCTGGCAGGGGTGGGAATCCAGCCGTCGTTCCACTCGGGCGGTATAGGCATGCCGGTCGCATCTGGTGAGAGGCCCGACGGAATGTCGTTGATCGGAACCGCCCACTGCCAGCCAAGCAGCCAGAGGCGGCCCATTGGCGTCGTCCACACGTTGTCGACGGTGAGGGCGCCGTGCACACTGCCCGCGTCGTGCAGGTAGGACAGCGTCGAGCCGATCTCGCGCATGACGCGCAGCACGCTGGGAACCTCCTCAGGTCCGGCGCGCGACAGACGTGCTCCGACAGTCTCACCGGCGATCCAGCGCCTCAGATACCCGGGGCCGCGCCGATTCTCTGAAAAGGACGTCCAGTAGTGATACGTCGTGGGAACGGCGGGATGGTTGCGATGGGCAAGGACACGCGCCTCCGCCTCAAGCCACGCGGCATGTGAGGGCGCAGGGGCCGTGACCAGCGACAGGGACCGGCCGAGCGCATCGATGACTTCCTGCAGATGCCGGTGTTGGTGCCAGAGCCCCTCCGAGCCCCAGTTCCAGCCGGGTGGGAGCTGCCACTCGGCGAGATGCTCCGGGAGCGCGTAGGACAAGCGGTTCACGTCGCCGGTGGCGCGGAGCGGTCGCTCGCTGCGGGGACGCCCAGATGGCGCAGTCGTGCTGGTCACACTCGCAACCTAGCGAATCGGAGACCGCAGCGAGAAGACGATGCCGGCATTACATGCGAGACTCGGCCAGGACCTGCTCGGCAGCTTCGTGCAGCGCGGGAAAGAGGCTGACATCGGGCACGACGCTCACTTCCACGGTGCGGACTCTCAGGGGCATTCCGTCGCCCGGGGCGGATGATTGCAGTGACGGCACATGCATCGTCACGGCGACGATTCGCCACAATGTGCTCGGGCGTGACATCGTCCCGTCGCTCTCGAGGGTATCGAGCTGAATGACCTCGCCTCGAGCAGGAATCGTGTCGCTCTGGCACTCGGCGAGCAGCTGCTCGTTCCGATCATGCCGGGTCACGCGGAGCGTGGGCATTGGGGGTTGGTTGAGGTCGGCACAAAACTACCTTGCAGGTGGCGCGACCGGCCAGCCTCTGGAATCGTCCATTCGCGAAACCATTGCAGGGCAGGACCGTACTACAGGCGTATCCTATAACGGACGAGGTTCCCCATGGTGTTCATCCTGAGCTTTGCCGCATCATTCCTGCTGGCGACGTTCGCCTATGTGCAGACGAAGGGCTTCGTCACACGTCGTCTCCGCTACGTGGACGCCGTGCAGTCGGTATTCGCGCCGATCATCGCCGGCGCTGTGGCCGCCGTCATCGCGTTGCCGCTGATGGCGTTCATTCCGCTCGTTGGCGCGGGTACGGCGTTGAGCCTCGGTCTGGCGGTTGGCTTCGGTGTCGCCGCGGGCGCACGCGAAGTGAAGCATCGCCTGCCCGGATACTGATCCAGCGGTGCGGACCGCGGGTTGCCGAGTGACTCTCGCACCGGAAATCGCGATCATACTTGCCTGCGCGCATTCGCACAGCCGAGCGAATCGTCGCGGGTTGGTCAGCCCGCGAGCGACGGGTGCGCAATCGCTCGGTCGTTAGTTTTGCAGTGATGAACATCGCTGCAGTCCCCACCGATATTGCTGATCCGATCAATGCGCGGATTCTCGCCGTCAGCGAGGACCGCATCGCCGGATTTCTCGAAGACCCATTCGCCGAGATCGCGCGACTCTCCGGGCTTCCCGTTGCGGTCGTGCTCGACCGCCTGCGCGCGATGCTCGAGGCAGGCGTGATCCGTCGCGTTCGCCAGACGCTCATGGCGACGAATCTCGCGCCCAGTGCCCTCGTCGCGTGGCGCGTGCCGGCGGAGCGACTCGATTCCGCCTTCGATTATCTGTCGCAGAAAGATCCGTTCTCGGGGCACATCGTGATTCGCTCCACGGATGCGGAGACGCCGGGCTCCGTGTACCGGCTGTGGACGACACTGAAGGTGCCGCAGGGATTCTCTATGCAGCGGCACTGCGAGTTTCTGGCGCAGGCGATCGGTGCGAGCGCGTTCCGCATCATGCCAGCGAAGCGATTGTTTGCACTCGGCGTTGGGCACGTCCGTCGCAAGGGAATGGAGCCTGGCAGCCGGAGTGAGGAGCCGGGCGTGGTCATGGACACGAAAATCGTGCAATTGACGGCTCTCGAATGGCGGGTGCTTGGCCCGCTGAAGCGTGAATTCGCGCCATGGGAATTGGCTGTCGAGCCGTGGCGTGCGCGCGCTGGCGAGGCGGGCGTGCCCTACGACCAGTTCCTCGATGTCGCGCGTGGACTCTCCGCGCAGGGGGTCATCGGTCGTTTTTCGACCTTTCTCGAGCACGTGAAACCTTCCGCAACGGGCGCCCGCGTCACGCGGTACAACGCGTTGTTTCACTGGAAGGTGCCAGTAGGACGCGAGATCGAGGCGGGGCGCGAGGTGGGACGGCATCACATCCTGACGCACGCATATTGGCGGGAGGGCGGTCCCGAGTTCGCCGACGTGAACATCATGGCCGTGGCACACGGGACCGATAAGGATCTCGTGCTGGCGCACAAGCTGGCCATCGACGCGCACCTCGAGTCGGTGGGTATTCCGGTGTCATACACCAACGTGTTCTGGGGCGGCCGCAGCGAGATCACGCCATCGGAGATCATGCCGCATGCGTACGAGGCATGGTGTCGCAACAACCGCATCGACCCGGCGACCATGCGCGCTGCCTGACTGCGCCCATGCGATTTGCAGTCATCGTCTTTCGGTTGGGCCCTTTCGCGCTCGCATTCTGGCGCGACTACCGACGCTGGTTCTTCTTCGGGGCACCGGCGCGCCGGAGCGATCAGGATCATATAAATCGCGCTGACCGTCTGGTCACCACGCTCGCCAGGCTCGGCCCCACATTCGTGAAGATGGCCCAGGTTTTCGCGGGACGTGCCGATTTGCTCGCGCCGGTCTACGCGATGCGACTCATCACGCTCACGGATCAGGTACCGGGCGTTCCCTTGTCCGAGGTCGAGCGCATCATCAGGGAGGAGTACGGCGCGCCCGCGGACGAGATCTTCGAGAGCTTCGACCGCACGCCGTTGGCCGCGGCTTCGCTGGGTCAGGTGCACCGGGCTCGCTATGGCGGGGAGGAGGTCGTCGTCAAGGTGCTTCGGCCGGGTGTCGAAGCGCTCGTGGCGAAAGATGTGGCCGCGGCGAAGCGCATCGTCGCGATGGTCGAGCGCTGGTGGCCCAATCCGCACGTGATCGGCACGCGGGTCGTCATCGACGAATTCTCGCTTCGTGTCGCCGAGGAGATGGACTTTCGCCTGGAGGCGGCTAACGCCGCGGCCATCGGCGCCAACTTCGCCACGACGCGCGAAGTCTGGATTCCGCGCGTCATCGCGCCGCTGATTCGCCAGCGCGCACTCGTCCTGGAGTACTGTCCGGGGCTGCGCATCGACCGGCTCGACGTCTGGGTCGCCGAAGGTCGTGTGACCCCCGAGCGTCTCGTGCGGGAGGTCATGGAGCTTTACGCGCGCATGATGCTGGTGCACGGACTCTTTCACGCGGACCCGCATCCGGGCAACATGCACGTGGCAGCGGATGGCAGGATTATCCTGCTCGACTTCGGCATGGTCGTTCGCGTCCCCATCGAGCTGCGTCGCGAGCTCGTTGCGGCGATCTTTGCCGCCATTCGCAAGGATCCGGTCGCTCTTGCCGAGAGCTTTCATCATCTCGGGCTCGTGGCACCGGGCGCGGACGCGGGAACGATCCAGCGGCTCGCGTCCACGCTCCTTTCGGTGTCGGCGCAACGCACCACCACGAGGGAGCGGGTCGAGCTGTTGGCGAACGAGGTTCTCGCGGAGCTCTACGACTGGCCTGTGATACTGCCGAACCAGCTTGTGTATTTCGCGCGCACGGCATCGTTGATCGAAGGGCTTGGTGTGCACTACGATGATCACTTCAACGCGCTGCAGTTCGCGACGCCAATCGCTCTTTCACTGCGATCGCTCATCCTCACGTCGCTCTATCCCAATGGAGGCGCGCCGACCGTTGATCCAGCGCGCGTGGTGGGCGCCGCGTTCGGCGCGGTCGCTCGCATCGTGCGCCAGGCATCGCTGGATGTCGTGAATGCCGTGCGAGATGCGATCGCAGAAGCAGCCCTTCCCTCATCGGAAGCGTTGCGCGGTGATAGACTGCTCCCGGTGACCAACGATTCGTCACTGGTGCGACTTCCTCCAAGCGAGTAATCACTCGATCTCGCGTTTTTGCGTGACGGCTTCCTGCGACAATTCGTGATACGGGCGCGCATCTGCTTCACGCTCCTCATGACGCTCGGCGGTCAAGGTCGTTCCGCGGGAACGTCGGATCGTCGGGCTCGTCGGATCGGCGGGTTCGGCGGAGGCGGTGGTGGTCGTGCCGCGGCGACCCGGGCGGCTTCTAAAGCGTCACTCGCATGATGGCGCCGCCGATGAGGATGGTGCGCGGCGCGCGCCTGGTGTCGTCCTGGTGGGTGAAGAAGGTGTCGATGCTCGATGACGGAGTAATCGGCACCCTCACCCCGAAGGTTGTCGCGGTTCGGTTGAGTGTGCGGACCCGCGAGTCGTACGAGAGATCGACCTGCCCATACGGAGAGACAGCCAGTCCCGCGATCGCGACATCGCGCCCAATCGCCGAGCGGTGTTGCCAGCGCTGTGACCACGTACCGGCCACGTCGCGCAGCTCGACACGCGTGCGGTTCCGCGACTCGAAGAAAGCCCCGAGCGGCGTTGTCGAGTACAACGTCGGTATGTAACGGTGCTCCAGCGCTCCCGGCGTGAGGATCTGGCGTGCCTCCAGGCCAGCGCGGATGTGCAGGAAGGTGGATGTGTTCAGGCCGAGGCCGATGACACGTTCGTTCGGCGCGAGATCACGCATCTGGAGATGTTGTTCCACCAGGCCCTGAACGGCGATTCCGTGAAATCGCGGCCCGGTGACGATGAGCTCCGGTCGGTACTCTCGCGTGGCATCCTGGGCATGTGCGGGTGAAACCGACGTAGCTACCAGAAAAGAGACGAAGAGTGCGTTGCGCATGCGGATGAGTAAGGGTGACGGCGCCTCAAGGTAGCTGCGTGCGCTCCACGTCATGCCGCGGAGAATGGACATGGAGAATTTGTGCGCCGTGGCACTGTGTCTGCTAAATAGACGATCCATGCCCCACTCTATTGCTTATATCGCCGGCGCCGCAGCCGCCGTGTCCCTTCTCCTCGCTCCCATACCAAGCGCGCAGGCGCAGCGACATGCTAAGCGCCACATGCAGCGTCGCGACCAGGAGCCCGCCGATTTGCACGGATCGAAGGAAAGCGTCGAAAAGATGTATTCCTTCGCCGTCTCGCACCGCATGCCGTTCTACCTCACGCCGACGAACGTCGACAAGGCGATTGCGGATGGACGTCTCGTAGCGCTCACGGGTGACTCGACGTACGAGCTCACGCGCGGCGTCGGCTTTTCCTACTCGACGCGTGAAGCAAAGCAGTTTGTGCTTGCGTTCGCGCCTCAGTACCTCGCCGCGTGCGGTGTCCCGCTGACGGTCACGAGCGCCGCCCGTCCGATGAGTAACCAGCCGCACAACGCGAATCCCCATTCCGTCCACCCGACCGGCATCGCCGTGGACATCCGTCGTCCGCCACCGGGACCGTGCCTTACGTGGGTGCGCGGCGCACTGGCCGACCTCGAGACGCGCGGCGTCATAGAGGCCACGGAGGAGCATCACCCCGTTCATCTCCACGTAGCGGTGCTCGTGCAGCCGGGCGCGAAGATCGTGCTCCCGAACCTCGTTCGCACTGTCGTCGCGCGACAGACCCCGATCGCGACCGCCGCACCGGCAACGGAGGTGGCCTCGGCGGACGACGTCAGCTTCGCCTCGGCGGCGGCAAAAAATGCGAAGCCGGCGCGCACGTACATCGTGCGCCAAGGAGACACGCTGTGGGATATCGCCAACCGCACCGGCGTCACGCTCGACGAGCTCAAGCGCGCTAATGGTCGGTCGGCCTCGGTGCTACGTGCTGGAGCGACATTGACGCTGCCCGCGGGACACTGAGGGAGTTGGGTGGCGTGCGCGCGGTGGGAATCAATCCGGGTCCACACCGGTTGATAGGCTCATGACCGCCACTCTTTTTACTCCGTTCGCGTTACGCTCCGTCACGTTGCGCAACCGGATCGTCGTCAGTCCCATGTGCCAGTACTCGAGCGTCGACGGATTCGCGTCAGACTGGCATCTCGTGCATCTGGGCAGCCGCGCCGTCGGCGGCGCCGGGGCCGTTATTTCCGAGGCGGCCGCTGTATCTCCTGACGGGCGCATCTCGCCGAGCGATTTGGGCATCTGGAAGGACGAGCATGTCCAGCCGTTGCGTCGGATTACCCAATTCATTGCCGAGCACGGATCGGTGCCCGGGATCCAGCTGGCGCATGCGGGGCGCAAGGCGAGCGTTGCGGCACCGTGGCGTGGGGGCGGAGCGCTCGACGAAAGCGAAGGCGGGTGGCGACCCCTCTATGCGCCGAGTGCGCAGGCGTTCTCGTCGAGAACGACGGTGCCTGTGGAGATGACGCATGCCGACATTCAACGGATCATCGGGGATTTCCGCCGCGCAGCCACTCGTGCACGCGACGCCGGATTCCAGATCATCGAGCTGCACGGCGCGCACGGATACCTGTTGCATGAGTTCCTGTCGCCGTTGAGCAACCTGCGGACCGACGACTATGGCGGGTCGTTCGAGAATCGCATCCGCTTCCTCCTCGACACGGTGGATGCGGTGCGCAGTGTCTGGCCGAACGAGCTTCCGCTGTTCGTAAGGCTTTCCTCGACGGATTGGACGGAGGGCGGTTGGAACATCGCGCAGTCGACGGAGCTTGCGCGCATCCTGCATGGCCGCGCAGTGGACCTCGTCGATGCATCCAGTGGTGGCAACGTTGCCGGCGCGAAGATCCCGATTGGCCCTGGATATCAGGTGTCGTTCGCGGAAGCCATCAAGCGCGATGCGGGGATCGCGACTGGGGCGGTGGGACTCATAACGGATGCGCATCAGGCTGATGAGATCATTCGGAGCGGGAAGGCGGACGTCGTCATCCTCGCGCGGGAGCTGCTGCGCGATCCGTACTGGCCTTTGCGTGCGGCGCGCGAGCTCGGCGTGAAGGTCACGTGGCCGGAGCAGTACCAGCGCGCTGAGCTGTAGTCCGCCATTCATTGTGCATAACAACCGCAGGGCCGACAGGAGGTCAGCTGTCTGCGTCAGCGGGCAGTCGAGCAGAACAGCGCGACAGCGTTCACGCAGCCGCGAGAACGTTGCAATTCGGCGTCGCCGAACACCTTCCCGCGGCGTGCCCCGACTGTAAGCTACAACGACAGGAATTTTTCCCTCCCCAGCACCCTCTGCGAGGCCACACACCGTGTCCGTCGAAGACTCCTCCAATATCTCGCGCCGAACCTTCATGAAGGGATCGGCATCCACCGCCGCCGCATTCGCGCTCGGCCCCATGATCGTGCCGCGACACGTGCTCGGTGGCGTCGGGTATCGCGCACCGAGCGATACGCTGAACGTCGCCATGGTGGGCATCGGCGGCATGGGCATGTCGAATTTCGCCGCGCTCGTCGCGTCTGGCGCGAACATCGTCGCGATCTGCGACGTCGACTTCCCGTACGTGGAGCGTTCGCTCGCCGGCCGGATGCGCCCCGCACAGGGGCAGACCGGTCCGTCCGCCTCGGCACTCGCCCTTCAGGCGGCGTACATAAAGGCTGCGAAGTACAGCGACTTCCGCGTCATGCTCGACAAACAGAAGGACATCGAGGCTGTCTCCGTCGCGACGCCGGACAACCTGCACGCCGTCATCGCCTATGCCGCGATGAAGGCCGGCAAGCACGTGTACGTCCAGAAGCCGCTCACGTATTCGGTGCAGGAAGCCCGCATCCTGGCGAAGACCGCGCGGGACATGAAGGTTGTCACGCAGATGGGCAATCAGGGCCACTCGATGGACGGCACGCGCCGCATCGTGGAGCTCATTGGCGCTGGCGTTATCGGGCCGGTGAAGGAGGTGCACATCTGGACGGACCGACCACTGCGCTACTGGGCGCAGGGCATTCCGCGGCCGCTTCCGCCGGGAGCTACGGTGCCGCCTCTCCCGCCCAGCGCCGCACCACCCTCGTGGAACATGCGAACCGTTGACCGCGCGGTGCAGGCGGCGATGGCCGCGAATCCGCAGGAGATCCCGGCCGGGATGGAGTGGGATCTCTGGCTAGGACCCGCGAAGGCGTGGCCCTACCACCCCGCATATGCGCCGTTCAGCTGGCGGGGTTGGGTGGACTTCGGTGTCAGTGCGATCGGCGACATGGGCGCACACCTCATCGACCAGCCCTACTGGGCGCTGGGTCTCCAGTACCCCACGAGCGTCATCTCTTCGTCGACGCCGTGGGGCGGCGGAGCGCAGAACCCCGCCAGCTATCCGCTCGCGATGACCACGCGCTATCAGTTCGCCGCTCGCGGCTCGGCGCCACCAGTCGAGCTGCACTGGTACGACGGCGGCCTGATGCCCACTTTTGAGGCGGACTTTCCGCTGCCCGGTGGTGATGGTGGCGGCGGCGTGTTCGTGGGCGAGTCGGGTTATCTCACCTACGAAACGTACGGCAACAACCCGAAAGTCTTTCCGGATGCGGCATCCGCACGTGCGGACGCGGTGGGCAAGTCTGTACCGCGCATTACCACGTCGCACGAGGCGAACTGGGCGCAGGCCTGCATGGGTCAGGGAAAGGCCAGTTCGCCCTTCGAATACGCGGCTCGGCTCACGGAGACCATGCTGCTCGGCATCGTGGCGCTGCGCGCCGGACAGTCGAAGAAGATTCTCTACGATGGAGCGGCGATGAAGGTGACGAACCTTCCCGACGTCAACCAGTGGCTCACCCGCGAGTATCGCTCGGGGTGGCAGCCCTGGAGCTCTGGTGAGGCGTCTGCGGCGATCTAGCGGTCGTCGGTAGTTTGCGGGGTTTTCTTCCCGGCCGTTCCTGGTTCCGCGTACACGAGTACGGGTACCGGGAACGGCCGGCTTCGCGTGTGGATGCAAGGGAACGCTCGCAGCTGCGCTGAAACGGTGTCGTGCTCCGCGCGCGAGGTCGCCATCATGGGTGTGCATCGCACCACTCACACCTCGCGGAGACCAACACCATGGCAACAGAAAAGCTCGACCAGATTCTCGACGCGCTCAACGCCCGTCACCAGCGCGCAACCTACGGCGCAGTGGCTGCCGTCATCGGTGCTGCGCCACGCACCCTCATGAGCGGCCGCGATCGCGACCAGCGCCACTCCTGGGTCGTCAGCCGAAAAACGGGTCAGCCGACAGGCTACGAGCCCGAACAGGTGCACGGCGCGCTCGAGACCGTGCCGCATGTGATCGATTCGCGCGAAGCGCTCGAGCAGTGGCTCGCGAGCGAATCGGGAGCGCTCGTGCCGGCCTGACATGGGCGAGTTCACTGGCGCCGGTCGCCCTGCGCGGTATCGCGCAGGGCCCCGGGCCAGTCGAGCTGTGCGGCGCGCCACTCACCGTCCGTCCTCAGCAACAGCGCGCGCCGGCGCGTGGTGTCCTGATCGGCACCCAGCGCACTCCCGTTGGGGTTGGGGACCACGGTGAGCAAATAGTCCACGACTGCGGAATCGGCGCCAATGCGCTTTGCGCCGCTGCGCACGACCAACTGCCGTGTGCCCGCGGCCACGTCCCATCCCACTCGGCGGTCACCGGTCGGCGTGGAGTCGCCATTGACGGCGGTCCAACCGCTCGCGAGGTGCGTTGGCGCATCGTGCAGCGTCGCCCTGCACCAGCCGGGGTCGGTCACCGGTCCCTTGGTCGTATCGCGCAAGGTGACCCAGTGGGCGATCACGAGCGCGCGCCAGTTCGTCAGCGGGCGGCGAATCACGGCGCTATCTGCATTCGTGCCCAGCTTCGCGAGTACTTCTGCGCACGAGAACCATGGCGGGCCATCCGCCCAGACGCGAATGGTGACGTTCCCGCTGTCTACGGCGGGCTGCGCAGAACGCAGGATCGTCGCGGCCTCCGTCGACGACGGAGCGCGTCCACACGCTGTCGACAGCAGGATTGTGATGAGCAGGTAGCGAAAGTGCGGCACGGCGATGACACCATGCGAATGGCGTTCCGTATAACCTCCAAGCTGGTATTTTCGGGATTTGTTCGGTATATTTACACGTGGCCTTTCCGCCCACCAATCCACAGCAGGCACTCTTCGGCGCGGACGACCCGTCGAGGGAGCGGCGCAGTGTACCGCTGGTCGGTGAGCAGAACGATATCCGCTATTACGCCGGCATCACGCGGCGCTTGATGAATGGCCCGAAGGCCACGGGTATGGGCTTCTGGTCGATCAATCCGTACGTCGGCTGCGCCCTCGGGTGCGCGTACTGCTATGCGCGCTATGCGCACCGGTACGCCGCGGAACGATTCGCGACCGCGGCACGACTCGATGGAGGCGATGCGCTCCCCACCGACGACATGCCTCCGTGGTTGGCATTCGAACGGCGCATCATCGTAAAACGGGAGGCGCCCGCGATAGCCCGGCGTGAATTGAACCGGCCGGCGACACTGGAAGCGCTACGGCACGAGACCGTCGTCATTGGAACGGCGACCGATCCCTACCAACCGGCTGAGCGGCGCTTTCGTGTAACGCGAGGCATCCTGGAGGTGCTCGCGGAACAATCGGGCATCGGCGTCACGATCATCACCAAGAGTCCACTTGTCACGCGCGACATCGACATTCTCGCGCGCATCAACGAGCGCTCGCGCCTGTCCGTGCACGTGTCGCTCATCACGATCGACCGCGAGCTCGCCCGCTGCCTGGAGCCGCGAGCGCCAACCCCCGAGGCGCGACTGCGCGCGATCGCGCGCCTTCGGCGCAATGGCATCACGGTGGGCGTGAATTGCATGCCCGTGCTTCCAGGCATCACGGACACCCCCGAGATGATCGAGGAGCTCGTCATTGCGCTCAAGGCGGCAGATGCGTCGTACGTCAGCGCGTGCGCACTGCGCCTGCAGTCCGCGGCGCGTGACCGGTATCTCCCCTTCATTGCGGCCACTTTCCCGGAGCTTGCGGGGAAATACGCGCGCGCCTACGCGCGCAGCCATCAGGTGAGTGAGAGGTATCGCGCCGGGCTCGGCCAGCGATTCGTCGCCGTCTGCGAGCAATACGGCCTCTCCTTCGGGAGACCCGGCGGCGGCGACGATGCAATGGATCCGCCTGACCATGAGGCGGTGCTGCCGCAATTCACACTCGACGTCTGACGAACGAGCGGCGGAAGGAAAAGTCGAGGAATCCTCAACGGTTTCCCGCCGTACGGTGTCCAAGTCGTGTTCGCCGCATGATGTCGTGCCCCCCCGCCGCCCCGCCCATGCGTTCTCGTCTTCTCGCCACCGCCGCGCTCGCCTTCGTCTCCGTGAACGCGACATCCGCAGCCGCGCAACAGCCTCCTGAAGTCATTCGAGGTCGTGTCACCGACGACTCGAGCCGAGGGCTCGTGGCGACCATCATGGTGACGCGCGGTCCGGATCGACTTACGCAACAGACGACATCGGATAGCGCCGGCCACTACAGTGTCCGATTCGAGCAGGGCACGGGCGACTACCTCGTGTACGTGAGCATTACCGGCTTCAAGGCAACGCGCCGGCGTGTCCAGCGGAAGGCCGAAGAGCACGAGTTTATCGCGGACTTCAAGCTTGAGCGCGACGTTGCCCTTCTGGCCGCGGTCAAGGTCACCGCCGAAAAGCCGGTGCGAGCTTCGAATGAGGTGCGGCCCAACGAGCCGGAGCCGGGCTCGAACGACAAATGGAAGGACGGCATCAATGGCGCCATCGCCCCGACCGCGGCGGGTGACCTCAATGCGATCGCCGGTACCATGTCGAACGTCACCATGACTGGCGCTGGACCCTCCATCCTCGGCTCAGGCGCAGAGTCGAACCTGAACACGCTGAACGGGATGGCGCTTGCCGCCGGATCCATCCCACGCGCGGCGCGAACCGAGACCCGTGTCACGGGTGCGACATTCGACCCAACGCGCGGCGGCTTTGCGGGAGCGAACATCGACGTGCGCCTCGGCGCCGGCGACCGATTCTACCAGAATCGAAATGCCTTCGTCACACTCGATCCGCGCCAACTGCAGTATGCTGACGCTACCGCCCGGTCCCTCGGCGCGCAGAGCGGCGGCGCACGCGGCAGCTTTGGAGCGGACGGCGAGATGATACGTAGCGCAGCGACATACAACATGGCAATCGACCTCGCGCGCAACACGAGCGATCCCGCCACGCTGCTGGATGCCGATGCAGCGGCTCTACTCCGTGCGGGTGTCTCTCCCGACTCCGTGAACCGGCTGATCAGTGTTGCCGGACCGCTGGGTCTCGCGGGGGCGCTTGGCCTGCCCGACAACCGCCAGCACGATGCCTTCAGCTGGCTTGGCCGCTTCGACGACACGCGCGATACGCTCAGCACGCGCGCGCTCACGACCTACGCGGGGTACACTCGGGATGGGGCACTCGGATTCGGTCCAACAGCGGCGCCATCGGCGTCGGGCGAACGTCGCGAAAAGACGTTCGGCGGACAGGTCACACTGGGCACCTTCGTGGGTGAAGGCCGGCGGATTCTGACGGAGACGCGGCTCGCCGCGAGTACGGTACGCACCCAGGTGTCCCCCTACCGCGCGCTGCCCGGTGCGAACATCGTGGTGCGGTCGGATGCCACGGGCGCGCGCACCGAAGTCACGGGGCTGACTCTCGGCGGGGGTTCTTACCTGGCGACCGATGATTCGCGATGGACCGCCGAAGGCGCCAACGAGACCGCATGGAACACCGGTGGACGTCGCAATCGTTTCAAGTCGTTGCTGTGGGCGCGCGCCGATGGGCTGCGACAGCAGGGCGTTCCCAACCAACTCGGCACCTACGCCTTCAACTCGATCGCGGAATTCGCGGCAGGAACGCCGGCGAGTTTCACGCGGACGCTCGCGCAACCGGAACGCTCCGGAAGCGTGTGGAATACGGCGGGCGCCTTGGCGCACCAGTGGGCGCCCACGAAGTTCTTCAGCGTGCTGTACGGCGCGCGGCTTGACGTCGACGGATTCTTCAGCGCGCCAGCCAGGAATGCAGCGCTCGACCAGGCACTCGGCGTCCGGAGCGGAATCGCTCCGACGAAGCTGCACGTGAGCCCGCGCGCGGGATTCTCGTATACCTATAATCGCGACAAGGACAATGGCAGCGGAACGATGGGAAACAACGTCGGCCGATTCTATCGTACCACTGCGGGTGTGATTCGCGGTGGCATTGGCGACTTCAGGGATTTGCTGCGCCCCGGGGTGCTTGCGGATGCGAGCGCCGCGACGGGACTGGCCGGCGGCACGACCTACCTCTCGTGCGTCGGGTCCGCGGTGCCGGTTGTGGACTGGGCCAGCTTCAGCACCGACCCATCGAACATCCCAAGTGAGTGCACCGCCGGAAGCGGATTTCTTGCGGAGCGCGCGCCATCCGTGTCACTCATCGACCCCAACTACGACGTGCCGCATTCATGGCGCGCGTCGCTCGACTGGAATACGAGCTGGCACAGCCTCCTGCTTCATGTCGCGGGGCTCTCGTCGTACGACCTCTCGCAGCCCGGCACGGTAGACGCGAACTTCAGGGGCGACTCGAAGTTTACCCTCGCTGGCGAGGGCGGACGACCAGTGTACGTCTCGGCGGCCAGCATCGATCCTGCAAGTGGATCGGTATCGGCGGCCGAGTCGCGCATGTCTGATCAGTACGGACGAGTGTCGCGGCGGGTGAGTGACCTGCGTGGGTATGGCAACCAGGTGACGTTCGGCCTCTCGCCCGACGTATTCAAGTTTCGCAGCGGTGCGTCGTTCTATGGCTCGGTGAACTACACGCTGCAGTCGACGCAGCGACAGTTTCGCGGCTTCGATGGCGCCGGTTTCGGCGATCCGCGCGTAATAGAGTGGGCTCCCGGGCAGTTCGACGCGCGTCATGTCGTGGTGGTTTCGACCGGTTTCTCGAAAGGCCTTGCTGGCACGTGGACGCTCTTTGCGCGGGCGCAGTCGGGACTGCCATTCACGCCCATTGTGCAGGGCGACGCGAATGGCGACGGACGCAGTGGCGATCGTGCGTTCGTCCCCACTCCCGCAAGTGAGAGCGATGCCGCGCTGGCGGCGCAGATTCGCTCCCTCCTCGCGACAGGCTCGTCGACAGCGAAGGATTGTGTCCTCTCGAACGCCGGAAACGTTGCGGGCAGGAACAGTTGCCACGGGCCCTGGACGCAGTCGGTGAACGTGCAGTGGCGGCCGCCGACGCCGCAGCAGTGGGGTGGGCGCGTGAGCCCTACGTTGTATTTCCAGAATGTGCTCGCCGGTCTCGATCAGGCCGTGCACGGCGGCGACGATCTGCGCGGTTGGGGATCCTCGGCCACGCCGGATCCAGTGCTCTTCGTGGCACGCGGCTTCGATCCGGCCTCGCAACGCTTTCGCTATGACGTGAACCCCCGTTTCGCCGACACTCGCCCGGGCCGCACGATCGTGCTCAATCCGTTCCGGCTCGTCCTCGATGTGTCGCTGCGGTTATCGACGGATTACGACCTGCAGCAGTTGCGGCGAGCGGTGGAGCCGGTGCGCGGTAACGTCGGGTGGGAGCGCCGCTCGCCCGATTCACTCGCGGCGTTCTACCTCCGACGCACCTCGAGCCTGCACAAGGCAATCCTGGATCAGACCGATTCACTCTTCCTCAGCAACGCGCAGGTCGCGGCGCTGAAGCATGCCGACGACGTCTACAGCGACAGCGTCCGCACCATCTACACGGCGCTTGGCCGATTCCTCGCGCAGGGGCAGGGCGACGCCGGCAAGATGGAGATCGACAGTGTGCTCACGGCGCAGAAGGCGTACTGGAAGATTTTCTGGCAGCAGCCAGAGATCGCGGATTCAATCATCACGTCGGCACAGAAGGAATTCTTTCCGATGATGAAGTCGATCGTGAGCGTACCGCAGCGTGATCGTGAGCACTCGCAGTGGCAGTTCGGCAATCCGGTCACCTTCCTCGATACTGCGAAGCGACCAGCGGAGACACCGTCGACATCGAAGTCCAGCTCGCCGTGAGTGTCGCTGCTCGCGTGTCGCATTGGTGGCTTCTCCACCGACCGTCACATCTTTCAGGTACTACTGACCGCCGGCGCGTATCTGGGTGACGCCAAGCACGCGTGACGACTGCTCCGCGTGCTCCGCGGCCCACACGAGTGCGGTGACCATCTCCTCCAATGTCACGAGGCCGAGGCGCAGCGCGCCAGATCGCGTTGCGGGGATGCGCTCCGCGAGCCGATAGAACGGTATTAGCGCTATCGGCCACCAATGTCCGGGGCCGAGGATGTACCACGGGCGCACTATGGTGAGTGGAATGGCGGTCGCCGCGAGGAGCGCCTCGGCTTTCACGCGCGCCGCGATGTACGCGTGCATCGCTGGCGCCGGGTGCGCGACGCTCACATACACGATGTGCGCAACGGGATGCTTTGCGACGGCGGCTGAAAGCTGCGCCACTGAGCCGAGGTCCACGCGCTCGAATGAGGCGCCCTTCCACGGCGCCGGTTTGCGTGTCCCGACCAGGTGTACCACAACGTGATCCGGACGCAGCGCGGCGGTGTAGCTGTCGGCGTCGAGCGGATCGCCGATGACAGCCGTTACGCCCGCGGCGAGCCGATGCCTGGACTTCGAGCGGCAGAGACCGTTGACCGCGTGACCCCGCGCAACCAGTGCGGCCGAAAGCGCTCGGCCCAGGTAGCCGGTGGCGCCGGTGATGAAGACATGACGTGTTGCTGATGACATCGGGCTCGTCCGCTGGGGACGACCAAGCTGCGGTCGCCCGTTCAGACGGACAAGCCCGCGTGAGTCAGCTCAGGAGATTGGCGGGCACATTTCCACCGTTCGCCGCGAGCTGCCGCATCACTTCCTTGTGCAGCCAGATATTCATGGTTGCGCTGTCGTCGGTGCTGCCGGTGTAGCCGAGCTCCTTTGCCATCGACTTGCGCGCTTCGAGGCCGCTGTCAATTCCGACGAGCTTCATGAGATCGACGATGGAATTGCGCCAGTCCAGCTTCTGGGAGTTGGACGTCGCCATGCCTTGCAGCACGGCCTCGACGTCAACCGGCTGGGCCGGTGCGCTCGCCGCCGGGACTGCTGCCGGAGATGCCGGCGCTCCTGCGGCAGGGGCATTCGACGCCACAGCGGTATTCACCTTCGCCTCGGACGCACGCGCCTCGTGGCCCATGATCTTCGCCATCAGATTGCCGAACACGCCCATGTGAAACCTCACTAGTGAAAGTCGAAACGATCAGATGGCGGGAGAGGATGGCAAGTAGCGCACCGACAGCGAAACGATCCTGTCCCGCGACTGGCGCGGCGACGACGGACGCTCTACCATGCGCTGCATGACGACCACCGCACTTGGCGCCCTCCACGGGCGTCGCTCCATCCGCCAGTTCAACCAGCGCGAGGTCTCCCGCGCTGAAATCGAAACGCTGCTCGACGCAGCCGTCGCCGCGCCGAATCATCGACTCACGCAGCCGTGGCGCTTCTACGTCATGGGTCCCGAAGCGCGACGCGCGTATGGACTCGCGCTGGGAAATCGCAAGGCAAAGAAGATCGAGGATGCCGCAGTCGCGGATTCGATGCGCAACAAGGTCGCCGACGAGCACATGGCGCTGCCCTTGATGATCGCGGTCGCCGTGGTGGAAGACGCGAATCCCGAGATTCGCGAGGAAGACCTGTCTGCCGTCATGATGGCGGTCCAGAACATCTCGATTGCGGCTGTCACCCTGGGACTCGGCACCCACATCAAGACGGGCGCGGTGATGCAGGATCCTGCCGCGTGCGCAGCGGTTGGCGTTGGCGAAGGCGAGCGGATTGTCGCGTTGATCAACGTGGGCGAGCCCACCGTCGTGCCACCGGCGAAGGAGCGAAAGCCGGCCTCTGCCCTGACGACCTGGTTGCCGTAGCTTCTGCGGCTACGTGGCATTGATACGCAGCGCAGTGGAATGATGGCGCGGTGAGAGCTGGGGCAGGGCACGTTGTGTCCATGCTTGCAGCCATCCGTTCCGCCGCCGTCATCGGGATCGACGCCTACGATGTCATCGTCGAGGTCGACGTTGCCCTCGGGCTTCCGCAGTGGTTCATCGTCGGTCTCGCCGCGAGTGCGGTCAAGGAAAGTCGTGAGCGCGTCGGCGCTGCGCTGATCAATGCAGGGTTCGCCGTGCCACCGCGGCGGATCACTGTAAACCTTGCCCCCGCCGATACGCGTAAGGAAGGCACCGGGTTCGATCTTCCGATCGCCCTCGGAGTCCTCGTCGGAACCGGCGTCATTCCGGCCGCGTCGGTCGAGCACTGTGTCGCCGTCGGCGAGCTGGGGCTCGACGGAACCATCCGGCCGGTCCGCGGCGCGCTGTCGATCGCACGACAAGTGGCCGCGAGCGCACGAAGTGGTGAAGCGACCTTGATCCTGCCTCCGACCAACGTGCGCGAGGCCTCATTGGTTCGGGGGCTGCGCCTCGCTGCGCCGTCAACACTGGGAGAGCTTGTCGCGTGGCTCAAGCGAGGTGTGCTTCCCGAGCCGTCGGTGAGCCCTGTGCGTCCAAGCGCGGACGACCTGCTCGACCTGTCGGACGTCGCGGGACAGGAGGGCGCGAAACGGGCGCTTTCGATCGCCGCCGCGGGGAGCCACGGGATCCTGCTTGTGGGACCGCCGGGTGCGGGCAAGACGATGCTCGCTCGTCGCTTGCCGACCATCCTTCCTGCGCTCACCGATACCGAAGCGATCGAGGTGACCGCCATCCACTCGGTCGCCGGCATGCTGGACCCGGCATCCGGCGCCGTGACGCGGCGCCCCTTTCGCGCGCCGCACCACTCCGTGTCTACGCCGGGTCTCGTGGGCGGCGGGTCGTCGCCTCGGCCTGGGGAAGTCAGCCTTGCGCACCACGGCGTACTCTTCCTCGACGAGCTCCTGGAGTTCCCGCGCTCAGTGCTCGAATCCTTGCGGCAGCCGATGGAAGATGGACACGTCACCATCGCGCGAGCCTCGGCTTCGCTGCGCTTTCCGGCCCGCTTCGCGCTCGCCGCGGCGATGAACCCGTGTCCATGTGGTCACGCCGGAGATCCAACGCATCCGTGCATCTGTCCAGCGGCTGATGTCGCGAAGTATCGCGCGAGGCTGTCTGGTCCGCTCGCCGATCGCATCGACATTCACGTGAACGTGCCGCCCATCGCACTGGCGCGATTGTCGAATCACGAAAGTGGCACCGACTCGGCGAGTATTCGTTTACGAGTCGAAATCGCGCGCGCACGCCAGCGCGTGCGTTACGGGAGTGAGTCCGCTTGCAATGCGCGAGCGCCCGGACGATGGCTGGAAGCGAAGGGCGGTTTCGAATCAGAGGCGCGCCAGCTTCTCACCAGCGCCGGAGAGCGTCTGCACCTGTCGGCGCGGGGATTCCATCGGGTGCTACGCGTGGCGCGAACCATAGCGGATCTCGCAGGCGAAGACGCCGTGGCAACGCCGCATATCGCCGAGGCGCTGGGGTACCGTCCCCGCACAACTGAGCAGGAGAACCCGCGGAGCCTTGCCATCGCATGAGCCAACTTGACGACGTGACGCCCTTGAAGGGGGAGAGGGAGGTGCATAGTATTACTTATCTAAGTAATACTGCGGAGGTTGCAATGCGGATCACCACGAAAGGTCAGGTTACCATCCCACTCGAGGTTCGCGAGCGGTTGGGACTGCTGCCGCACACTGAGGTGGAATTCACCATTCGCGGCAACACCGCAATCCTGACCAAGGCCGGGGGCGGGACGCGTCGCGGGCGCGCGCTCGTGCAGCACATGCGCGGGCGCGGCAGCGTGCGTATGACAACCGACGAGATTCTCGCGCTCACGCGCGATGCGCCGCCGGGAACGCGCTGATGGCGGACGTGCTCGTCGACAGCAACGTGCTGCTCGATGTCCTTACCGAGGATCCGGTGTGGTTCGACTGGTCGTCGTCGGCGCTGGAGGATCACGCGGAGACGTCCGTCTTGATGATCAATCCGATCATCTACGCCGAGGTGTCCGTGCGCTTCACGCGCATCGAGGAACTCGAGGCGGCGCTGCCAGCCGATCTGTTTCGCCGCGAACCGCTTCCGTGGGAGGCAGGGTTTCTGGCGGGCAAGTCCTTCGTACGGTATCCGAAGAGCGGCGGCGCGCGAAGGTCACCACTCCCTGATTTCTACATCGGCGCCCACGCAGCGATTCGCGGTGCTGCTCTTCTCACGCGGGACGCGTCGCGATACCGGACGCACTTTCCAACGCTGCGCCTGCTCTCTCCGAGCTGAGCGATTGGGCCGGTAGGGGCGAAGCGAGGGCGCGACGGGTTGTCAGACACTTGTAGCGCCATCGGCGACGAGTAGCGGCCCGCGCCTGCACTCCTTCGCGATCGACGGATAACTTTCGTTCATGCCCGACACTCTCGCCCCGACCTCTACAATTCCTGACCTCGCCGCACGCAAGGAAGCGTCGCTCGCGACCTGGCTGCGTCGATGCGGGCGCATTGCGATCGGCTACAGCGGCGGCGTCGATTCCGCCTACCTCGCCGTGGTGGCCCGCGACGTCCTCGGCGCGGATAACGTCCTCGCCATCATCGGTCGCAGCGCGTCGTATCCGGCGGCGCAGTGGGCTGCCGCGCGTGACGTGGCAACGTCATTCGACATTCCTGTGCTGGAACTCGATACCGACGAGTTGAACGATCCGCGCTATGCGGCCAATCCGTCGAACCGCTGCTACTTCTGCAAAACGGAGCTTTGGTCGAAGCTCGTGCCGATCGCGCGCGCGCGCGGATTCGATCTTGTCGCTGACGGAACGAACGCCGATGACTTATCGGACTATCGACCCGGTGCCCAAGCGGCCCGCGAGCATAGCGTGGAGAGTCCCCTGGCAACTCTTGGGTTCACGAAGGCGGAGATCCGTGACTGCTCCCGGGCGCGTGGGATCCCCACGTGGGCGCAGCCCTCGTCGCCGTGCCTGTCCTCGCGCCTGCCGTACGGCACGGGCGTGACCGCTCAACGCTTGAGCCAGATCGAACAGGCTGAACATTCGCTCCGCGCGCTCGGCATCAGCGATGACCTGCGCGTGCGGTATCATGACGACCTCGCACGCGTGGAGCTTTCGCAAGAGTCATTGGCCGCGTGGATTCGACCGGAGAAGTTTGCCGACCTCCGGGCGGCCGTGCTTGACGCGGGTTTCACGCGCGTGGCCATCGACGTCCGCGGATTTCGCTCGGGCTCGCTGAATGTGCTGCACGGCGTGGGGGCAGCGTGAGCATCCGTCGCGAGTCCGCGGGCGAGCCATCCGCCTTCGAGCAGGCGCTCGCCGAGCGCGGCCTCGTGTGCCGCGTGGAGCCGAGGGCGGGTCTTGCGGTGCTGATCGCGGACCGGGCGACCATGACCGCGCTCTCCGATCTCGAGATGCGGCGGGCGGCGCTCGCGCTCGCGCGGGAGCACGGATTCAGCCACGTCGCCGTGGAGTTGCGCGACGAGGTCGCCGGTTAGTTCATCGGAGTCGCAGGATGCGCGGGGCGTGGGTGATACGCGACGCATGTTCGTGGCGGTCGAGCTTCCGTCGGTCACCCTGCAGGACATCAAAGCTGTGGTCGCGCCGCTTCGCGAAGAGGCGCCGGAGCTGGCATGGACCAGTGCGCAGGAACGCCACATCACGCTGAAGTATCTTGGGGAAGTGCCGGCGGACGGTGTGGACGTCCTGGTGCAAATGCTGGATGCCGTCGCACAGGCACACCGGCCATTCTCGATCCATCTTTCGCGCATCGGCGCGTTTCCGAACTTCAGGCGCGCGCATGTGCTCTGGCTCGGCGTAGAACCGGAACCTCGCCTCGAGCTCCTGCAGCACGACCTCGAGCTCGGCGCCGAGGGGATCGGCTTCGAGATCGAAGGGCGCGCCTTTCGTCCGCACGTCACCCTGGCACGAGTCAAGACGGTGCTTGAGCCGGACCGCGTTCGTGGTCTCGCGCGCGCAGCGCGGAAGGTGGACTTCTCAGCGGTGGTGCACGTGGCGGAACTGTCGTTGTTCGAGAGCACGCTCGTGCCAACGGGGCCGCACTACCGCCGCATCCACGCGGCGACAGTCGGAGGACGTTGATCCATGGGATTGGAGCTTTTACTGCTTAGCATCGGCGGGAACGCGGAGCAGGTCACAAGGCTCCCACCTTAGCGCGATCGTGCGAGCTTGAGGACGTCGTTAAGCACCCCGGCGGCCGTGACGCCGACACCGGCACCGGGCCCGGTGATTACGATGGGATGATCGTGATAGCGCCGCGTGGTGATTGCGAACTGGTTGTCTGTGCCTGTCAAGGTTGCAAGCGGGCTGGAACTGTCCACGGCTGTCAGCCCTACTCGCACGCTCGTCGGCGAAACGATGGCCCGATAGCGCAGCACGCGGCCGCCGACCGCCGCGTCGTCCACCCGCGCGCGCCAGAGCGTGTCCAGCTCGGGCAGCCGAGCCAGAAACTGCTCTACGCCGACATCACGTAGCACAGTAGGCACGAGCGAATCCACGTCCACCTGATCGAGGTCGCCGTCGAATCCGATGAGCCGTCCAAGGATCAGCGCTTTGCGCGCGACATCCATGCCCGAGAGATCCTCGCCCGGATCAGGCTCGGTGTAGCCGAGCGACATCGCGGTCCGCAGTGCGGTGGAGAACGCCGTGCCGTGCCCAAGCTCGCCGAATAGATAGCCGAGCGTTCCGGATGGGCATCCCTCGATGCCGAGCACCTCGTCTCCCGACTCCTGCAGCTTTGCGATCGTATCGATGATCGGCAGCCCAGCACCCACGGTCGCTTCATGCAGCATCCTGCGCCCATGCCTCGCGGCGGACTGCGCCAAGCCTCCGGACACACCGCGCGCTTCGGCGAGGGGACGCTTGTTCGCGAGCACGATGTCCATGCCCGCCGCCAGTGCCGCCTCGAGTTCGCCGCCGGTGTCTCCCGCCGTGACGTCGACGAGAATCGGACGCATGGGAGTGTTTCGGTGCACATGCACGAGCGCCTCGGCGGCGCTACCCTGGACGCCGCTCAGCGTCTCGGCCAATCCCACGCCGCGCTCCTTGGCGCGCGCCAGGCCGGCGAGTTCCCCGGCGGCGATGCCGCGCGCATTGAACACGTACCCGGTTCGATCGATGACGGCGACGACGCGTGCCTGGTGGGCGCCGATCACGCTGCCAAGCTGCGTGGCCAGTTCCCGTCCGATGCGTCCAAAGCCGAGGATCACGACGTCTGCCGTCACGTCGCCGAGGGCGTGCTTCGTTGCGTCATTGGGCTGGATGGGCCGTGTCGCGTGCGAAGCCGATTCGAATCCCGTGTCCAGCACTTCACGGACGAGCGAAGAGACCTGCGCGCCTTCGGTGAGGAATCCGTCGTGTCCGTTGAGCGAGTGTACCTCGCGGTACTCCGCGCCGGCGGCCTCCGTCCATTGACGCACACCGCGAGGGTCGTAGAGCAGGTCACCCGGGATCCCCACGCCCACGATCCGGCTCTTCACGTTCCGCAGAGCCGCCCGCACTCCTTTGCGTGCGCGACCCACGTCGTGCGAATCCATGGCGTTGAGCAGCGTGAGATAGCTCTGCACGTCGAACCGCGCGCGCAGCTTCTCGCCGTGGCGAGAGAGATATTGGGCCACCGCGAAGGTACCATCATCTGCGCGCCGCCGGCCGAACCGCTCGTCCAGCTCGCCCGCCGTGCGATACGTCATCATCGCGATCATGCGTGCGAGCTCGAGTCCGTCGTCGCCACCCATGTCGATGGCGCGTCGCTGCAAATGGCTCCACGCCACTGCGGAAGAAGGGTGTTCGGCCGGTGCGGCGAGCACGACGACGTTGCGCGCCAACGCCGGAAACGTCGCCGCGAATTCCAGCGCCACCATGCCGCCGAGCGAGCCTCCGATGGCCAGGGCGACGGAGCGGATGTGCAATGACGCGACGAGGTGCCCCACCAGGCGCGCCATGTCGCGTGTCGTCACGGCGGGAAACGGCCGACGTGACGGATCCGAAGGACCCGTCGTGCCGTAACACGACCCCAGCAGGTTGGTACACAGCACGGCGTACTGCCCGGTGTCGATCGCGCGACCAGGACCTGCCACGTCTGACCACCAGTCGCCCACCGCATCCGCGGAGCCGGTGAGCGCATGAAATACCACGACAAGGTTGTCGCGCTGCGCGTTCAGCGTGCCGTCGAGGTAGTAGGCCTGACGGACATTGCGGAGCACCTCGCCGCTTTCAAGCTCGAACCGGTCGAGGAGCTGCACGCATTGATGCCGTGCCGTCCCCAAGGCGTCCGGCGCTACGGCATCGGCGCGCGCTTCGTCGGAATGCACGAGCGTGCGCGACGCTGTCACAGGCCCACAGCTCCGCGCAGCGCGACGTCGAGATCGTGCTCGAGATCCGCCACGTCCTCGATGCCGACCGATAGGCGGATCAGGTCCTCCGTCACCCCGGCTGCCGTCTTTTCGGCATCGGTGAGCTGCTGATGGGTCGTGCTCCACGGATGGATGACCAGGCTCTTCGCGTCGCCCACATTGGCGACGAGCGAGAACAGCCTGGAGCCGGCGATGACCTTCTTGGCCGCCACTTCACCACCCAGCACGCCGAAGGTGAGCACACCGCCGAAGCCGCCGTTGAGGTACTTCGCGGCCGTGGCGTGCGTGGCGTGCGAGGTGAGGCCGGGATAGCTCACCCACGTCACCGCGGGATGTCCCTCGAGATACTTCGCGATGCGCAGCGCATTCTGGCTGTGCCGCTCGATGCGCAGCTGCAGCGTTTCCAGACCCTGCAGGAAGAAGAACGAGTTGAAAGGGGAGAGCGCCGCGCCGATGTCGCGCAGCAGGAGCACGCGGAGCCGGATGGCGAAGGCGATGTTCGCGCCACCGAAGTCACCGAAGACACCCGCGAAGGACAGGCCGTGGTAGGCGGGTTCCGGGTCGACATAGAAGCTCTTGAACCTGGGCGAGGCGGCGTAGTCGAACCGGCCGCTGTCCACCACCACGCCGCCGATGCTCGTGCCATGGCCACCGATCCACTTGGTGGCGGAGTGGACCACGATGTCCGCTCCATGCTCGATGGGACGACTGAGGAACGGCGTGGCGAAGGTGTTGTCCACGATCAGCGGGACGCCCGCGGCGTGCGCCACGTCCGCGATCGCGCGGAAGTCGGGCACTTCGAGACCGGGGTTGCCGATCGTCTCCACATACACGGCCTTCGTCGTGGCATCGATGGCACGCGCGAACGCCTGCGGGTCGCTGACGTCCACGAAGCGCGTGGTGATGCCGAGTCGCGGTAGCGTGAACTTGAGCAGTGCGAACGTGCCGCCGTAGAGGGCGGACGACGCGACGATCGAGTCGCCGGCCTGCACCAGATTCAGGAGGGCAAGCGTCTGTGCCGCCTGGCCGCTCGCTGTCGCTACGGCGGCCACCCCGCCCTCGAGGTCGGCGATGCGCCGCTCGAACGCATCGGTCGTGGGGTTCATGATGCGTGTGTAGATATTGCCGAACTCCTGCAGGCCGAACAGGCGCGCGGCGTGCTCCGGACTGTCGAAGACGTAGCTCGTCGTGGCGTAGATGGGCATGGCGCGCGCTTTCGTGGAGGCGTCTGGGGACTCTTGCCCCGTGTGAATGGCTCGCGTGCCCAACCCCTGCGTGTACTCCTGCTCGATCGTGGTGCTCATGATGCGGCTCCTGGTGGTGTGAGGAAGAACGAACACAAAAAACCCGGCTGTCTCGAGTGAGAGGCCGGGTGGGCGTGCCGAAGTGTGTCTCGGTCAGCTCATGCGGTGGTGCGCCATGCACGCCCGCGCCGGTCCGTCTCTCGCTGGGGAGAAACGCACATGCCAATGAGGCAACACATGTTTACGTGGTGAGTCATGTCGTTCGAACGGATCAAGTCATGAAACAGAAAAAAGGTCCCGAGGCGACCATCCGCCCGAGACCTTCCGGGGCGGTTTAGCAGTTGTTAACGCGGATGCAATCGCCATAAATGGCCGCGGTGCCGAAGCACGGATCATTGTTAGGGCGCGGTTCCTATTCTGTCAAGTCGTCTGCCTTGTTTCATTGGCGACCCTGCTCGGCCGCGTGCATCCGCCGTTCGCGAGAAGAACTTCCGGCGGGCACGTGAGCTTTGGCTCGGTGTAGAACCGGAACTGCGGCTCGAGGTGCTGCAGCACGACCTCGTGGTCTCGCGCGTGCGGCGCGGAAGGTAGACTTCTCCGTGGTGGTGCATGTGGTTGAACTGACGTAGTTCGAGAGCACATTCGCGCCAACGGGCGCGCGTTACCGCCGCATGCACGCGGCGACACTGGGAGGACGCTGACCGATGGGATGTATCGCGCGCGTGGGATGTCTCATGGTGCTGGCCATTGCGGGTCTCGTGGGCTGGATCACGCGGGACAAGTGGATGTCCAGGATGCCGGGTGCCTCGGCGCCGTCCGTCGCTGTGTCCCCGGTGTGGCAGCCGCTCTCGCCCGCTGCGGGTGAGAGGGGCAAGCGTGCGATCGATGCCATGCAGTCGCCCGGCGGACCGGTGTTCGCGAACCTCACGGCGGCCGAGATCGGGTCGTACGTGTTCCAGACGGTTGGGAAGACGCTGCCGTCGTCGTCGGACAGCGTGCAGGCAGCGGTGATTGGCGATGCACTGTACGTCAGCGCGATCGTCCCAATGAAGGACATCGCCGGGACGGGAGCACTCGGTCCGCTGGGCGGACTGCTTAACGACCGTGAGAAGATCACCATCGGTGGCGGCTTTCGCGTGGTGCGTCCCGGACTCAGCGAGTTCCAGGTGCGCGAGATCAAGCTCCGCGACTTCAAGGTGCCGAGGGGTGCGATTCCGCGGTTGGTGCAGCAGATCTCGCGGGGAAATCGTCCCGCGGGCATCGCGGCCGATGCGCTGCCCGTGCCCACGCCGAGAAGCCTCGCAGACGTGCGCATCGCGAACGGCAAGGTGACGATCTACAAGACGACGGGCACCGCGCCGTGATTCGCAAGATCCTCATCGTCGACGACGAACAGGGGATCCGCGCCGCACTTGGGCAGCTCCTCGAGTTCGAGGGCTACGAGGTACGCACCTGTGCGAACGCGGTGGATGGCCTCTCCGAGTATGCGAAGTTCCGGCCGCATCTCGTGTTCATGGACGTGAAGATGGCCGGGATCGACGGCCTGGAGGCACTGCGGAAGCTGCGCGAGCAGGATGCGAATGCGGTCGTCGTGATGATCAGCGGACACGCGACGATCCAGACGGCGGTGGAAGCAACGCAGCACGGTGCGTACGACATCCTCGAGAAGCCGCTGGATACGGATCGCATTCTCGTGACGCTGCGCAATGCGCTGTCGCACCTCGATCTCCAGGAGGAGAACGAGCGGTTGCGCGATACGGTGCATTCGCGCTTCGAGATTGTGGGCAACTCGTACGGCATCCGGGCGGTAACGGAGAAGATCGCGCTGGTGGCGAAGACACCGGCGCGCGTGCTGATCACCGGGGAGAATGGCACGGGCAAGGAGCTTGTTGCGCGTGCGCTGCATACGCAGTCGGCGCGCGCGAAGGGTCCGTTCGTCGAGGTGAACTGCGCCGCGATTCCGGGTGAGCTTATCGAGAGTGAGCTCTTCGGCCACATGAAGGGATCGTTTACGGGCGCCGTCGCCGATCGCGCGGGGAAGTTCGAGCAGGCGGACGGCGGCACGTTGTTCCTGGACGAGATCGGCGACATGAGCCTCGCGGCGCAGGCCAAGGTGCTGCGCGTGCTCCAGGATGGCGTCGTCACGCGCATCGGCGGGGCGAAGCCGGTGAAGGTGGACGTCCGCGTCCTCGCAGCGACAAACAAGGTTGTCGAGGAGGAGATCGCGGCAGGACGGTTTCGCGAGGACCTCTACTACCGGCTCAACGTCGTGCCGGTGCACGTGCCGCCACTCCGTGAGCGTCGCGAGGACATTCCGTCGTTGATTGGCCATTTCGTGGCGCAACTCACGACGTCCGGCGGCCTCGCACCGCGGGCGATGGGCGACGACGCGGTGCAGAAGCTCCAGCACCTCGACTGGCCCGGGAACGTGCGCGAGCTTCGCAACACGATCGAACGGCTGTTGATCCTGTCCACGGGAACGCGCGTTACCGCGGATGACGTCGAGCGACTGGCGGGTCGGCGTTCCGATTCCACGGCTGGCGGGCTGGGGTCGCTGCTCGAGGTCGCGACGTTCGACGCGTTCAAGCACGCGGCGGAGCGGACGTACCTACTGGCGAAGCTGCGTGCGTTCGACTGGAACGTCAGCGAGACCGCCCGTGCGCTGGAGATGCCGCGGTCGAACCTGTACAAGAAGATCGAGCGCTATGCGCTCAGCCGAGAGGGTGGCGCGGGGGTTTTACCGACGCAGCCGTTGGGTGCCGACGAGGACGACGACGCGTGACATCGGGGTTCGTGCGCGAGGTAGTGCTGCGCCGAGCGAGCGTTCCAGACTTCGGACGCTATCCGTTTGACCTGCCCGCCATCGTGTATCTCGACCGGCTCGCGTTGCACCCGTCGGTCACCTTCCTCGTGGGAGAGAACGGCTCCGGGAAGTCCACACTGCTCGAGGCAATTGCGGTCGCACTTGGCTTCAATGCCGAGGGTGGCTCGCGCAACTTTCGCTTCGATACGAGGGCATCGCACTCGGTGCTGCATCGGTACCTGACGATCGTGCGCGGGACGCGGCGCTTGCGCGACGGATTCTTTCTGCGCGCCGAGAGCGTTTTCAATGTGGCGACCGAGATCGAGCGACGGGACGTAGATGAACCGGGCGCCGCGGGCGGACCGAAGATCGGACCCCTCTTCGGCGCGCGAGGGCTGCACGAGCAATCGCACGGGGAGTCGTTCCTCGCCATCGTCGAGAATCGGTTTCGCGGGAATGGTCTCTACCTGCTCGACGAGCCTGAAGCGGCGCTATCGCCCATGCGTCAGCTCATCATGCTGAGCCTGATTCACGACCTGACGAAGGCTGGTGCGCAGTTGATCATCGCGACGCATTCGCCCATCCTGCTGGCGTACCCGAATGCTGCTATCCTTCAGTTCGGACAGGGGCCGCTGGCGCAGGTGTCGTTCGAGGAGACGGAGCACTTCACCGTGACGCGGGACTTCCTGAACCGTTATCCAGCGATGCTTCGTATACTGCTCGAGGACGACGACGTGGCGCGTGACGAACGGGGGAGTGCATGACGAATTGGGACGCAGAGCTCAAGAAGATCGACAAGCAACTGGAGTCGATGTCGGATTCGGCGCTCATCCCGGCGGCGCCGAAGTCCGCGCCGCCCGCTGCCAAGGCTGCGGTGGCCGCGGAGCGGGCGTCCACGCGCACATGGCCCGCGCTGCTCCGCCTCGCGCTCGCGACCGCCTTGGCAATCGGGATCCTCTTCTGGCCGTATCCATCGCAATGCGGCGTGGGGTTGGCGGGATATCTCGTCGCAGTCGCTGGCGTGGCCGTCGCGGGGCTGTGGAGCAGCGTGTGGACGTGGCGCCATCGCACAGCACGCGCGCACGTGCTTTCGCTCATGTTGGTTGCCTGGGGCATCGTGCTCGGCGCCCTGGAGATTCTTCCGCGCAGTGGATACGCACGGGCTGATACGACACGACCGGCGGGGTGGGTATGCAGTGCGACGCCGACGGTCGGCACTCCCGTTCGCCCCACTCCGTGAGACCTTTCGCGGAGCGCGCCGATCCCTAGTGCGGTCGTTCGGTTTTCTCGGCGCAGTGTCCGTTGCGGCGACGTCTCTTGGGTGTGGCGGACTCCAGCCCCCGACGAGCGTGGCTGGCAACGGCGTCCGTGTCATGATCGACACGGTCTACTACCAGGTCTCCGGATCGACGCCGTGGGAATGGATGGCGGCGGCTCCAGCGGCGGCGGCCGCGGCGGGCATACCGGCGTCGTTTCAGGCGCTGACCATCTCCGCACCGCGGTCCACCTACGTCCTTCGAAATTCCGAGTTTGGGTGCGAGGCGCGCAACGCGGCGGTCGTCCTCGGTATCAGCTTCGTCATGCCACGGCTCGCGTCTGACAATGGGGTGAGTGCAGAGAACATGACCGAGTGGCGGCGTCGCATGCAGTCACTCTGGACCCACGAGGGCGGGCACGCCACGCGCGCAATGCGCGCGGCCGCAGAGCTGCGCGACTCGCTGCGCGTGCTGCATGACCCCGAGTGTGGACTGCTCCGTTCGCGACTATTCGTTGCGCAGCAGCGCGTCACGGAGAAGTACCGCCTGCTGCAGGCCGACTACGACGCACGAACGCAGCATGGCCTGCGGCAGGGTGCGATGATCATCCCGTTCCGAGGCGTGCGTCTCGCGGTCGACACGACGTTTCGCGACACGGTGCCATAAGTTGGGTCAACCCGCGTGGCCGGGAATTCATGCGTGAATACCACACCCTCGGAGTAACACGATGGACGTCACCTGGAGGTGTCATCGGCGGTCTGAGATCGTCCCGGTGGTCGCATGCGCCATCATCCTCGCCATGTGTGCCATGGAGGCTCGCGCGCAGGGCATCTCCGGGCAATGGAGCGCCTACGGGCACGACGCGCTCGGCTCGCGCTACTCGACGCTCGCGCAGATCACGCGTGAGAACGTGGCCACGCTCGCGCCCGCGTGGACGTACCGCACGGGCGAGAAGGACGTGAAGACGCAGCAGCCGCTGAAATTCGAGGCCACGCCGCTGATGGTTGATGGCACCCTCTTCCTGTCGACGCCACTGGGCAAGGTGATCGCACTCGACCCTACGAGCGGCAAGCCACGGTGGACCTACGACGCCCACGCCGATGCGGGCGGCGACTGGGGCGACTTCGCGAATCGTGGCGTGTCCACCTGGGTCGATGCCAGGACCGCGGCAGCCAGCCCATGTCACCGGAGGATCATCGTCGGCACCATCGACGCACGATTGCTCGCGCTCGATGCCCGCACCGGTACGGTGTGCCGAGGCTTCGGCGACGGTGGCACGGTGCATTTGCAGAAGGGTCTGCGCAATTCGCCGTACTATGTCGGAGAATACGAGCTGACATCGCCGCCGGCGGTTATCAATGGAAACATCGTCACGGGCTCCGCGGTTGCAGACAACGGACGCACGAATGCCGCGAGCGGTGAGGTGCGCGCATACGATGCGCGGAGTGGTGCGCTCAAGTGGAGCTGGGATCCCATTCCTCGCGACTCGACCGACGCCGCGTGGGGCTCGTGGCGCGGCGCGATGGCGCACACCACCGGCGCGGCCAACGCATGGTCGGTGATCGCCGCGGACTCGGCGCGCGACATGGTGTTCGTGCCCACTGGCAGCGCGAGCCCGGACTACTATGGCGGCGAGCGCATCGGCGATAACCGCTATGCGAATTCCGTGGTCGCGCTGCGCGCGTCGACGGGCAAGGTCGTCTGGAGCTTCCAGGCCGTGCATCACGACCTCTGGGACTATGACGTCGCATCACCCCCCGCCCTCGTCACGCTCAGGCGCGGAGGACGGCCGACAGACGTCGTATTGCAGGCCACGAAGACGGGACAGCTCTTCGTGCTCGATCGCGACACGGGTGCGCCGGTCTTTCCGGTCGAGGAACGGGCGGTACCGGCGAGCACGATCTATGGTGAGCGAGCGTCGCCGACGCAACCGTTCAACACGGTGATTCCCCCGCTCAGTCCCCAGTCGTTCGATACGGTGAATGTGTTTGGTGCAACGGCAGCATCGCGCGAAGCCTGCATGGCGCAGATTCGCCCGCTTCGCAACGACGGCCCGTTTACACCGCCGAGTTTTCAGGGTACGCTGCAGGTGCCGAGCAACATTGGCGGAGCGCACTGGGGCGGATTGGCCTTCGACCCCGAACGCCAGATCGCCGTGGTGCCGGTGAACACGCTCGCGGCCTTTGTGCAACTGATTCGTCTCGACGAACTCGACACTGCGCAGGCGACGACGAACAGATCGCGCCTCGGCGATCAATACACTCGGATGCACGGGACGCCGTATGTGATGCGACGCCGCATGCTCACGGCACCGGATCGCATTCCATGCTCTCCGCCTCCCTTTGGGTCTTTGGTCGCCATCGATCTCAATACGGGAGCGAAGGCGTGGAGCGCGCCACTCGGCGACCCCGCCAACCTGGTTCCAGGAGTGCCGCACACGGCCGTTCCCCTCGGCCTTCCAAACCTTGGCGGGCCAATCGCCACCGCCGGCGGCATCGTGTTTATCGGTGCCACGGCGGATCACAAGCTTCGTGCGTTCGACATCGCGACGGGTCGTGTGCTCTGGGAGGGTGCGCTTCCGGGGGGCGCGCGGGCCACGCCCATCACGTACGCGGTTGGTGGGCGACAGTATGTCGTTGTTTGCGTCGGCGGCAGCGAAGACTGGGGGAAGGGGGACTACGTCGTCGCGTTTGCACTCAAGCGCTAAAGTACCGAGTACTACGCGTCTGGAGTGTGGGCTTGCCGCAGTTCTCCACTCGGGCGTCGCCTCGGCGCTGTTCCGCACAACCACTGTCGCGCATCAGCCTGCGTGACGTTCCCGCCACATAGTGGAATGGCCACTCGCGCTCCCTTCCAGCGATCTGGCAACTCCAGGAGTGCCGCCAAGCCGACCACGCCGGCGGGCTCGATGACCAGCCCGAGATGTCCGTGCACCAGACGCATGGCGCGAACGATTGACTTCTCGCTGACCGACACCACCTCGTCGACGGTGTTGCGCAGGGACTCGACCGCATATGGCACGGGTTCCCGGACAGCAATGCCATCCGCGATCGTGTCGGCCTTGTCGGTCGCCACCGGCGCGCGTGCCGCGAAGGACAGCCGCATCGACGGTGCATTTGCGGCAACCACTCCGATGACGCGTGCGTTCGGCTCCGCGTGTCGGCACCAGGTGCCAATGCCGGTCGCAAGCGCACCGTTGCCGAGCGGCACCAGGATCACTTCAGGCGAAATGTCCGCTTCGGTGATTTCCAGGGCGATCGTCCCCGCGCCCTCCGCGATATCGGGAAGGGCTCCGTCCTCGACGTAGTACGAATCAGAAGACGCCGCGTAGCGTCGTGATGCATCCTTCGCCGCATCGAAGTCGGCGCCAGTGAGACGCACCTCGGCGCCGAGTGCGCGCATGGCCTCGACCTTCAGCGGGTTCGCACGCCGCGCGGCGAAGACCACGACGTTGCGGCCGCGGCGTGCCGCCGCTCGCGCGAGCCCCTGGCCGAAATTGCCGGCAGACGCACACACGAGCGGTCGGTTGTCGCGCAGGTGCTCGACGAGGAGCTCCGTGCCGCGCCCCTTGAATGAGCGGATGGGATTGAGCGTCTCCACCTTGCAGAACAGCTCGGCGTCGACGGCGCGGTCGAGCGAGCTGCCGCGCAGCAGGGGCGTGTGCAGGAAGATCGGGTCGATGACGGACATCGCCGCGGCGATGTTGTCGGCGGACGGAAGGTGCACGACGAATAGGCAGGACGTGGCGTGAAGGAGCGACTCGCGCCGTGCGGATCAACCGCGCGCAGCCAGCATGGCCTGCACGACGACCTGCACTGCAACGGCTACACCGAGCAGCGCGGGGACGACGATCAGCGACAGCTGCGTCCAGGCCACGAATGCCACCGACTTGACGACGGTCACCGGCTTCGGCTCCCCGTATATCCGTTGCGCCGCGAGGAAGAAGTATGTCGCGATCACCAGCCAGAGCGCCAGCGAGATGGCATTCACATGCCCGCGCGGCATGCCGAGGAGCACGTGCACGGCGGCATTGACGAGTCGAAAGATGGAAATGGCGGCCAGGAGGTGCACCGCCATGACGGCGTGCTCCGCGTAATTCTGTCGTCGCCCGCGATATAGCCACGAGAGGCCGAGCGCCACCGGAAAGACGGACAGCAGGGCGATCCACGGGTTGTGGGTCGCCGCGATGATGACGTCGCCCACCCGGGAGCCGAGCGTGCCCATGACCGCCTGGACGCGCGTGCGTCGTTGCGCACGCGCCGGACTGATGGGCCCGGACGCGGTGACGGGCGTGAGCGATGCGGGCGCGGTGCCTGCGATCACCTGCTTCGACAGTGCGTCCGTCTCTGTCTTAGAAATCCTGGCTTGTATTCCCGTGGTCGGGTCATCGGGCATGGAAGACTGCCCGAGGATGTAGATCCCAAAGGCGAACAGGTACACGCGGAGGGGTGGAAGGAACCAGCGCGTGCGCCCCGAGAGGTAGGTTTTCGTCAGCTCGCCTGGCCGTGTGGCCATGGACTTCACCGTGCGCAAGGTAGCGGAATCGAGATCAGTGACCTCGTGCCACGCCTCGGCGACGAAGCGCCGCACGGTAATGGGCCTGCGATCGATTGGGCGGGCGCCGCACTCCGGGCAGAAGTTGCCCACCGCTGAAGAACCGCAGTTGGCGCACGCGTCAGTCACTCGGGGGGGCAGGGACACATGCGGCGTGAGATCGATGCCGCCGAGGGACGGCGATCCGACGGACGTTGGAAACGGAGACAGCATGGAAAACCTCACGCGTTTACGACGGCGACAGTATGTCGGCGTCGTCTGGTCGCCGCAAGCGAAACGTGCGCGCGGCAGGACGCGAATGCGCCGTTGCCGGCCGCCACACCATCGAAAGCCGCGACGGCGCGCGGTGCGGCCCGCCTTTCGCTTAGTTTCAGGCATGACCAAGACCTTCCAGAACTTCATCGCTGGCCAGTGGACTGCCCCGGAGTCCGGCGCCTATTTCGAGAATCGCAATCCGGCCGACACCCGAGACCTGATCGGACAGTTTCCCCTGTCCAACCACCTCGACGTCGATGCCGCCGTCCAGTCGGCGAAGCGCGGATTCGCAAAGTGGCGCGCTACGCCAGCGCCCGCGCGCGGCGACGTGCTCCGGCGCGTGGGCGACCTCCTTACCCAGCGCAAGGAAGAAATCGCGGACCTCATGACGCGCGAGATGGGCAAGCCGCTCACCGAAACGCGGGGCGACGTCCAGGAGGGCATCGACACGGCCTATTACGCGGCGACGATGGGCCGGCAGTTGTCGGGCCGCACGGTGCCGAGCGAGATGGCGAAGAAGTGGGCCATGAGCTTTCGTCGGCCGATTGGGGTGGCTGGCATTATCGCGCCGTTCAATTTCCCCCTCGCCATTCCGACGTGGAAGATGTTTCCCGCGCTCGTCTGCGGAAATGCGTGCGTCTTCAAGCCGAGCGAGGACGTGCCGCACACTGGCCATGTGCTCGTCGAGATCATGCTCGAGGCGGGGCTCCCTGCCGAGGTGATCCAGCTGGTGCATGGACTCGGCGCCGATGTCGGCGCGCCGATCGTGGAGCATCCAGACGTGGCGGTCGTCTCGTTTACCGGATCGACCGCGACGGGTAGCAAGGTCGGCGAAACGTGTGGTCGCCTGCACAAGCGGCTCTCACTCGAGATGGGCGGCAAGAACGCCATGATCGTGATGGACGATGCTGACCTCGACCTCGCGCTGGATGGTGTGCTCTGGGGCGCGTTCGGCACCACCGGCCAGCGCTGCACGGCGACGAGCCGCCTGATTCTCCAGAACGGCATCCATGATCACTTCCTCGGCAGCCTCGTGGACCGTGCGCGCGCCATGAAGCTCGGCGACGGCCGGAAGAAGGGCACCGACGTGGGTCCGCTGGTTCACGAGACGTCGCGCAAGAAGGTCGAGCAGTACATCGACATTGGGCAGAGCGACGGCGCCGACCTGCTATGTGGCGGACGCCGTCCGGACGGTGACAAGTACGAGCACGGCTTCTTCTTCGAGCCCACGATCTTCGCTCGCGTGGAGCAGGGGATGCGTATCGAGCAGGAGGAGATCTTCGGGCCGGTGCTCAGCGTCATCCGCGTCAGCGACGCAGAAGAGGCATTTCGGGTCAACAACGGGGTGAAGTACGGTCTTTCCTCGTCGCTCTACACTCGCGACGTGAACCTCGCCTTCCGCGCTTTCGAAGCGCTCGACAACGGGATCACCTATATCAACGCCCCAACCATCGGCGCCGAGGCTCACCTTCCGTTCGGTGGAGTAAAGCAGACCGGGAACGGGCACCGCGAGGGCGGCTGGGAGGTCTACGAGTTCTACTCCGAGACGAAGGTGGGGTACTGCGACTTCTCCGGCGCCCTGCAGCGCGCGCAGATCGACAACTACCTCGGCACGCCCGACTGACACCGCGCGCGCTTGCTGCACACTGGGGAGCGGACTTAATTGCAGGGTGGCCATGCCTGAAGCGTCTGACGCGATCCTACCGCCGCGCTCCATCACGCCGGAGCGCAAGCTCGAGGCGTTGCAGCATGTCAACAAGCGGCGCGCGAGCTTCAGTTTTTTCTGGGAATGGGCGAAGATCTTCACCGTCTCGGTGACACTCTTCTTCGTCCTGCGCACCTTCATCGTCGAAGCGTTCAAGATTCCCAGCGGGAGCATGGAACACACGCTGCTCGTCGGTGATTTCCTGCTCGTGAACAAGATCGTGTACGGCGCCGAGATCCCGATGACCGGCCGCCGGCTTCCCGCCCTGCGGCAGCCGCATCGCGACGACATCATCGTCTTCGAGTGGCCGAAGGATCGCACCAAGAATTTCGTGAAGCGGCTCGTTGGCCTGCCTGGCGACACGCTCGCGATGCGCGACGCGGTCCTCATTCGCAACGGTGTCGCCCTCGCGGAGCCGTACGTTTCGCACTCGGATCCGGAGGCGGATCCCGTGTGGGAGGAATTTCGTTGGCAGAGTGATTTCCTCGTGCGTTCGGCGAGCGCAGCCGTGACCTATCATCCGTCGCGAAACAACTGGGGCCCCTTGGTCGTCCCTGGTGGACGGTATTTTGTTCTCGGAGACAATCGCGACAACTCCCTCGACAGCCGGTATTGGGGCTTCGTTCCCGATTCGCTGCTGCGCGGACGTCCCGAGGTCGTTTACTTCAGCTTCGCCCCCGATTCAACCAACGAGTTTGCCTGGCTGACGCACGTCCGATGGATGCGTCTCGGTGAGCGCGTCCGGTGAACTTGCACAGACGCTAGTCGACCGCCGCTGGTCGCGAAATCTTCACCTGCCGCGTTCACGTCCCCCACTTGCGGCGGGCAGCCGTTCCCCGGAATCGCAGCATGGCTACCACTCCGAACAGCAAGAAGTCTTCGTTCGAAGAGGGATCGCTGGACCAGTACCTGCGCGACATCAGCATCTATCCGCTCATCACGCGGGAAGATGAGGTTGCCCTTGCGCAGAAGATCCGTGTTGGAGACCAGGAAGCGCTCGACAAGCTCGTGCGCTCGAAC
>JALYVY010000080.1 GCA_030852985.1 Gemmatimonadota bacterium | reverse complement strand
CCGCCACACCGTGCCGTTCGGATCGCCGTGCTGGAGCGCGGGAATGATGGCCGGTCCACTCGCACCCGGATATGGAACCACCGTCGGATCAACCATCGACCAATTGGGATCGCCGCCGGCACCGCTCTCGTTGCCGCACCAGCGAATGTCGGGTCCGGCATCCGAGAAAATGACGGTGTCGGGCTGGTGCCGCTTCACGAGGGCAAAGAAGCGTGGCCAGTCGTAGTGCTGCTTCTTTCCGTTCGGTCCCTCGCCGTTCGCCCCGTCGAACCACATCTCCGCGATCGGTCCGTAGCGAGTGAGCAACTCGGTGAGTTGGTCGCAGTAGAGATCGTTGTAGCGCTCATTGTCGCCGTACGCAGGATTGTTGCGGTCCCACGGCGACAGGTAGAGACCGGGTCGCATCCCCTCGGCCCGACAGGCGTCGACCATCTCGCGCACCACGTCGCCCTGACCATTTCGCCACGGGCTGCTGGCGACACTGTGCTTCGTGGTGCCGGTGGGCCAGAGGCAGAAGCCGTCGTGATGCTTCGCCGTCAGGATCATCGACCGGAAGCCGCCGGCGCGTGCGGCTTTCGCCCATTGACGAGCGTCGAGCCCCGTCGGATTGAAGATCGACGGATCTTCCTTCCCATCGCCCCACTCGCGATCGGTGAACGTGTTCATGCCGAAGTGCAGGAACATCGCGAGCTCGTCGCGCTGCCACTGGAGCTGCGACGCGCTGGGCCGGGGCCGGTCGTGCCAGTGTGGCCGAGGCAGCCTGGAGGAGAGCCATCCCGCGGCGAGCGATGCGGAGCTTGTGTGGAGGAAGTTTCGTCTGTCCATGATGGCCCCAAGTATGTCACGCGGGGCTCGGGAAGGGCCATGCCGGCCAGGGACGGCGAGGTTAGATTCACGGCTCGCCGTCCGCTGCCGCGCCGTCGTCCGCAGCGTGCCCGACTCCGCCGCACCGTCCCGGGCTCAGCTCGCCCGCGCACTCACGAGCGACACATGACTGACATCTCACTGGTCGAGCAATACCTCAACGCTTCCGGAAAGAAGATCGGCGACGTGCCAGTCGGGATGCTCGCGTATCTCGCGAACCTCGACCTCGTGGCGGGTGTGTCCCCGGAAACCGCGCGCGCGATCGTGGCGGAGCTCTCGCATCAACGGAGCGCGGTCAAGCTCATCGCCAGCGAGAACTATTCTTCGCTCGCGACGCAGTCGGCAATGGCGAACCTGCTCACCGACAAGTACGCCGAGGGCGTCCCGGGAAAGCGTTTCTACGCCGGCTGTGAGAACGTCGACACCATCGAGCAACTCGCGGCCGACCGCGCGTGCGAGCTCTTCGGCGCCGAGCACGCGTATGTGCAGCCCCACAGTGGAGCCGATGCCAATCTCGTGGCGTTCTGGTCGATCCTCAGCGGGCGCATCGAGACGCCGGCGTTCGAGAAGCTCGGCGAAACGGATCCCGCCAAGCTCTCGCCCGAACAGTGGAACGAGATCCGGAGGTCGCTCGGCAACCAGCGACTGCTTGGCCTCGACCTGTACTGCGGCGGCCACCTGAGTCACGGCTACCGGCGCAATGTGTCGGGGCGGATGTTCGAATCCCACGCGTATTACGTCGATCGGGAGACGAACCTTCTCGACTATGACGACATCGAGCGGATCGCGAAGGACGTGAAGCCGTTGATCCTGCTCGCCGGCTACAGCGCGTATTCACGACCGGTCAACTTTGCACGGATGCGCGAGATCGCGGACAAGGTGGGCGCGGTGCTGATGGTGGACATGGCGCACTTCGCGGGGCTGGTCGCTGGCAAGCTGTTCGAGGGCGACTTCGATCCGGTTCCGCATGCGCAGGTCGTGACGTCGACCACGCACAAGACATTGCGCGGTCCGCGCGGCGGCCTGGTGCTCACGACGAAGGAATTCGCGGAGCATGTCGACAAGGGCTGCCCGCTCGTGTTGGGCGGACCACTGCCGCACGTCCTCGCCTCGAAGGCCGTGGCGTTCACCGAGGCATTGCGTCCCGAGTTCCGGACGTACGCCGCGAAGATCGTTGACAACGCACGCGCACTGAGCGCGGGGCTCATTCAACAGGGACACGACGTACTTACCGGCGGCACTGACAATCACCTCGTGCTGGTGAATGTCGGTCGTCTCGGTATTACGGGACGCCAGGGTGAGTCGGCACTGCGCGACTGCGGACTCACGATGAACCGTAACACCATCCCGTTCGACCCGGCCGGACCCTGGTACACGAGCGGCTTGCGTCTCGGCACGCCCGCCACGACGACGCTCGGCATGGGTGCGGCCGAGATGCGCGAGATCGCCGCGATCATCGCAATCGTTCTGGCGGCCACGAAGCCGACGGCGGCGAAGGATGGGCCGAGCAAGGCGAAGTACACCATTGAGCCAGCGGTGAAATCGGAAGCGTTGAAGCGCGTAGCGGCACTCCTGGATTCCTTCCCTGTGTATCCAGAGCTCGACCTTGGTTTCCTGACGTCCAGCCTTGCGGACCGGGCTACTGGAGCTGCGACTTGACGGCAGTGGCGAGCCGTTTCTCGAGCTCGCCCTTGGAGGAGCAGCGGGCGTAGTCGCGCGAGAAGGCGATGGGTCGAGCCATCGCCTCGAAGGTCGTGCGAAGCACACTCAGTCCTGACGTCGGCTCTTCCTGGACCTGACTTGTGATGGTGAGATACACGTCGTACGAGTCGGCGTTCTCGCCGATCTGGGTCGTGCCGCAATCGATGTAGCGACTCAGCGAAACCTTGCCGAGCTCGCGGCGCAGCTTCAGCCCGCCGTTCGCGATGGTATGCGTCGCGTCATCGACACTGGTGATTGGGATGCCCAGTGATTCGAACGCGGCGGGCAGCGCGTGCCAGACCTTGTCGACTGGGAAATCGACCTTGACATTGGTGGTCTGGTCCAGGGCGGCCATCCTGAGATTGCCCGCGCCGGAGACCCGCATCGTTTCGCTATCCGGCGTCGCGCTGGCGGATGGTGCCGACGCGCATCCAGCCATGGTGATCAGCAACAGGACGACGAGTGCACGCATGGCTTCTCCGGTGAGGTGGTTGGGGGGAGCATGGCCGCACTTCGAGCGGGTGTCAAGCGCGTATGCAGCGTGATTCGCCTGGCAGCCGTAGACCCAATGCGTAGCTTCACCTCTTCGCGACTGCGCGCTTTGCCGCGGTCCGCCCTGACGCCCTCGACCCACCCCATGACACGCCTACGTACCACGTGCCTCACCGCCGCATGCGCCCTGCTTGCCGCGACGCCCGCCTCCGCGCAGTCCGATGCCACGATCGGTCGCATTTGGCGACTCGGCATGGACAGCTCGCACGTCCAGCAGCTCTCACAAACGCTGTTCGATTCCATTGGACCTCGCCTGACCGGTAGCCCGGGCCTCCGGTCGGCGAGCGACTGGGTGATCGGCCAGTACAAGTCATGGGGCATCGACGCGAAGCGTGAGCAGTATGGCACCTGGCGCGGCTGGCGTCGCGGCACCTCGCACATCGACCTCATGCAGCCGCGGGTGCGCTCGCTCGCGGGCACCATGCTCGCGTGGAGCCCCGGCACCAATGGCAAGCCCGTGACGGCCGAGGCAATCCTGCTGCCCAAATTCCGCGACAGCATGGAGTTCGTGAAATGGTTGCCGAAGGCAAGGGGCAAGATCGTGATGGTCTCGCCACCGTGGCCAACGTGCCGACCGTCTGAAGACTGGAACCGGTTTGCGACACCGGCATCGATTGCCCACATGGATACGCTGATCGGTCAGATGCAGGCCGACTGGGCGGTGATGATGGGCCCCGACGGTCACGCGGACAGCACCAAGCTGTATCGCGGCACGGGCTACTCGCTCGCGCTTGGCACGGGCACGCTCGGCCAGCGCCTGGAGAAGGCCGGGGTGGTGGGTGTGATCTCGTCGCGGAACAAGCTGAGTGGATTCACCAATCCATTTGCTGCGGCGGGCGTAGCGGGTCGTGGTGGTCGCGGCGGTGGAACGCCAGGTCCAGGCAGCATGCGCGGCGGTGGACCGGCGGGTAGCGGGGCTGGTGGCTTCGGGGGTGGTCGCGGCGGCGCAGGCGCAGCGGGTGCACCGCAGGGCGCGGGCGGATGGGGCACGATCGAGATATTCGAGACCTACAACAGGATCGCGCCTGCCGTGACGCTCGAGTGCGAGGACTACGGACTCGTCGCCCGGCTCGCGGAGAACAACCAGAAGCCGGTCGTGAAGCTCGACCTCGATGCGTCGCTGCTCGGTGAGCAGCCAGCGTTCAATACCATCGGCATGATCAAGGGCACGGAGAAGCCGGATGAGTACGTGATGCTCTCTGCGCACTTCGACTCGTGGGATGGGTCGTCGGGTGCGACGGACAACGGCACGGGGACGATGATGGCGATGGAGGCGATGCGCATTCTCAAGCTCGCGTATCCGCACCCGAAGCGAACCATTCTCGTTGGCCACTGGGCGAGCGAGGAGCAGGGGCTGAACGGCTCCACGGCGTTTACCGCCGATCATCCCGAGGTGTTGAAGGGACTGCAGGCGTTGTTCAACCAGGACAACGGCACCGGTCGCGTGCAGTCGATCTCGTCATTGGGGCTAACGGACATCGGGCCGCACCTCAAGTCGTGGTACTCGCAGCTGTCGCCCTTCTACACGGACAGCGCGAGCCAGAACGTGGTGTCGTGGAGCTTCAACGACATGGCACCGGGCAACCCGGGCGGCACCGACGGCGCGGTGTTCACGTGCCTCGGCACACCGTCGTTCGGCATGGGCGCCGTGCAGTGGAATTACGGCACGTACACCTGGCACACGAACCGCGACACGTACGACAAGGTCGTGTTCGACGACCTGAAGCACAACGCGACGCTCGCGGCCGAGTTGGTGTACCTCGCTTCGGAGGATCCGACGTTCATCAAGCGGGACAGGTCGCCGGGCACCTTCCCGGCGAGCTGTGGCGTGCCGCCAAGAGTCACGCGACCAAGACTCTAGTGGACAGTCCGACAGTCTGACCCGGGCGGCCGGCTTCGCCGGCGCCCTCGTCTGACAGCGGGTCGACTGAAGTCTGACAGCTATACGCATCACCGCTGGGTCGCTTGGCGTGAATGCAATGTCGTATGGCCGGCTAGTGGCCAAAGCAGCGCATCAACCCAGTGGTGTAGATCATGACTGTCTGACCAGGCAGTTCACCCGCTGTCAGACGAGCGAGCGCGAAGCGCGAGCGGGTCAGACTGTCTGACTGTCGGCCCCCGAAGGCATTCAGTGCTTCATCTTCGCCTGAAGTCGGCGGTCGATCGTGTCGAGGAAATCCTCGGTGTTCAGGTACGGGGCCTTGGCATCAATCAGGATCGCGAGGTCCTTCGTCATTTCGCCGGACTCCACCGCCTCAATGCACACCGCCTCGAGCGCGTTCGCGAACTCGATCAGGGCGGGCGTGTTGTCCAGCTTGCCGCGGTGCGCGAGTCCGCGCGTCCACGCGAAGACGGACGCAATCGGATTCGTCGACGTCTTCCTGCCCTTCTGGTGCTCGCGATAGTGACGCGTGACCGTGCCGTGCGCGGCCTCCGCTTCCATCGTCTGGCCGTCTGGCGTGAGCAGCACACTCGTCATGAGTCCGAGTGATCCGAAGCCCTGCGCCACGATGTCAGACTGCACGTCGCCATCGTAGTTCTTGCACGCCCACACGTAGCCGCCTTCCCACTTGAGCGCACTCGCGACCATGTCGTCGATGAGGCGATGCTCGTACGTGAGGCCCTTCGCGTCGAAGTCGCTCTTGAACTCGTCGCGGAACACCTGCTCGAAGATGTCCTTGAAGGCGCCGTCGTACGCCTTGAGGATGGTGTTCTTCGTGCTGAGGTAAACCGGATAGTTGCGCTGCAGGCCGAAGGTGAGGCTCGCGCGCGCGAAGTCGCGGATGGAATCGTTGTAGTTGTACATGCCCATCGCCACGCCGCCGTCCGCGCCGTACTTCGCCACCTCGAACGTCTGTGGCTCACCCCCAACCGGCGTATAGGTCATCGTCAGCGTGCCGGGTCCCTTCACCTTGAAGTCCGTCGCCTTGTACTGGTCACCGTGCGCGTGACGACCGACGACAATTGGCTTGGTCCAGCCCGGGACGAGCCGCGGGATGTTGGACATGATGATCGGCTCGCGGAAGATGACGCCGCCGAGGATGTTGCGGATGGTCCCGTTGGGGCTCTTCCACATCTTCTTGAGCCCGAATTCCTGCACGCGCTGCTCGTCGGGCGTGATCGTGGCGCACTTGACCGCCGCGCCGTGCTTCTTCGTGGCGTTCGCGGAGTCGATCGTCACCTGGTCGTTCGTCGCGTCGCGGTGCTCGATGCCGAGATCGTAGTAGTCGATCTGGATGTCGACGTACGGCAGGATGAGCTTGTCCTTGATGAACTTCCAGATGATACGGGTCATCTCGTCGCCGTCCATTTCGACGAGCGGGTTGACCACCTTGATCTTCGTCATGAATCTCTTCCGATGATGGTTCGCGCCCGCCGGCGGCGAGCGTTGGGAAGTTAGGGACGAGACGTCGCATGCGGGAGGCGGGGGACAGCGCGTCTCCTGCGTCATGGCGGACTGCGGCGACGAAGCGCATCGATGCATCGCCGCTCGAGTGCCGGGGCGAGGAGGTCACGTGCAGCGGATTGCTGTCTATCTATACCTTCGCATAGTGCCAAAGCCATCGCCCTTGCACGGACGATTCGCGAGGCGCTTGCGGAGCAGGCGTCGGTGCCCATCGACGTCGGCCCAGTGCTCGCGATTGATGTGAACGAAGGCAGCCGCGTCTCATGACGCCGGTACCAACGCGCTGAAGAGATCCAGCTCGACATCCCACTCGATCGACTGGCCTACGCGGATAGCGCCACCGTCGAGCACCTGCGCGAAGACACCGCCTCGCCAATCCGGCTTGAGCCTGGCCTGAAGGCCGGGCAGTACCTCATCCATCACATTGCAAGGGGTGAGCTCCCCACCAATCGCCAGTCGCGTATCGCCGATCCGCAGGATGCGCCCTCGCGTCCTGGCGAGCGAAAGACCGCTCACGAGGAGATTGGCTCGCCGCGCCGATGGATCGATGCTCGCGCCCAGTGTGCCGGTGACCTGCTGCCACACCTCCCGATCGAGTAGCGTCACCTGTCGTCGCCGACTCTGGTCCACATTTCCCACGAGCCCCTTGCCCGACACAAGCTCGGCCTGCTCGACGCGATCCATCTTGCCGCGGTGCGCACGCTTGAGCCAGATGTCCTCGAGGCGGCCCTGCGGAAGATGAATCATGCACAGCAGAGGAGAGGTATCATCGCGCGAGGTGGACGTTTATCCCGCACCGCCCGGCGACATCGGGAACACTGCGTGAATGGCATTCGTACGGTAATCGAAGATGGACCGCAACTGGCGCCGAACCACCAGCCAGTGAACGAGACGTCCCAGGGGGCCGAAGGGTAGTCGATAGTCGACCGTGTCGATCATCTCCACACCGCCCGGCACGGCGCGGAAGGAATGCCGGTGATACCACCTGGCATATGGTCCAGTCACTTGTTCGTCGGCAAAGTGTGAGTTGTCCGCGTACTCTGTGATGCGCGACTCCCACGAGAGCGGAATGCCGTGCAGCCGGAGCTTGTAGCGGATGCGAGTTCCCTCCCGGACCTCGGCATCGCTCGTCGAGGTAATGCGGAAGCCCAGCCACGGTGGGGTGATGCGTTCCAGGTTGCGTGGCTCGAGAAAGAAGGCGAACACCTCCTCCAGCGACCCCGGGAGCAGCGTGGTGCGAACGAGCGTGTGTGTCACGCTGCGCCTCCGGCCGTACGAGTTGACACATGCGCCAGCGCAGCGCGAAACGCGCTGAAGGTCGGGCACACCGTGGCGCCGACGGCACCGAGACTCGCGCTCATGGCGACGGCGGTCGCGCCTCCCACGAGCACCGGTACGCGCAGGCCGCCGACGCTCCTTATGCCCGTGATTTCACGCAGCACGTGCGCGCGATCCGCGTCATGCACGATGCTCAAGGCGACCGCGTGCGCGCCGCTCGCTATCGCGGCCGTCGCAATGTCGTGCGAGGGGACATCAACACCGAGGTGCACGACGACCCAGCCTTCCATCGCGGCCACGGCCGCCGCCAGCGCTGCGCCAACCGCATGTCGCTCGCTCGTGAGCGTGGCGACAAGCAACCGCGGCGCGGACTCCGCAGTCGGAAGCGAGCGCACGGCGTCAAGCAGTATCGAAAGCACGACTGCCGAGGCGAGATGCTCATGCGCCACGGTGAGCCGACCGGCCTCCCAGTCATCGCCTACCCGCCGCATCAAGGCAGGCGCATCGACCTCAAGAAACGCGGGAAGCCCATTGAGCGCGATCGCCCGCCGCAGCATGCGGTCGAGACCGGCCCCATCCTGCGCGACCGTCAGCGCGACGGCGGCTTCGAGAGCGGCGACGTCGACGTTCGGCGCATGCGCATGCGCTCCCTTCGTCGTCGCCCGATCATCCTCTGCTACCAGAATCTCGAGCGCATCACGCGAAAGTGAGGCGACGGTGCGGATGCTCCTGCCGACACTTGTCGCGGCCGCGAGCAACTGGAAGCGGGCGATATCCTCGTCCGAATAAAGGCGCTGATTGCCCGCCGAACGTATCGGCGCGACTGCGGCGTACCTGCGTTCCCAGACACGGAGCACATCGGGTGAGAGCCCGGTCCGCGCAGCCACCACCGCGATGGAATGTCCAGGGGTGTCCGAATCGCTCCTGACGGCAGCTCGAGTGGGCATGGACATAAATTACTTCTTGTCCAAATGATGTCAAGAGAATTACCTAGACAGCACAAGCGTCCTCGCCAGTCATCGGAACTCCCATGGCGGTCCTCAACTGCCTTTGCCGGAGCACCTCGTACGCCGCAATGGCCACACTCGTAGAGAGGTTGAGCGAGCGCACGAGAGGCGAGAGGATGGGTATCGCGAGGAAGCGGCCCGTATATCGCGCGTGCAGCTCGGCAGGCAACCCGCCGGTCTCCCGGCCGAATACGAGCACCACGTTTGCGGGTGCGCCGGGTGGCGCGTCCCAGAGCAGTCGGTCGGCTTTGGTCGAGAAGAAGTACGGCTCGCCGAGGCTGGGGAGTTCACGCTCGAACTCCTCCCAGCTCGGCCAGACGCGCAGGTTGACGTGCACCCAGTAATCAAGGCCCGCGCGCTTGACCTCTCGCTCAGCCAGCGAGAAGCCAAGTGGCTCGATGAGGTGCAGCGTGGCCCCTGTCGCGAGACAGGTTCGGCCGGCGTTGCCGGTGTTCCAGTGAATCTCCGGATGAACGAGAACGACGTGGATCGACATCGCTGACCGATCAGCGTGAGCACGGTGATTGGCCGGCCACGCGCGGCCACGCGTTATCCGCGGGATCCTTGTCCGGAAAGCGACACCCTGGATCCAATGTCACCCGCTCGATCTTCCGGGCGCCGAAGGACAGCGGAGCCTTGAACGTGCGGCTCCCCGGGAACCAGACGTCCACCGGCCACGTGACCACCGCCGTGACGCTATCGGTCATCACCGCATTCGCCATCCTGCGAATGGCCGGACCGCTCGACGCAAACTGCACCTTCAACACCACCGGCGACGGCATCTCGCCATCCTGTCTTACGAGCACCGTGGTGTGTCCGCCCGACGACGATACACTCTGGATGGAGCCGTCCACGCGCTCAGTCGTAAACAGCCAATAGTACCAGAACCAACCCAGGTCGCGCTTCAACGCGTGATTCATGAAGAACATGTAGTCCCACGGCGACGGATGCTTGTACATCCATGTCGTGCCCCACTCGCGATGCGCACGCTGCACCGCGCTATCCCCGACGATGCCGCCGAGCATGGAGAGCATGAGCGGCGTCTTGCTGTAGGTCGTGAACGAGTAGCGCTGCGGCCCCGCATAGTTCGCGTTCCACATCATTGGCGGTTCGGCCTCGTCGCCGCTCACTGCGCCATAGGACTGGCCCAGTCGATCGAGCGCCGGCGCGACGTGATTGCGATCGGCGGCGGAGAGGATGTTCATGTACTGGTTGAACCCTTCGTCCATCCAGCCGTACCAGGTTTCGTTGTTGCTCACGGTCATGGGCCACCACTGGTGTCCCGTCTCGTGATCGGCCGCGCCCTGGTTGGAGTTGATCACCATGGGATACTCCATGCCGGCACTCGGTCCGTCCTGCAGCGTGAGCTGCGGGAACTGGTACGGAAACCAGAGCGACGAATAGAACTCCAGCGCGTGGCGCGCGATCGGACCCGCGTTCGCGTACAATGACGAATCGCTCGGCAGGAAATACATGTTGACGGGGACACGCGACTTGCCCGGAATGGTCGCCCGCGTGGCGGTCCAGTTGAACTTGCGCGCGGTGGCCCACGCGAAATCGTTGACGCTGTCGGCGAGGAAGTGCCATACGAGACGATTGCCCGCTGCCGTCGCCTGACCGGCGCCCACCTCGTTTGTCCCGACGATGGTGCGGACGTCATCCGATTCGAGCACGTGTGCCAGGCGCTCGCGCGCTGCTGGGGTGAGCACGTCCTGCGGATTCTGGAGCACGCCCGTTCCGCCGACGATCCAGCCGGCCGGCACATCGATGCGGACGTCGAACCTTCCGAAGTTGTTGTAGAACTCGGACGGACCGAGGTACAGCTCGGGATCCCAGCCACGCAGGTCATCGTAGACCGCGACACGCGGATACCACTGGGTGGGTTGATAGAGGGTGTCCGCCCAGCGCTGCACCATGCGATGCGCGATCCCGGGTCCCCCCGGCACCTTGTGGCTCCAGTCGACTTCGACTGTCGCGCGCCCCTTCGCCGGAATCGCATTCACAAGCGATATGGTCGCGCGCGACGTGTTCATGCCTGACGCCCGGTCCTCCGTCGGCGCCGCCGCGACGGCGCCGCCTCGACCTCCCCGACCGCCAGATGCCGGCGCGGTAAGGTTGACTGGCCGACCATTGACGGTCATTCGCGTGATCGCGAAGCCATCAGTGGGTTCGGCAGGCACCCATGGCGCCGCGTGCGGACTCTGGAAGAGGAACAGGTTCTGGTCGAGCCGCATCACGATGCTCGTCAACGAATCATTCGTGTTGTTCTGCACGACGATCGTCTCATGGCCCGTAATCCGCGATGTCGAAGGATCGAGCCGCGCATCGATCGAATAGTCCGTGCGCAGTTGTCCGTAGTTGCGGCCTGGTCGCCCGCTGGAGTCGCGCGTGCCCGCCGCAAAGGCGTGGCGTATCGCGTTCGTCATCGGGATATCCCGCCGCACGGCGCGCTCGGGAAGTCGTGGCGTTGACGCGCCCTGTGCGTGCAGCGTCAGCGCCGTTGACGCCAGGAGAACCGCGGAAGAACACAATTGTCTGAGCATGTGCACGTGGGTGGGTGCGATCAGCGCGACGGACGCAGCGATCCTGCGTACGCGACAGCGGCAATCATGTCGTCGATGCTCAGCGATGCCGTCGCCGCCTGCATCGGGGCGCTCGTCGCGGTAACGCGCGTGCCATTCCGGAACGCCAGCAATTGCCTGAAAAGGTAGGTCGGCGACCGGCCGGCGATGGGCGGAACCTGTCCAACACCGAGGAGCTTCGGCCCATGACAGCTCACGCATGCACGCAACGGAACCTTCTCCTTCGCGGTGGCCAGGCGCCGTCCACTCGCGATGCTGCCGACAGGCACATACGCGGTATATGTCGCCTTCGCGTCACGGAGCTCGTGTCGCTCAAGATCATCCGCGACTTCAATAATGCGGTGGCCAAGCGGCTCCGTTCCCGCGCCTGGCTTTACCGCATACAGCAGCCCGGCCTGGTATGTGACAGGGACATCCGCGCCCTCAACGACATGAAAGCGCGGTTTCGCCTTGATCCCCGCGAAGTATCGCGATGCGGCGATGGCCTCCTCCTGCGTGATACTATCGGCGACGCGATGCATGTTCGCCGTCGACGCCCACGAGTCGAGTGCGCCGCGCCGCGCCCGCGTCTTGAGGTCGTCAAGCTGGCGCATCATGTACTCGGAGGGCAGCCCGGAGAGTGTGGCGTTCTCCGTGCGCCCCTGGCCGTCGGGAAGATGGCAGTACCCACAGGCCATCATCGCGCCTACCCGGCCATGCGCCACCGGCTCAGGCATGGGTGGATGCGCCTCGGGATACCAGTCGGGCGGCGCATTCTGGCTCTTGACCTGCGCCATCGTATACGTGCGCGTGCTGGTGGGAACGTGCAGCAAGACGACCGAGTCGAACGGGGACTTGAGCGACGGCACACCATGTGACGTCGTCGGGTAGGCCCATGCGGGAATGGGCAGCGGGTCACCGGCAGCCACGCCCTGGGCGCGAAGGGACGTGGCGATCAACGTTGATCCGAGGGCATAAACGAGCACGCGAGAACGTCGCAATGTCATGAGGCTATCCGTGTGAGGGCATTGACGAAGACGTCGAGCTCCGCAGTCGACGTAAAAACGCTGGGTGTCACGCGAACGCCATGCACGTTCGCAGTATCGATGGCGACGGTCCACACGCGGTACGTGTCCAGCAACGTCCTGGCGAGGCTCGCGGGGGAAACGTTGCGCACGCCCACATTCGCGATAGCACATGACCGCCGAGGATCACGCGGCGTATTGAGGATGATGTTCGGCACACCGCGCACACGGCTCGTCCAGTACTCCTTTACGAAGCGCAGCCGCGCTTCCTTGCGCGCGATGCCGATCGTCTCGTGGAAGTCGATGGCGTCGTTGATGGCGAGATCGGTGTGCACCGGATGTGTGCCCGTGTGGTTCAGCTTCCGGATGTCCGTGTCCGCCATGCTCAAGTCAGCAAACACTGGCCAGAGCCGCAATACGATCGGCCCGCACGTAGAGCAGGCCGGCGCCGAGTGGCGCGCCGAGCCACTTGTGCAGGCTCGCGCCGAAATAGTCGGCGCCGAGATCCGGGATGCGGAACGCGAGCTGGGCGAATGTGTGCGCACCATCCACCATCACCTGCACACCGCGAGCGTGCGCCATGTCGGCGATGGCTCGCACGGGAAGCAGCTGCCCCGAGATGTTCACCATGTGCGACACCATCAACAGCCGAGTCTTCGGGGTGATGGCGCTTGCATAGTGTTGCACGATCTCATCGTCTGACGCCGGATCGATCGGCAGCGATATGATGCGATTGACGATACCGTGCCGTTTCGCCTGCAGCGCGAACATGTCGAGCATGGCGCCGTAATCCTGCGCCGCCATGATGGCTTCGTCGCCCTGCGTCCAGTCAATACCGGCAATCACCGTGTCGAGCGACTCGGTGGTATTGCGAGTGATGATCAGCTCGTCGACCGAGCATCCCGCCATTGCGGCCAGTCGCGCGCGAACGGCGAGCTTGTCTTCCACCTGGCGCGTGCGCATGTAACGCGACGCTTCGTAGTTGATGTCCCGCACATGTCCGACGAACGCCTCGAGCACGGGCTGCGACTGCATCACGAAGTAGCCGTTCTCGAGGTTGATGTAGTCAGGTGTGAGGCGATACTTCGAGCGGATGAGTGCCCAGAAAGGCTCGTCGGTCGCGAGTTGTTCCGGTGCAACCGCGGAGTACTGCGCCCAGAGCCTGTCGCCGACCAGCAACCCGATGGATGCTCCGCCCATGGCTCGGAGGAATTGGCGCTTGTTCATACCGGCGGTGTGTTGCATGGTGAAACGTGCCGCGAGGAATGTCGTCCCGCCAGCGCGAGCCCCTCGGCTCCGTAAAACTGATGCACAGCTGACCCACTGTTGCCGAGCTCAAGCCCGAGCTCAAGCCCGAGCCGAGCGCACCAAGGCAGAGCTGACAGTCAGTCAGCTACCTGCATCAGTTGTGAGTGACGGATATTGGAGGGACCTGCCTCAGGCGAGCTCTCGTCCTCGAGTCTCGGGAATCCACCGCCACGCGATAGCCCCGACGAGGTACGCGGCACCCGTGATCGTGAAGGCGACACTAAAACCGTGCGTCGTCGCGAGCCTGCCAACCGTGAACGGCGCCGCCGCACTCGCGATCCGGCCGATGTTGTAGGTGAATCCCTGCGCGCTGGCGCGAATGGCCGTTGGATACATCTCCGCCGTGACCGCGCCGAAGCCGCTGAAGAATCCCGTCCCGAAGAAGGCCACGAACGGTCCGAGGATCAGCAGGACCACAGGCACGGACATCGATCCATAAAGCGGCAGCAGGATGCTCGCCATCAGCAGATAGAAGATGTACACACGCTTCCGCCCCACCACATCAGAGATGTAGCCGAACGTGACATAGCCCAGCCACATGCCGACCTGCATCGCCACGATGAACCACGACATCGTCGATGTACTGAGTCCCACGCCACCCTGCGCGGTGGGGAGGGACAGGTACGCCGGGATCCAGCCATTCAGTCCCCACCACCCGAAAAGCGCACACGCATTCATGAACGTGACGATCGCCGTGGTACCGAGCATCTGTCCGCGAAACATGTCGCTGAAGCGATAGCGAGGCGTCGCAGATGCGCGTGCGTCGTTGCGACGGATGCGCTGCTGCGCCTTCCAGACCTCCGGTTCCTCCACGTTACGCCGCACCCAGAGCGTGAAGAAGGCGGGCAGGATGCCGACGAAGAACACGGCGCGCCACCCATAGCGAGGAAGGACGAACCCCACCACCATGGCAGCCGCTGCGAACCCGATCGCCCACGAGCTCTGCATGAATCCGAGTGCACGCCCCCGATGCTTGGTCGACCACGTCTCCGAGACAAGTGCTGCGCCGCTCGCCCACTCGCCGCCCATGCCGAGGCCGAGCAGCGCGCGAAAGATCGCGAACTGCCATAACGTCTGCGACAGTCCGCAGGCCGCCGTGAAGACGGAATAGATCAGGACACTGGCCATCAACGCCTTCGTCCGGCCAAATCGATCAGCCACGTGGCCGAAGATCAGTCCCCCAATCGCTCCGCCCAGCAGCGTGATCGAGCCAAGCGCTCCCGCCTGCGTCTTGGTGAGGCCGAGGTCGTGAATGACCGCCGCAAGCGTGAGGGAGAACAGCATGATATCGAACGCATCGAGCGCCCAGCCCAGGGATGCGGCGATGAGCGCTCGGCGTGCTGCCTGCGGGGCAACACGCCACCAACCAAGGAGCCCGCTATCCTGAGGCTCGTCGGTCAAGCGAAGCGCTTGAGCGAACGCTCCTTGGCCTTGCGCATCTCCTCGTCGCGGTCCCTCGGCGGTGCGTGCGTCTCGAGCGCCTCGATCAACCGCGACGCGGCGGCCGTGACTTCATCGACCGCGAGATTGAACGCGGTCTCGTTCACCTTCGAGGGCTTGGACGTCCCGCTGAGCTTGCGGACGAACTGGAGTGCGGACGCGCGGATCTCGTCGTTGGACGCGGGAGGTTCGAAGTTCGCCAGTACCTTGATGTTACGACACATTCTGCATTTTCTCCCGAGAGGTCGTTTGCACACGGCACCACAATGCCAGCGCAAAGTTTCGTTCCCACCGGAACTTGAGCCCTTTATGCGCGTAGAGGAAGCTTCCGGCCGGCGCGCTAACGTATTCCTCGCTCCTCGCCGGTATGATAGTATGTATTGGTATGGATTGACCCTCAGGGGGCCCGGCTCAATACCGCGTGCCCCGGGACATCGCTATGACACACTCTATGGCCGACCGCATTGCTGCGGCAACCTTCGCCGCGACCATCGCGGCGCTCCTCACGCTCCCGGCTTCGCTCAGCGCGCAGGACGCGACGCCCGCGCTTTCGGCTGCGATGGCGCAGGGGCAGGCGGCGGCGATCGCCAAGGCCCGAGCGGACAGCGCGCGCTATCCGTACACGACTGCTGACGTCAATTTCATGGCCGGGATGATTCACCACCACGCGCAGGCGATCGTGATGGCGAAAATGGCGCCGACTCACGGTGCCAGCCCCTCTGTTCGTACCCTCTCGGAGCGCATCATCAATGCGCAGCAGGACGAGATCACGCTCATGCAGCGCTGGCTCCGTGACCGAAACCAGGTGGTGCCCGAAGCCACGGCGGGCCCGATGAAGATGAGCATGGGCGGAATGGAGCATGACATGGTCATGCCCGGCATGCTCACTGACGCGCAGATGAAGGCACTGGACGAGGCGCGTGGCCCCACGTTCGACCGCCTCCTCCTCACGGGCATGATCCAGCACCACAGGGGCGCCGTCACCATGGTGGCCGATCTGTTCAACACCTTCGGCGCCGCGCAGGACGAGCTCACGTTCAAGTTTGCGTCCGACGCCCAGGTGGATCAGACGACCGAGATCGCGCGAATGCAGAAGCTGCTCTTCATGCTCGAGCTCGAAGCGCACTAGAGGTCGCCCACCGTAGTCGCAGCACTTTACCCACCCGCATCATCAGAGGATACACCATGAAGTCTGAGCTACACTCAATCGCATTGGGCGCGCGTCGCACCGGCGCCCGGGCGCTCTCGCTCCTGCTGGTGTTCGGACTCTCGTCCGTCACACGAGCGCAGGCGCCGAACCCGGATCCACGCATTGGCCTTCGCGCTGGCCTCATGGACGCGGCCGAAGCCACCTGGAACATGCGCGTTCTCTCGAGGACCGCGCCGTCCACCAAGTTCGTCGGCAGCACCAACTCGGATCTCGCCTTCAAGGGCAACTACGTCATCCAGGGCAGCTACAACGGCTACCAGATCTGGGACATTTCCAATCCAGCGGCGCCGAGTCTCCGGCTGGCGAACTACTGCCCCGCCTCGCAGAGCGACGTCTCCGTCTACAAGAACCTCCTGTTCGTGTCTGCCGAGGGCAACACGGGCCGCATCGACTGCGGCGACCAGGGCGTCAAGGAGACCGTGAGCGACGCGCGCATCAAGGGCGTTCGCATCTTCGACATCACCGACATCGAGCACCCGCGCAACGTCGCGAACGTCCAGACGTGCCGCGGCTCGCACACGCACACGGTCGTCGTCGATCCGAAGGACAAGGATAATGTGTACATCTACGTTTCCGGGTCGTCATCGGTTCGTCCGGAAGCGGAGCTGCACGGTTGCTCCGACGCGTCGCCGGACAAGGACCCGAGCAGCGCGCACTTCCGCATCGAGGCGATCAAGGTTCCGCTCGCGCATCCGGAGCGGGCCGCTATCGTCACTTCGCCGCGCATCTTCGACAACCTCGCAGCGTCGAAGTCTCACGGCAGCGCACCCGATGATGTCAAGGCGATGGCCGAAGCGAAGGCGCGCGGTGCCTACTTCGTGAATCTCGGCGGGAATGAGATGATGTTGCCCGAGCAGTTCGTGAAGCCCATGCTCGACAGCATCGTGATGGCGCGTGGCGGCACCGGCGCCGCCACGGGCGCGGACAGCCTCGCGCTTCGGGGCGGCGTGCAGGCGGCCATCGAGAAGCGGTTCGGCGGTGGCGCAGCGCGCGTGCCGTCTGGTCCGGATCAGTGCCATGACATCACCGTCTACCCGGCCGTTGGCTACGCTGGCGGCGCGTGCGGTGGCTACGGCCTGCTCCTCGACATCCGCGATCCCGCGCACCCGGTGCGTCTCGACGCGGCCGCGGACACCAACTTCTCCTACTGGCACTCCGCGACGTTCAACAACGACGGCACGAAGGTGTTGTTCTCCGACGAGTGGGGTGGTGGTGGCGCCCCGAAGTGCCGCGCGACCGATCCGATGGAATGGGGCGGCGACGCCATCTTCACGATCGAGAATGGCAAGATGAAGTTCAAGGGCTACTACAAGATGCCCGCGGCGCAGACGGCCATGGAGAACTGCGTGGCGCATAACGGCTCGCTGATCCCGATCCCCGGTCGCGACGTGATGGTGCAGGCGTGGTATCAGGGCGGCGTGTCGGTGTTCGACTGGACGGACCCGGCGCACGCGAAGGAGATCGCGTTCTTCGATCGTGGCCCCGTCGACTCCACACACTTCACGATGGGCGGGTCCTGGTCCGTGTACTGGTACAACGGCGTGATGGTGAGTTCCGAAATCGCGCGCGGGCTGGACATCCTCGAACTCACGCCAAGCCAGTACATCTCGCAGAACGAGATCGACGCTGCAAAAACGGTACATCTGGACTACCTCAACGCGCAGGGGCAGCCGAAGTTCGTCTGGCCTGCGTCATATTCGCTGTCACGCTCGTACCTCGACCAGATCGAGCGCATGAACGCCCTGCCCGCGGAGCGGATCCGGGTGGCGCGCGCTGCGTTGGACAAGGCAGAGAAGAACGCGTCAAACACAGGGCGACACACGGGACTGACAGCGCTGGCGAAGGAATTGGAGAGTCAGGCCAAGGGCAGGGACCCAAAGGTGGCGACACTGGCGGCTTCGGTGCGCGAACTGGCGGGAAAGTGATCGGCTGAACCACAGCCGAAGGATGCAGGAGCGCCCCCC
>JALYVY010000229.1 GCA_030852985.1 Gemmatimonadota bacterium | reverse complement strand
CATGGGAAAGGCAAAGTTCGAGCGCACCAAGCCGCATGTGAACGTGGGCACGATTGGCCACGTCGATCATGGGAAGACGACGTTGACGGCGGCCATCACGGCGATCCAGGCGGTGAAGGGATTGGCGTCGGCGGTGGCGTTCGACCAGATCGACAAGGCGCCGGAGGAGAAGGCGCGCGGCATCACGATCGCGACGGCGCACGTGGAATACGAGTCGGACAAGCGGCACTACGCGCATGTCGACTGCCCGGGCCACGCGGACTACGTGAAGAACATGATCACGGGCGCGGCGCAGATGGACGGCGCCATTCTCGTGGTGAGCGCGGCCGACGGCCCGATGCCGCAGACGCGCGAGCACATCCTGCTGGCGCGCCAGGTGAACGTGCCGTACGTGCTGGTATTCATGAACAAGGTGGACATGGTCGATGATCCGGAGCTCCTGGAGCTCGTGGAGCTGGAAGTGCGCGAGCTGTTGAACGCGTACAAGTTCCCGGGCGACGACACGCCGATCATCCAGGGCTCGGCGCTGAAGGCGCTGGAGAGCAAGGATCCGAATTCGGAGTGGGGGAAGAAGATCGGCGAGCTGATGGACGCGCTGGATTCGTACATTCCGCAGCCGAAGCGCGACATCGAGAAGCCGTTCCTGATGCCGGTCGAGGATGTGTTCTCGATCACCGGGCGTGGCACGGTGGCGACGGGGCGGATCGAGCGGGGCGAGATCAAGGTGCAGGAAGAGGTGGCGTTGATCGGCTTCAACTCGGACAAGAAGACGGTGGTGACGGGGGTCGAGATGTTCCGCAAGCTGCTGGATTCGGGGCAGGCGGGGGACAACGTGGGCCTGTTGCTGCGCGGCGTGAACAAGGAAGACATCGAGCGCGGGATGGTGCTGGCGAAGCCGGGGAGCATTACGCCGCACACGAAGTTCACGGCGGAAGTGTACGTGCTGACGAAGGAAGAGGGCGGTCGGCATACGCCATTCTTCAAGGGGTATCGGCCGCAGTTCTATTTCCGGACGACGGACGTGACGGGGAGCTGCGAGTTGCCGGAAGGGATGGAGATGGTGATGCCGGGAGACAACGTGCAGATGACGATCGAGCTGATCACGCCGATCGCGATGGACGAGGGCCTGCGGTTCGCCATTCGTGAAGGTGGCCGGACTGTCGGCGCCGGCGTGGTAGCAAAGATTCTTGCCTGAGGATGATAGGACGATAGGACGATAGGATGATAGGACTGCGGTCCTCTATCATCCTATCCTCCTATCATCCTATCCTCCCAAGGTTCACTCACCAGCGCGCCTGACGGGCGCCGGGATCATGACGAAGCGACTCAGGTCGCTGGATCACCTGGCGGGTACGGCCCCGACGCGGACTGATTCGACTTAAGAGGTATAAAAATGGCTCGAGACAAAATCATCCTCGCGTGCAGCGAGTGCAAGAATCGCAACTACTTCACCATGAAGAACAAGCGCCTGCATCCGGAGCGCGTCGAGTGGAAGAAGTACTGCCCACGCTGCAACAAGCATCAGCTCCATAAGGAAACCAAGTAATGGCCGTCGAAGGCGCGTCGCTGCCGCCGGCGCCCGAGAACAGGGTGATGGCCACCGCGCGTGGCATTCCCGGGTTCTATCGGGCCGTCATGATCGAGATGAAGAAGGTGACGTGGCCGGAGATCGTCGACGTCCGCCGCGCGACCATCGCCATCATCATCTTTGTCCTGCTCCTCGGTCTCGCCATCTTCATCATGGATTTCGTGCTGCAGCAGTTGCTCGGCCGTCTGATTCCCTCGCTGTTCACGGGGCGCTAAGCGATGGAACATCGCTTCTACGCCATCCAGACGACCGCCGGCCACGAGAACAAGGTCCGGTCGCTCATCCAGCGGAAGATCGAATCCGATCCTCGTTCGGCTGAAGAGCGTCACATCCGCCAGGCCCTCGTGCCCACGCAGGATGTGGTCGAGATCAAGAACGGCAAGAAGGTGACGGTCGAACGGAAAATCTTCCCGGGCTACGTGCTCGTGGAGATGCTCATGACGCAGGAGACGCTGCACCAGGTGAATGGCATCCAGGGCGTGATCAAGTTCGTCGGGCACGAGCGGCTCCCGCAGCCGCTGCGTCCGGAAGAAGTGAACCGCCTGCTGGGTATCGTGGACGACGTCGAGGAGTCCGCGCCGAAGGAGGAGATTCCATTCCTCGTCGGACAGGCGGTGGCCATCACCGAGGGACCGTTCACGGACTTCAACGGCACGGTCGAGGAAGTCATGGCGGACAAGGGGAAGGTGCGGGTGTCGGTGAGCCTGTTTGGCAGGCCGACGTCCGTTGAACTGGATTACCTGCAGCTGAAAGGGTACTGAGGACCGCAGGATGATAGGACGATAGGAGGATAGGACGATAGAAAAACGCAGTCCTATCATCCTATCCTTCTATCATCCTCGCCATCGCAAACCACGGCGATGTAAAACAACAGTGGAAGTTCCACCCGCAAGGGTAAACGTAGAGGAGATTTATGGCGAAAAAAGTATCGGGTTTCGTGAAGCTCCAGATTCCAGCGGGCAAGGCCAATCCGGCCCCTCCCGTCGGTACGGCGCTCGGCCCGCAGGGCATCAACATCATGGCCTTCTGCAAAGAGTTCAACGCTCGGACGCAGGGCCAGGACACGATCCTGCCCGTCGAGATCACGATCTTTTCCGATAAGTCCTTCACCTTCATCCTCAAGACGCCGCCTGCGGCGATCCTGGTGAAGAAGGCGATCGGCCTCGAGAAGGGATCGGGTCAGCCCAACCGCAACAAGGTCGGCAAGATCACCAAGGCGCAGATTCGCACGATCGCCGAATTGAAGATGCCCGACCTGAACACCGAGTCGATCGACTCCGCGATGGCGATGATCGCCGGCGCGGCGCGCTCGATGGGTGTGGAGGTCATCGACTGATGGGCGCCACACACGGCAAGAAGTACAAGGCCGCGGCGAAGAACCGCGTCATCGGCACGTCGTACCAGGCCAGGCAGGCACTCGAGATCGTGAAGACGAATGCCTTCGCCAAGTTCGACGAGACAGTGGAAGCGGTCGTGCGCCTCGGCGTCGATCCGCGTCACGCGGACCAGGTCGTCCGCGGTACGGTCGTCCTCCCCGAGGGTACCGGTTCCACCGTGCGCGTGCTCGTCATCGCCGTCGGCGACAAGGCGCGCGAGGCGGAAGCCGCCGGAGCCGATTACGTCGGCGCCGAGTATCTCCAGAAGATCAAGGACGGCTGGCTGGAGTTCGACGTCCTGATCGCCACACCGGACCAGATGGGCCAGCTCGGACAGCTCGGCCGCGTGCTGGGTCCGCGCGGACTGATGCCGAATCCCAAGGCGGGTACGGTGACGTTCAACGTCGGTCAGGCGGTGAAGGAGACGAAGGCTGGAAAGATCGAGTTCCGCGTCGACAAGGGCGGCAACGTCCACGTCCCACTGGGCAAGATCTCGTTTGCCCTTGAAGCGCTGGAGTCGAACTTCACGGCCTTCATGGACCAGATCATTCGCTCGAAGCCGAGTGCGGCGAAGGGCGTCTACGTTCTCAACGTCTCGCTCTCCAGCACGATGGGACCGGGCGTTGCCGTCGACACCACGCCTTACCGGCTACGCACATGAAGAGAACCGACAAGGAGCAGCTCGTCAGCGAGCTGAAAGAGAAGATTGCAGGCGCCAAGGCGCTGTACTATACGGACTTCACGGGCCTCAATGTGAAGCGGATGACGGAGCTCCGCCGTCGCCTCAAGAAGGCGAATGTGGAATACGTCGTCATCAAGAACACCCTTGCGCTGCGCGCCGTGAACGAGTCGGGCCTCGTGGGCGAGCGGCTCCGCGGTCCGACCGGCCTCGTCATGGCCAAGGACCCGGTCGAGGCGGCGAAGATCCTCACGGAATTTGCCAAGACGAACGACCAGCGCCCGGCAGTGAAGGGCGGCCTGTTCGACGGCGCCGCGATCGATGCGGGCCAGGTGAAGCGGCTCGCGGCCATGCCGTCGCGCGAGCAGATGCTGGCCGAGCTGGGCGCGGGACTGCAGTCGCCACTCAGCAGCATGCTGGGCGTGATGAACAGCCTGCTCACGAATTTCGCTGGTGCACTCGAAGCGCTGAAGACGCAGAAAGAAGGCGCATAATTCCCAGGCGTACGCCTGACACACACGCCCCAGGGTCCCCTGGGAACACTTTAGGAGAACGCGAGAAATGGCTACCATGACAAACGACGAAATCCTCGACGCGATCGGCAACAAGACGGTATTCGAGCTGGCCGACCTGATCGAGTCCTTCAAGAGCAAGTTCAACGTCACGATCTCTGCCGCCCCGATGGGCGGTGGCGCTCCGGCGGGTGCCGCTCCGGCGGCGGTCGTCGAAGAGCAGACCGAGTTCACGGTCATGCTCAAGGAGGCCGGCGCAAAGAAGATCCAGGTCATCAAGGTGGTCCGTGAGATCACGGGCCTCGGCCTGAAGGAAGCGAAGGATCTCGTTGACGGTGCGCCGCAGGCTGTGAAGTCCGGCGTGTCGAAGGACGAGGCGAACACCATCAAGACGAAGCTGGAAGAGCAGGGCGCCGGCGTCGAAGTGAAGTAAGACGGCTCGCCGGCCGGATCGCGGTGGGCGTCATCTCGACGCCTCCGCCCTCCCGGTCGCTCGTGCTCTCTGACCTTCAACTCGGACCTGCGTGCACCACTCTCGTTGCACGGCTCCACAACTGTTCCATATCAACGGCACGCCCCGGTCCTCGCGACTTTTCGCGAATGGTTCCGGGGCCACCGCCGTTTCTCCTGTTCGCGGGTGAGACATGCCTGAATTGATGAAAGAAATTTCCTTCGGTAAGCTTGACGACAAGGGCATGGCGATGCCCCATCTCCTCGACATCCAGACGCGCGCCTTCGAGGCGTTGCTCCAGCTGGATGCCGCCTCGCACGACCGCGAGGACATCGGTCTCGAGCGGGTCTTCAAGGACCTGTTCCCCATTACGGACGTCCACGAGAACTTCTCGCTGGAATTCGTCCGCTACACCCTCGGCGAGCCGAAGTACACGGTCGAGGAGTGCATCGAGCGCGACATGACCTACTCGGCGCCGCTGAAGGCGACGCTGCAGCTCGTCATCAATGAAGAGGTCAACGGCGTCAAGCGCCCGCGGAACATCATCGAGAAGGAAGTCTATCTCGGCGAGCTTCCCCTCCTCACGCCGCTCGGAACCTTCGTCATCAACGGGGCGGAGCGCGTCATCGTCAGCCAGCTCCACCGGTCGCCCGGTGTCGTGTTCGAGGAGAGCACGCACCCGAACGGCCAGCGGCTGATTTCGTCGCGCATCATTCCTTTCCGAGGTTCATGGGTCGAGTTCACCGTCGACATCCATGACATCGTGTACGTGCACATCGACAAGAAGAAGAAGTTCCCCGCCACCGCGCTGCTGCGCGCGTTCGGTTACGGGTCGAACTCGGATATCCTCCGGCTCTTCTTCGCCGTGCGCGACCTCGACCTCACGAAGGAGCGCGAGTCGCGCACCGACATTCGTGAGGTGATTGGCGCCATTATCGCCGAGGACATCGAGCTCCCGGGCGAGGCGACTCCAGAGGACGCGCCGAAGCTGCGCACGAAGAAGTTGAAGGCAGAGCGCGAGCGCGCCGAGAATGCGCTGCTCGTCAAGGAAGGCGATGAGCTGACGGAAGAGGTGTACAACCGCCTCCGCCGCCAGGGCATCAAGATCGTGAAGGTGTTCGCGTCGTACATGACGATCGACCTCCGCGACGAGCAGGATGCGATCGAGCGCCAGGAGCGTCCGGTCCGTCGCATGCTCGCGGTGGACGCGGTTACGGCCGACGGCGAAGTCGTGGGCGAGTCCGGCCAGACGCTCTCCGACGCGCTCATCAAGAAGATCCGCAAGGCCGAGATTAACAAGGTCAAGGTGTTCGTGACGAGCGGTCGTGCCGAGAGCACGATGGTGAAGAACACGCTCGCCAAGGACCCCACGGCTCGCTACTACAAGAAGGAGAACGGCGAGCAGCGTGAGTACGCCGTCGATTCCAAGACGGGTGAAGAGCTCGCGCTGAAGCAGATCTATGGTCTGCTCCGTCCGGGCGATGCACCGGATACGCTGACAGCGAAGCAGGCACTCGAGCGCCTGTTCTTCTCGCCGAAGCGTTACGACCTCGGTCGCGTGGGACGCTACAAGATCAACCAGCGCCTGAACCTCAACACGCCGGCTGACCTCACCGTCCTCACGAAGGAAGATTTCGTCGAGATCGTCCGCTACCTCGTGGAGCTCCACGAAGGCCGCGGGCATGTCGATGACATCGATCACCTCGGCAACCGTCGTATCCGCTCGGTTGGTGAGCTCATCGCCAACCAGTTCTCGGTCGGCCTGAGCCGCATGGCGCGCCTGGTGAAGGAGCGGATGTCGATCAACACCGACCCCGAGAAGATCTCGCTCGACGACCTGGTCAACGCGCGTACGGTCAGCGCGGTCATTCAGGCGTTCTTCGGATCGTCGCAGCTGTCGCAGTTCATGGATCAGACGAACCCACTTGCCGAGTTGACGCACAAGCGTCGTCTCTCGGCGCTTGGACCAGGCGGTTTGACGCGTGAGCGCGCCGGCTTCGAAGTCCGCGACGTGCACTATTCGCAGTACGGCCGCATGTGCCCCATCGAGACGCCGGAAGGTCCGAACATCGGACTGATCACGTCGCTCGCCTGCTACGCTCGCGTGAACGACCTCGGCTTCGTCGAGACGCCGTATCGCATCGTGAAGGACGGCAAGGTCACGGGCGAAGTCGCATGGCTCGACGCAAACCGCGAAGAGGACGCGATCATTGCGCAGGCCAACGCTGCGCTGAATCCGGACGGCTCCTTCATGGAAGAGCTGGTGCTCGCCCGCGCCCAGGGTGACGTGCCGCTCACGCGTCCGAGTCACATCGATTACATGGACGTCGCGCCGGAGCAGCTTGTCTCCATCGCCGCGGCGCTCATTCCGTTCCTCGAGCATGACGACGCCAACCGCGCCCTCATGGGCTCGAACATGCAGCGCCAGGCCGTGCCGCTCCTCAACCCGCGTACGCCGTTCGTCGGCACGGGCCTCGAGGAGAAGGTGGCGGTCGATTCAGGCGCCGTCGTGCTGGCACGCCGCGATGGTGTGATCAGCCGCGTGACCGCCGACGAGATCATCGTCGACGCCGGTCCGGAGCAGCTG
>JALYVY010000228.1:5955-7199 GCA_030852985.1 Gemmatimonadota bacterium | reverse complement strand
ATCCGTGCATGGAACCGCCGCGCCAACTGCCTGATGACCACCATCCACTGGGCCTTTACCCGAATAGACGCGCGTCGTAAGTTCGGCTATAGGAAACCTTATACGCGGTCAAAGACCTAGTCGGCGGACCTTTCGGTTCCGATCTTGTCTCCCGCGATTATGCACCCAGTGGCATCCCAGTCATCAGGGGCGCCAACATGGGGCAGGGGCGGTGGGTTGGTGGAGAGTTCGTCTACGTGTCGCCGCAGAAGGCAGATGCGCTAGCAGCCAACTGTGCGAGACCCGGCGATCTGATCTTCACTCAGCGCGGAACCATCGGCCAAGTCGCACTAGTGCCTTCCGGGGGAGCCGATAGGTATTTGATCTCGCAGAGCCAAATGAAGCTCACCGTAGACATCTATAAGACGAGCGCCCTCTTCCTTTACTATGTTTTCACCAGCTTGGAGCAACAGTGCTACATCAGACAACACGCAATTCAGACCGGGGTGCCGCACACCAATCTAGGCATCCTACGGAACACGCCACTGCGACTTCCGCCTGTCGCCGAACAGCGCAACATCGCGACCGTGCTGGGGGGGCTCGACGACAAGATCGAGTTGAATAGCCGGATGAACGCGACGCTAGAGCAGATGGCCCGTACGCTGTTCCAGAGCTGGTTCGTGGACTTCGATCCCGTGCGCGCAAAGATCGATGGCCGCGCGCCCGCCGGACTCGATGCGGAGACTGCTGCGCTATTCCCCGATCACTTGACGGAGACGGAGATCGGCCACGTGCCGCAGGGATGGGAAGTTCGGAACCTCGACAAGGCTGCCCACTATCTGAATGGACTGGCCTTGCAGAAGTATCCAGCCAACCATAATCCGACGCTCCCGGTGATCAAGATCGCACAGCTACGTAAGGGCGACACAGAGGGCGCTGACCGATGTAATTCCAACGTGCCTAGCGAATATGTCGTCCAGGACGGCGATGTGCTGTTTTCGTGGTCCGGAAGCCTCGAGGTAGAACTGTGGTGCGGCGGCCCGGGCGCGCTGAACCAGCACCTCTTCAAGGTCACGTCAAACGAGTTTCCGAAATGGTTCTATTACCTCTGGACGCTTCATCACCTTGACGAATTCCGCCTGATCGCCGCCGCGAAGGCGACAACGATGGGCCACATCCAGCGCGGGCACCTCTCTGCGGCGAAGGTTCTAGTCCCTCCGCGCCCGCTGCTCGACGCCATGACCTGTATCGTGTCGCCTCTAATA
>JALYVY010000228.1:0-5945 GCA_030852985.1 Gemmatimonadota bacterium | reverse complement strand
CGATACAGGTCATGGCGTCGAGCAGCGGGCGCGGAGGGACTAGAACCTTCGCCGCAGAGAGGTGCCCGCGCTGGATGTGGCCCATCGTTGTCGCCTTCGCGGCGGCGATCAGGCGGAATTCGTCAACCCTCTGTGTCGCCTCTAATAGCTCAAGTCATCGCAAACCGCACGCAATCGCGGACGCTCGCGAACCTGCGCGACACCCTACTCCCCAAGCTTATGAGCGGAGAGTTGAGCGTCGCAGGCATCGAATCAGGCTTGGTCGCCGCAGGATGACCGACCAGCGCTCGCCAGAATCGGAGCTCATCCTCTACCAGACCGAGGACGGGCGCACGCGCGTCCAATGCCGGTTCGAACATGAGACGCTGTGGCTCACGCAGGTTCAGCTCGCCGAGCTTTTTCAGACATCCGTCGCCAACATCAACATTCACCTGAAGCCATCTACGCCAACGGCGAGCTGATGGAGACGGCGACTATTAAGTCCTGCTTAATGGTTCGTACCGAAGGCACGCGGCAGGAGCCAACTATTCGACGAGATCGAATAGTTCGAACAGAAGGAGCCCCTGAGGTCGAAACCGCGCGACGAAGCTCCTGAGCGGAGAGATGAGCGGCGTAGGAATCGCCTCGAACCCGCTCGGCACAGGGCGACCGCCGCCGCCGCAGGTTGCGGCACGGGCGATTGTCCGATATGCTCCGCAGCACGTCAATTCGGTCGATGTTCGGGAACCTCCTCTGCCCTCGGTCGTATAATTCGTACAATGACGTGGCGATATAGAGAAGACCGAGCGACCCAGGCGGCTGCATACCTGATCCGGCGCCGGGGCGGGAAAATGTCGTACATGAAGCTCATCAAGCTTCTGTACCTGGTAGACCGAAAGGCGCTCGTCGAGCTCGGCCGTCCAATCACGTTCGATCGTTTCGTGTCAATGCCGCACGGTCCCGTGTTGAGTCGTACGTACGACCTCATCGCCGCTGAGCCTGACCCAAACGACATTACGTACTGGACGCAGCACATCTCGCCGAGGACGCCCGAGTACGAAGTGAGTCTCATTGCGGACACTCCCAACGACCAGCTTTCCCCTGCCGAGGAAGCTGTGCTGGAACGCGTGTTCAAACAGTTTGGCCACTGGGGGCGGTATCAGGTGCGTGACTACACCCACACGCTCCCCGAGTGGAAGAATCCGGGACATTCCTCCTGGCCGATTGACGTGCGCGATATCCTTCTGGCGCAGGGCATTGAAGAAGATGACGCAAGAGCGATTGAAGAGTCGCTTGCCGCAGAATCCTTCCTGGAGTCTTTGGTAGCGTAACCTTGTCGCCGCGGATATCTGCCGGTCACGCATTGCTGTGGGCCGGTCTGACCGGCGATCGCCACCTCTGGTTCGTCTTGACTGACCCCGATCCGGCAACGTCCAAGGTGGTCGTCGCAATGGTGGTGACCGCTCGCGGGCATACGGATAAAACGGTGACACTCGTCAGCGGTGACCATCCATTCATTCGGCACGAGTCCAATGTGGACTATGGGTCGGCCAGGATGGTGCCGCACGATCTGCTCGAGGGCCTGGTCGAGAGCGGCGACGTGAAATTGCAGCCCGAGATGACAACGACCCTGCTCGCGAACGTGCGCTCTGGGCTCCTGACATCTGCCCGAACCATCCACTACATCTCGGGCTATTGCAGACCGTTGTTTTCAGGGAACAGTCCGGAGCCAGGGAAGCCCTGAACGCCGAACGAATGACGCTCAACGAGTCCCACGTCGAGGAAGCGGCACTGAGCTGGTTCGCCGAATTGGGCTACGCCGTCGGACACGGCCCGCACATCGCCCCCGGCGAACCTGCGGCCGAGCGCACCACCTTCGCCGACGTCGTGCTGACCGGCCGCCTGCGCTCGGCCATCGCGCGCCTCAACCCCGCCATCCCGGAGGACGCGCGCGAAGACGCGCTGCGCAAGGTCCTCCGCTCAGACTCACCATCCCTCGTCAGCGCCAACCGCGCCTTCCACGCCCTCCTGCGCGACGGCGTCCCCGTCGAGTATCGCCGCCCCGATGGCTCGATTGCCGGCGACGTCGTTCGGCTCATCAACTTCGACGACGTGTCAGCGAACGACTGGCTCGCGGTCAATCAGTTCACGGTGATCGAGGCCCATCACAACCGCCGGCCCGACATCGTCGTATTCGTCTACGGCCTGCCGCTCGCGCTGCTGGAGCTCAAGAACGCGACCGACGAGGACGCAACCATCTGGTCGGCCTATGCGCAGCTCCAGACCTACAAGGCCGAGATTCCCTCGCTGCTGCGGTACAACGAGCTGCTGGTGGTGTCGGACGGCCTTCAGGCGCGCATGGGATCGCTCACCGCCAATCAGGAATGGTTCAAGCTCTGGCGCACGATCGACGGACAGGACCACGCCCCCACGACCGCGCTTGAACTGGAAGTGCTGGTCCGCGGCATCTTCGCCCCGCAACGCTTCCTCGAGCTGTTACAGCACTTCATCGCCTTCGACGAAGACCCTGATACAGGCACCGTCGGAAAGATCATCGCGGCCTATCACCAGTTCTACGCCGTCAACGCTGCGGTCGAGGAGACGCTTCGCGCCAGCGGAATGGGCGGGCCCTCGGCCGTGCACGAACGGTTGGGGACCTATTGGGCAGGCCGGATGGCCGAGGGAAAGCCCGGCGATCGCCGAGCGGGGGTGGTCTGGCACACGCAGGGCTCGGGCAAGAGCCTCTCGATGCTCTTCTACGCCGGTCGTGTCATCCGACTGGCCGCCATGAAGAATCCGACAGTGGTGCTGCTCACCGACCGGAACGATCTCGACGATCAGCTCTTCGGCCAGTTCCAACGCAGCCAGGAGCTACTCGGCCAGACTCCAGTGCAGGCGGAGGATCGGGAGCACCTGCGCAAACTGCTCACGGTGGCGAGCGGCGGCGTGGTCTTCACGACCATCCAGAAGTTCATGCCCGACAAGGGCGAGCGAATGCCGTCGCTCAGCAATCGCCGCAACATCATCGTCATTGCCGACGAGGCCCACCGCAGCCAGTACGACCTGATCGACGGACTCGCGCGCAACCTGCGCGACGCGCTTCCCAACGCGTCGTTCATCGGCTTTACCGGCACGCCGATCGAGAGCACCGACGCGAACACGCGCGCGATCTTCGGCGACTACATCAGCATCTACGACATCCAGCGCGCCGTGGCCGACAAGGCAACGGTGCCGATCTACTATGAAAGCCGGATCGCGAAGCTCGCGCTGAACGCCGCCGCGCTTCCGACGATCGACGCGGAGTTCGAGGAGATCACCGAAGGCGAGGAACTGACCAGCCGCGAGAAGCTGAAGACGAAGTGGGCGGCACTGGAAGCCCTCGTCGGAGACCCGAAGCGCATCAAGCTCGTCGCTGCCGATCTCGTCGCGCACTACGAGGCGCGCGTCGAGGCGATGGACGGCAAGGCAATGGTCGTCTGCATGAGCCGGCGCATCTGCGTCGACCTCTACGACGCGATCATCGCCCTGCGCCCCGAGTGGGCTGGTGCCGTTGCCGACGACATCGAATCGGAGAAGGGTAAGGCGTGCGTGGTGAAGGTCGTGATGACAGGGAGCGCGGATGATGGTCCCGACTGGCAGCCGCACATCCGCAGCAAGGATCGGCGCCGCCAGCTTGCCAATCGCTTCAAGGACAGTCGGGATCCGTTCCGCATCGTCATCGTGCGCGACATGTGGCTCACCGGCTTCGACGCGCCCTGCCTGCATACGATGTACGCCGACAAGCCGATGCAGAGTCACGGCCTGATGCAGGCGATCGCCCGCGTGAATCGCGTCTTCCGCGACAAGCCCGGTGGCCTGGTCGTCGACTACCTCGGCCTCGCCGACCAGCTCAAGGCCGCGCTGGCGACCTACACGCAGAGTGGCGGCAAGGGCGACCCGGTGCTCGACACGGCGCAAGTCATTGACGTGCTGCTCGAGAAGCACGGTATCGCCATGGGCCTGCTTCACGGCTTCGACATGTCGAAGTGGGTCGATGGGTCGCCGACTCAGCGACTTGCGCTGATTCCCGCGGGGCAAGAGCACGTGCTTCAGCAGCACGATGGCAAGCAGCGGTTCGTGAAGGTCGTCACCGAGCTGTCGCAGGCCTTCGCGCTCTGCGCGGCGACGGACGAAGCGACGGCGATTCGCGACGACATCGCTTTCTGTCAAGCCGTGAAGTCCGCGCTGGCCAAGTCGAGCGGCGGTTCCGGCAAGTCGCCCGATCAGCTCGACGCCGCCGTGCGCCAACTCGTGTCGAAGGCAATCATCGCCGATGGCCAGGTGATCGATGTCTTCACCGCCGCCGGCCTGCCGAAGCCGGACATCAGTATTCTCTCCGATCAATTTCTCGCCGACGTGCGCGGGCTCAAGTACAAGAACGTCGCCGCGGAGCTGCTCAGGCGATTGCTCACGGACGAACTGCGTACGCGGGCAAAGCACAACCTCGTGCAGTCGGAGTTCTTCAGCGAGAAGCTGAAGAAGACGCTCAACGCTTATCACAACCGCGCCATTGCGACGCAGGAAGTGATCGACGAGTTGATCAAGCTGGCGAAGGAGATCCACGCGGCTGGTAAGCGCGGTGAGCAGCTCGGGCTGACGGACGACGAGCTGGCGTTCTACGATGCCCTGGCGGTCAATGCGTCGGCCGTGGCGGTGATGGGCGACGACAAGCTCAAGCTGATCGCCGCGGAGCTCATCACCCAGGTGCGCAAGAGCGTGACGATCGACTGGACCCTGCGCGAGACCGCGCGCGCGAAGATTCGCGTCATGGTGAAACGCATCCTGAACAAGTACGGGTACCCACCGGACCTTCAGGATGAGGCAGTGAGGACGGTGCTCCAGCAGGCGGAGCTACTGTGCGCGGATTGGGTGCCGGCGTAGACTCACGCCACGACGCCAGCTGCCATTGTTGTCAGTAGTGCAGTCGGGCTTGAACGAAGTGGATTCGGTCATTCAGCACGACGTATACAAGCCGATGCTCACCCGTGATGCGACGGGACCAGATGTTCGGGCCAAGCATCTTGAGCGGTTCGGGCTTCCCGATGCCCATGAACGGCTCGCGCATGACGTGCTCGATGAGTGTGAGCACCTTGGCGACGACGCGCGCGTCGTTCCTCGCCCACCACTGGATGTCTTCCAGACAATCCGCATCCATCATGCACAGTCGCACCAACTTGTCCGGGACGTGGTCTCGTGCTGGCTTCTTGCTCATGACCCCTCCCGTGGGGCTTCCTGCCGCTACTTCCCAGCGTCGCCCGCGAACCGGGCACGCAACTCGGCCGGCGTGATGATCTGCTGTCCCTCGCCGTTCATCGCCCGGGTGAGCGCCTGAAGGAGCCGCGCTGCGTTCCTTGGCGAGCGCAGAAGGTGCGCAGTCTCACGCAGGCTGGCCAACTCGCTGGCGGGAAGGATCGCGATATCCTCATGCCCCTTTCGCGACACAATGATCGGTTCCTGCGTGTCCTCGATCGCGTCCCAGACCTTCGCCAGATTGCTCCGGAGCTTGCTGTACGTTGCTGTCGCCATGAGACTCCATCACGGTACGGCCGCCCCGCTCGGGTTCGGCGTTGTTGTACAAGAGTATTGTACAACAGGGTCGACATGAAATCAATAAATGTCGAACCTGCCACGAGGGCTGCCTTGTCTCCAACGCACTGCCGACTGCTGTGCGCGACTTGGGTGTCTGGTGAGGCTCCATTAGAGCGAGAAGCCTTGCTTCTATGACTATTTGGACTATACTACACGTGAGGCTATATACGCTTTATAGAGTATAACGACACCCTTGATATAGTTTCCTCAATGCAGTCCGATCCGGCGCGGGTTAGAATTGCCAAGATCGCCGGCGCGGCAGCGAGCGGGATAATTACGCTCGAGCGGGCCGTGGAGATCCTCGGAATGTCGCGACTCAATGCTTCGCGACTCATGAG
>JALYVY010000009.1 GCA_030852985.1 Gemmatimonadota bacterium | reverse complement strand
GGATGCCCGGCAAGGCGACTTTTCCGTACGACTGCCTGACAGTCCGACCCACAGTATCTTCAGTCAATGGCTGATCGCATACGGACCAGGTTCCTCGTCGTCGGCAGCGGCATCGCTGGCTTGCACGCGGCGTGGCGCGCGTCGCAGCACGGTGACGTCCTGCTCCTCACCAAGCGATCGCTCTTCGACAGCGCGACCGCCTACGCCCAGGGCGGCATCGCCGCCGCGCTCGGTGCGGGTGACTCGGCCAAGTTGCATCGCCAGGACACGCTCGCTGCGGGCGCGGCGCTGTGCGATGCGGCGGCCGTGCAGGTGCTCGTCGAGGAAGGCCCCGCGCGCGTGCGCGAGCTGCAGACTGCGGGTGCCGAGTTCGACCTCGATCCCAAGGGAGAGCTGCTGCTGGGACTGGAGGCGGCGCATTCGACCAATCGCATTGTCCACGCGCATGGCGACCAGACGGGCGCGGAAGTGGCGCGGACGCTCATCGCGCGCGTGCGCGCGAGCCGTCGCATCACGGTGATCGAGCGTGCGCGCGTGCTCGACATCATCGTGCAGCGTGGCGCGTGCGTTGGTGTGCGGGCGAGCGTCGCGGGAGCGGCGGTCGAGATCTTTGCAGACGCGACGGTGCTGGCAACAGGCGGGTGCGGGCAGGTCTATCGATACACGACGAATCCCGTGGTCGCGACAGGTGATGGATATGCCATTGCGCATCGTGCCGGCGTCACGCTTGCGGACATGGAGTTCGTGCAGTTCCACCCCACCGCACTCGACACGCGGGAAAACCCTCTGGCACTCATCAGCGAGGCCGTGCGGGGCGAGGGCGCATTTCTCGTCAACGAGCGCGGTGTGCGTTTCATGGAAAAACTGCATGCTCGTGGCGATCTCGCCCCGCGCGACGTGGTCGCGCGAGCCATCTTCCGCGAGCAGAGACGGCACAACGTCTACCTCGACGCACGCAAGCTGGGCCGCGGCTTCGCGAAGCGCTTCCCAGGTATCTTCGCGCTGTGTGCCGCGCGCGGCATCGACCCGCGCAAGGACCTCATTCCCGTCACGCCCGCCGCGCACTATATGATGGGTGGGATCGTCACGGACCTCAACGGCCGGTCGACGATGCCGAGACTGTATGCGGTAGGGGAGGTGGCGCGGACGGGTGTGCATGGTGCCAACCGGCTCGCGTCGAACTCTCTCCTGGAAGGGCTCGTGTTCGCAGAACGTGTGGCGCGGGACTTGGCGAGCGCGGCGCCGTTGAAGAAACTTCCCGCCGCGAAGCGATGGGAAGTGCCACCGCTTCCTGACCGCGGCGCGGCGCAGGTGGCCGCGGACAGGGTGCGCGAAGTAATGTGGCTGAACGCCGGCATCTCGCGTACGGCGAAGGGGCTGCGGACGGCGCAGGTGCAGTTGGCGGAAATCGAGGACCGGCTGCCGGAGGGCGCAACGGAAGAGCTCAACCTCGTGCAGACGGCCATGCGGATCGTCGAGGGAGCCATGCGTCGGAAGGAGTCGCGCGGGGGGCATTACCGCAGTGATTTTCCGCGATCGAGGAGCAACTGGCGAGGCAGGCACATCGAACTATGAGCACACCAATGCAGCGTTCCTACTCCGGCCGGACCCAATCGACATGAACATTCTCGTCGCCGAAGACGACAAGGTCCTATCGCGCATGCTGTGCGGCGTGCTCCAGGAAGCGGGTCACATCTGCGTTCCGGTGTACGACGCGATGCAGACCTTCATGTACTCGATGAAGCAGACGCCCGACCTCATCCTGCTCGACGTCAACATGCCCGGTGGCAGTGGGGTCGGCGCGCTCCAGAAGCTCAAGTCCTCGAGCAAGACTGCCGGCATTCCGGTGATTGTCCTGAGCGGCAGTATCGATCCCGCGCTGCCCAAGCAAGTCCTGGAGATGGGCGCCGTTCGCTTTCTCGCGAAGCCGGTCGAGCCGGAAACGTTGACCAAGTCCGTCGTCGAGGCGCTTCGGTAGCGCGGTCCGCGCGGCACGCCCGCGCGGACCTTCCGTTGCTGGTCAGCCGCGCGAACCGCCCGATCCGCCGCCCGAACCTCCCGAAGACCCCGTACCGCCCGACGCCTTGGCGCCCGTCGAGCCATACTTGCCGCCCTTCTTGCCGGCGCTGTCGGTCTTGCCCTGGTCGGTGCCGTGCTGCGCGTTGCCGCCCTGTCCGCCGGGCATTCCCTTCTTTTCCTTCCCCTTCTTGTTCGTGCTGGATCCGCCTTCCTTCTTCGCCATGTGATGGGCTCCCGAATGTGGTGGTCCGTCATGCAGCGAAGTGATGAAGTCGCTGCTGCTGCCGCGTGCTGGTTGGCATATAGCGCGCCGTCCGAAGCCGCGGTCGGAAACCGCGGCCATGCTTCACCGATTGACGTGCGGCTCGGCCGCGCGGACTATGCGGCTTCCGCCGTGAGCGCGGAGGTGCAGTGGGAGCACCGGATTGCGAGCGCGGGAATCGACGACAGGCACTGCGGACATTCCTTCATCTTCGGCGCTTCGACGACTGACTTCGGCGCCTGGAAGCGGTTCACCTGCTTCACCACGAGGAAGATCGCGAAGGCCACGATCAGGAAGTCCACCACTGTGGAGAGAAACAGGCCGTAGTTGATAGTGGCTGCGCCAGCCGCCTTGGCCTCCGCCAAGGTGGCATGCTTCGTCGCCGACAGGTCGATGAAGAGCGAGTTGAAATCGGCCTTGCCGAGCACCAGGCCGATAGGCGGCATGAGGATGTCGGCGACGAACGATGCGACGATCTTGCCGAACGCGGCACCGATGACGACGCCGATCGCGAGGTCGAGCACGTTGCCGCGCATGGCGAAAGCCTTGAATTCCTTGAGCATGGGCACCTGGGTTGGGGAGAGTGGGGAAGAGGATGAATAGGATGATAGGATGATAGGACGATAGGATGATAGAAGTCAGGAGCCTGGATTTCCTATCCTCCTATCCTCCTATCCTCCTATCCTCCTATCCTCCCGCATTCCATTATCTTCTTGCGATGGGAACGAGCCAGACCGCGGTGCGAAGCCGCGAGGAGCAGGTCGCCCAGCTCCAGGGTGAGATAAGGACACTCGCGCGCGAGCGAAATGCCGTCGTGCTCGCGCACAACTACGAGCGCGCCGAGGTGCAGGACGTCGCCGACTATGTGGGTGACTCGCTCGGTCTCTCGCGGGAAGCCGCGAAGACGGACGCCGAGGTCATCGTGTTCTGCGGCGTTCACTTCATGGCCGAAACGGCGGCCGTGCTTTCGCCGCAAAAGATCGTGCTGCTTCCCGATCTTGCCGCCGGATGCTCGCTGGCCTCGATGATCGACGCCGAGCAGCTCCGGGCATGGAAGGCGGAACACCCGGGCGCGGTGGTCGTGTCGTACGTGAACACGACGGCGGAAGTGAAGGCCGAGAGCGATTACTGCTGCACCTCGGGCAATGCGGTGGAGGTGGTGAACTCCATTCCCGCCGACACGGAGATCCTCTTCTGTCCCGACATGTTTCTCGGCGCGCATGTGAAGCGGTTGAGCGGTCGCGAGAACATTCGCATCTGGATGGGTGAGTGCCACGTACATGCCGGCATCAGTCCGGAGGACATCCGGCTGAAGCGCGCGCAGCATCCCGGTGCGGAGTTTCTCATCCATCCCGAGTGCGGCTGCTCCACGAGTGTGCTGGAGGCGGTATCGGCGGGTGACGTCGATCCCGAGGGTGTGCAGATCCTGTCGACCGAGGGCATGATCAAGCGACCCGCGATCTCTGGTGCGGACGAGTTCATCGTCGCCACGGAAGTCGGTATCCTGCATCGCCTGCGGCGCGAGAATCCGGCGAAGCGCTTCTTCGCGGCGAACGAGCTGGCGAGTTGCGCCTACATGAAGGTGACGACGCTGCCGAAGGTGAAGCGTGCGCTGGAACACATGCAGCATCGCATCACGGTACCGGCGCCGATCGCCGATCGGGCGCGGAAGGCGATCGAGCGGATGATCGCCATTGGCGGACAACACCCGTTGAGTCCTGTACCCGAAGCGACCATCGATCCGGGCGAGTAGCGCGCCGAAGCACTCGGCGGGAACCGCATCACGGAGAGGCAATGTCAGAGCAACATGAATCGGAGCAGGCGCACGCGCCGCGACGCATCACGCCAATGAGCGTTCCCGCCATGGGCAATTCGGGGCTGCTGCGATTTCCGTACGCCCAGGCCGAGCTGCACGGATTGGTCAAGGCCGCGCTCGATGAGGACGGGGCATTCAACGACCTTACGACCATCGCAACCGTGGTCTCGGACCGGCATGCGCGCGGCAGGCTGGTGGCACGCGCGCCTGGAGTGATCTGCGGCATTCCGCTCGCCATCGAGGCGTTCCTGATGCTCGACCCGAAGGTCACCATCCGCGTGGATTGTGAAGATGGGACGCGCGTTCAGCCCGGCGACGGCGTCCTCTATCTCTCGGGACATGCGCGCGCGCTGCTCGCGGCGGAGCGTGTCGCGCTGAACTTCATGCAGCGGCTGTCCGGCGTGGCGTCGGCGACGGCGCGCTACGTGGATGCGGTGCGCGGCACGCGCGCGAAGATTCTCGACACGCGCAAGACGACTCCGGGCTGGCGATTGCTCGAGAAGTACGCGGTGCGTGCCGGCGGTGGCACCAACCACCGGCTGAATCTCTCTACGGCGGTGCTCATCAAGGACAACCACCTCGCGGCCGTCGACGGAGACGTGGGCCTCGCGGTGCGCCGCGCACGCGACCTCGCGCCGGTCGGCACGAAGGTCGAGGTGGAGTGCGATCGCGCCGAGCAGGTGCAGGCGGCCCTCGATGCGGAGGCGGACATCATCATGCTCGACAACATGAGCCCGACGTTGATGCGCGAGTGTGTCGTGCTCGTGGACGGGCGAGCGACCGTCGAGGCGTCGGGCGGCGTGAACCTCGACACCGTGCGTGCGATCGCCGAGACCGGCGTCGACTGGATTTCCGTGGGTGCGCTGACGCATTCGTCACCGGCGCTGGATCTCGCGCTGGACTTCGAGTAGGGCTTGGGCTCTCGTCCTGTCTCGAGCGTCAGGCTATTGGTTCAAGGTGTTGGCGGCTTATTGCAGGACGGGGGTAACGCGGATCAGCACGGAGCTCGGCGGATTTCCGCGGATTGCTCCGCTTGGGTGCGACTACCGGCTTGGCGGACGCTCATGAAGAGCATTGGATTGCACCGCCGCCTCATTGAGAAGAACAGGCTCGGCGGTGCAGCGTCAAGGATTGGAATCCATCCTTACACAGATGCCGACCAGCAAAGGATCGATGTCCTGATGCCGAATGCAGCCTGGCGGGGCACTGGGAAGGGGGCGTCACACGGAGTGATTCGCTGGATGTTGGAGCAGTTGTCAGTAGCTGTTCCGCAGTGGGTTTCCTTGAAACGTTCTTACCCAGCATCGCGAGCCACCACGCCCAGGTCCATTAACGAACGCCACAGTCACACACAGCGAGAGACACGCGGCCGATGCACCTGATCGAGCGCATCCTTCGCGTCCCCCTCCTCGCCAAGCTCGCGGGTGCGAACTTCCTCATCGTCGTCTCGGCACTCATTGGCGTGTCGGTCGGGCGGCGTCTCGACACACCGGGCACGGTCGTCTCGATCCTCGGCATGGCGCTCGGCGCCAGCTTGATTGTCAACCTCGTTCTTGTGTACGTGGCGCTCCGGCCGCTCAATGATCTCGAGCTCACGGCCACGCGCCTGAGTGCCGGCGACATGGAGGCGCGGGTGCCGACGAGCGTGCTCGCCGACCGCGACATGACGCGCGTGGGAACCACGCTGAACGCCCTGCTCGACCGTCTCACCGAAGATCGCGCGCGCGAACGCCGACTCGCGGCGCAGGTCATCAGCGCGCAGGACGAGGAGCGTGCGCGCGTTGCGCGCGAGCTGCACGATTCCACGGCACAGACCCTCACCGCCATTCTCCTCCAGCTCGGCGCCGCGGCGCGGGAGAGCACGTCGGAGCCGCTCAATGCACGCATCGCGACGCTCCGGGAGCTGGCGGCCGAGGCGCTCGAGGAGGTGCGGTCGATGTCGCATACGATGCATCCGCGCGTGCTCGACGACCTCGGGCTCGCCGCCGCGCTGGAGTGGCTGGCGCGCCAGGCGAGGGAGCAGGCGTCGCTCGATGTGGAGGTGGATGCCTGCGAGCTCGACGTCGTCATTCCGGCACCTGTCGCCGCCGCGCTGTATCGTGTTGCACAGGAGGCGCTGCGCAACGCCGCGCGGCACGCCAACGCGACGCGGATCGACATCCGGCTGCGGCAGGACGGCCGACAGGCGATGTTGGAGATCGAGGACAACGGTGCTGGATTCGACGTTGCCTTGGCGGAGCAGCGGCGGCCGGGTATGGGACTGTTTTCGATGCGGGAGCGGATGGGTCTCGTGAACGGACGCCTCGCCGTGAACAGTGCGAGAAACCGCGGGACGTCGATCATGGCGACCGTTCCGCTCACCAACTGACGAGGTCGCGCTGATGCCGATTCGTGTGGTGCTGGTGGACGATCACACGATCGTCCGAACGGGCTTGCGAGCCGTGCTCGGTGCCGACGCCGATATCGAGGTGGTGGGCGAAGCATCGGGCGGCAACGAAGCCGTGGCGTTGTTGACGCACACCGTGGCGGACGTCGTGGTGATGGACCTCTCCATGGCAGATGGTGACGGCATTTCGGCGACGCGCGCGATCACGTCCGGGAAGGAACAAGGTGCGCGGGTGCTCGTGCTCACCATGCATTCGGAGGAGGCGTACCTCGAGGCCGTGCTCGATGCGGGCGCGTCGGGCTACCTCGTGAAGAGCACCGCGGACCGCGAGCTGGTGGATGCGGTGCGCGCCGTTGCGCGCGGCGACATGTGGGTGCAGCCGTCAGCGGCCCGCGTGCTGGCGCAGGGTGCACGTCGGCGGGAGGAGCATGCGTCGGACCGGTCGCGCTTCGAGCGACTGACGGATCGCGAGCGGTCGGTCATGCAATTGATCGCCGAGGGGTACACGGCGCCGGAGATCGGGGAGCAACTGTCGATCAGTCCGAAGACCGTGGACACGTACAAGCAACGGATCAACGACAAGCTCGGGCTGACGCATCGCGCGGACTATGTGAAGCTCGCCCTCAAGCTCGGTCTGCTGCATTCGCCGATGCCGTAGGACCGCCGCCGGCGCTGCGGGTTCACGTCACAGGTCGGCGCAGCTCTTCACGATGGCGTGACAGCTCTTGCACAGAAGCTTGCAGTTCCGCCACCACAAGTCGGTCGAGCCGCACCAGTCGCACGTCTCCGGCGGTTCATTCGTGGGCGCGGGATCGGTGGCGGTCGAGGGCATCGGCGGATGGCGGGCGCATTGTGTCGTTGGGCGAAAGCGCTGATACTTGACGCATGACATCCCTTGCAAGCGACCGTCCCACCGAAGTCGGCCTGATCGGCTACGGGCTCGGCGGAGCCACCTTCCATGCGCCGTTCATTTCGGCGACGCCGGGACTTCGTCTCGCCGCCGTGATGACGAGCGACCCCGCGCGGCGCCACGGCGTGGAGGAGCGGTATCCCGATACGAAGGTGGTGGCGGGGATCGATGACCTGCTCGCTCTGTCGCCGCGGCTGGAGCTGATTGCGATCAGCTCTCCGAATGCTTCGCACTACCCGCTGGCAAAGGCGGTGTTGGGCGCGGGGCGGAATGTGGTGGTCGACAAGCCGTTCGCGGTGACGTCGGCGCAGGCGCGCGAGCTCGGTGAGATTGCGAAGGCGAATAGCGTTCTCGCGATGCCATTCCAGAACCGACGGTGGGACGGCGACTTCCTCACGGTGCGCAAGCTCATGGCGGACGATCGGCTGGGGCGTGTGTTCCGGTTCGAGTCGCGCTTCGACCGGTGGCGTGGTGAGCCGAAGGCCGGCTGGATGCGTGACGATTGGGTGGAGCGCGCGGAGAACATCGTGCACGATATCGCGACGCACCTGGTGGATCAGGCGCTGGTGCTCTTTGGGCCGGTGTCGCAAGTCTACGCGGAGCTGACGGCGCGGCGCGCGGGCGTGGTGTCGTTCGACGATGCCTTCCTCGCGCTCACGCATGCGAGTGGCGTGAGCTCGCACCTGTACATGAGTGCGAGTGCGGGTCAGGCAGGGCCGCGCCTGAGTGTCTTCGCGGCGAAGGGCGCGTACCTCAAGTTTGGGCTGGATGTGCAGGAGGATGCGCTGAGGGCAGGGATGCGGCCCGTTGAAGCGACGTATGGCGAGGAGCCTTCGGAGAAGTGGGGGACGCTCGTTGGGCCGGAGGTGAATGAGATCGTGCCCACGGTGGCTGGTGCGTATCCACGTTTCTATGCGGGTGTGGCGAGGGCGATTCGGGAGGGGGCCGCGCCGCCGGTGGCGGTGGCTGATGTCGTGGCGGGGTTGGAAATCATCGAGGCTGCGTTCGTGTCGCATGCGCGGAAGCAGGTTGTAGCGCTTTAGAAGAACTGGTCGGGCTGGATCCTTGAGCGTGTCGAATAGCGGGTAAGTGCCTCGGGCAGGCTCCTCAGACATTGGGGCTACGCGGATGACGCGGATCGGGCGAATGCCTGCGGATTTCTCCATGTGAAGTGAACTGTCGTTGGAGTGACGCCTCTTTCTGGCGCAGGGAAAAAGAATTCACTTTTATGCTGTGGATTCTGATTGGCGGTGCTGTATCCGCGGTTATCCGCTTAATCCGCGTCATCCGCGCTAAACCTTTCGCTGTGGGGACGTTCGCGGCGGCAAACAGGGTAACAGGTACGCAAGGCTTTCACGAACGTGCCGACATGCGCTCAATGGGACTCGTAGTCGCGTTGCTTCTCGCCCACAGCGTTAACGCGCACGCACAGACGCCTCGTGCCGCGTCGGCACAACAGTCGGACGCGAAGATGTGGGCGACCCCGTGGGCTAACACCCGCCCGCGTGACGCCTTCGTGGACCAGAAGGGACGCGTATGGTTCGTGGGCCAAGTCGGCAACTATGTCGCGAACCTCGATCCCAGAAGCGGCGAGTTCAAGCGCTACACCGTCGAACCTGGACGAACCCGCACAACGTCGTCGTCGACGCGAAGGGGATGGTGTGGTTCACCGGTAACGCGAACGGTCGCATAGTGAAGCTCGACCCTGCCACGGGCAAGCTGACCACGCTCATGATGCCCGATCCCGCTGTGCGCGACCCGCATACGATGACGTTCGATCGCAAGGGCGACGCATGGTTCACCGCGCAGGGCGCCGGGGTCATCGGTCGTCTCACGCAAGAGGACGGCAAGATTCGCCTCTGGAAGCCGCGCCGCATTGCCATCACGCCTGATGACGTGATCTGGTATGGCGACTACACGCGCGGCTTCCTGGGACGTCTTGATCCCCTCAGCGGTAAGACGGAAGAGTTTGCGCTGCCGGCAGGCGATGGATCGCTGCCTTACGGAATGACGGTCGACGATCGCAGGCGCATCTGGCTCGCGAGACAGGCCCGCAGTCGAATCGGCTGGTGGCGTTCGATCCGGCGAAGAGGGCGTTCACGGAGAAAGTGACGATTCCGTCGGACGGCGCGAATACCATTCGGCACATGGTGTTCGACAAGGCGAGCCGACAGATCTGGTTGGCGCCGATGCGAACATGATCGGCCGCGTCAACGTGTCGGCAGCACCGTTGGTGCCTTAGTCTACCATCGGGATCTGTTTCGTCATCGTGCTTCTTCCCCACCCACGCGAATCACGCGCTTACCGAAGTTCTCTCCGCGAAGCATCCCGATGAATGCCCGGGGCGCCTGTTCGAGTCCGTCGATCATGTCCTCGCGATATTTCATCTTCCCCGCGGCGATCCATGCGTGCATCTGTCGCGCGAAGGCAGGATAGTGCGCGCCGAAGTCCTCGAAGATGATGAATCCCTGCATGCGCACGCGCTTGCGCAGCAGCTGACCCATGAGCCAGCCCATGCGGTCGGGGCCCGTCGGCAGCTCCGTCGCGTTGTACTGCGAGACAAGCCCACAGAGGGGCACACGAGCGCCCGTATTCAGGAGCGGCAACACGGCGTCGAACACCTTGCCGCCGACATTCTCGAAATAGACGTCGATGCCTGACGGCGCCGCGGACTTCAGCCTCGCAGCGAGTTCCGGGGCTCGGTGATCAACGCAGGCGTCGAATCCCAGCTCGTCAACTGCATACGCGCACTTCTCCGCGCCACCGGCGATTCCCACCACCGTGCAGCCGAGCAACTTTCCGACCTGGCCCACCGTGGCGCCCACGGGGCCAGTCGCCGCAGCGACCGCGATCGTTTCACCCGCCTTCGGATCGCCGATCAGCGTCAGCCCGCCCCACGCCGTAAACCCCGGCATGCCGAGGATGCCGAGCGCCCATGAGGGATGCGAGGGCGACGTACCGAGGTTGGTGACGCCGCGCCCGTCCGAGATCCAGTAGTCCTGCCAGCCGCCGAATCCGAGCACCCAGTCTCCCGGCGCGAAACCACTCAGCCGCGACTCGACGACGCGCCCCACGGTACCGCCGACCATCACTGCACCTACAGCGACCGGCGGCGCGTAGGAGGGCGCGTCGCTCATCCGTCCGCGCATGTACGGGTCGAGGGACAGATACTCGGTGCGCACGAGCATCTGACTGTCGTCGATCGACGGTACAGCCGTCTCGACGAGGCGCAGTGTCTCGCTCGTCGGCTCTCCCACCGGGCGCTCGGCGAGCAGCCACTGCCGGTTCTTCCGTTGTTGAGTGGTCATCGTCGCAAGCAGCAGTGCATGGTGTGCGCCGCCAACGGAGCATCCGGATGATTACGCGACTTGTATCGTCACTTCTGCTTCTCTCGAACAATTTCGGGATCAACCCGCTCCGCCTCGCGCGCGATCGCCCGCGCCATCGCGCTGAAGATCAGCTTGTGAATGGGGTAGAGCAGATACCAGTACAGCGCTCCCGCCAACCCGCGCGGCGCGAAGGTCGCCGTCTGCGCCAGCGCCGATCCGCTCGCGGTGGGCGCGATCTCCCACTGCAGCCACGCCTGGCCCGGCACCTTCATCTCGGCGCGGAGCCGTAATCGCCGCGGCGGGTCGCTCACTTCCACGCGCCAGAAGTCCACTGCCTCGCCGGGCAGCAGCACCAGCTTGTCGCGCCGCCCGCGCCTCAGCCCCGGCCCGCCGACTAACCGATCGAGCAACCCGCGTAGCTGCCACGCCCAGTCCCACGCGAGCCACCCGCGATCGCCGCCGAGCGACGCCACCGTCTCGTACAGCCGGTCCACCGTCGCGCGTGACTCGACCGTCCGCGTTTCACGGATCAATCCCTCGCGATCGGTGAGCTCGTACGACGGCGCGGAGTTGAGGGCGTCGCTCCACGCCGTCACCACCCGCTGGTTTGTGGTGCTCTGGAGCGCTCGCGCCACCGACTCGCGATACGCGATCGGCTCGACCTCGGGAAAGTGCGTTCGCGCCAGGGTCGTGTCGGCGAGCACCGAGTTCACCACGCCCTCGATGAGCGGGACGGCGATGCTGTTCGGCAGCGGTGTCACTGCGCCCACCCATCTCGCGGCGAGTGACGGCGCGAGCACCGGCACCGGGATGATCACCCGGCGCAACCCGCGCGCCTCGGCGTACAGGAGCATCATCCCGCGGAAGGTGAGCACGTCAGCGCCCACGTCCACCACGCCGAGCGCGTTGCGTTCGCCTGCCAGCACGAGATAGCGGAGCACGTCGGCGACGCTGATCGGCTGCACGCGATTGAGGATCCATCGCGGCGCGACCATCATCGGCAGCCGCTCGGTGAGATAGCGGACCATCTCGAACGACGCGCTGCCTGACCCGATGATCGGGCCGGCGCGCAGCTCGGTGGTCGGTAATGCGTCGCGGAGCACGCGTCCCGTCTCGGCGCGGCTCGCGAGGTGGGCCGAGGGTCGCCGGCCTTCATGCGGCAGGAGGCCGCCGAGGTAGACGAGTCGTGGCAGTCCGGCCGCCGCGGCGGCGAAGTGCGTGGCCGCGTCGCGGTCGCGCGTCGCAAAGTCGGCGCCGGAGTACATCGAGTGCACGAGATAGTATGCGGCCTCGATGCCCTCGAATGCACCGTCCAGCGACTTGCGATCGAGGAGATCTCCGGCGCGCACGGTGACACGATCGCTCCACGAGCGACGCACGGCTCGGCGCGGATCGCGCACAAGCACGGTCACCTCGTGGCCGCGGTCGAGCAGCTGGGGCACGAGGCGTCCGCCGATGTAACCGGTGGCGCCAGTCACGAGCACTCGCATCAGTCGCTCCTCCTCCGCGGTATTCCGCGAGTGCGGTAAGCTAGTGCCGCGCGGTGTACGGCATGGAAGGCGCATGCCTCATCGGCATGCGCAGGAGCAAAAACAGCGGACGCATTCTCGTCACCGGGGCGACGGGCTTCATCGGAGTGGAGGTGGCGCGTCAACTCGCCGCCGCTGGTGCATCGCGCCGCCTCATGGTGCATCGCCCGCACCGCGCGATGTACGTCCGCGATCTCGCGAGCGATCTCGTGCCCGGGAACCTCGATGACGTGCGTAGCCTCGAGCGCGCGCTGCGTGACGTCGACGTCGTCGTTCACCTCGCCGGCCATGCGACGTTCGAGTCGTATGGGATTGTCGCGCCGTCGCTCGTGGGCGGTACGGAGCGGCTGGCGCGGATCGCGGCGCAAGCCGGCGTGCGCCGGTTCGTGTTCTCGAGCAGCACGCTCGTTTACGATGGGAGCGGTGGTCCCGTCGACGAAAGCACCGTGCCCGCACCGTGGACGGGGTATGGCCGCGCCAAGCTGGAGGCCGAGCAGGCGCTGGCGCGAATCGAGGGGGAGAGCGGGATGCAGGTGACGTCGATCCGGTTGCCGCACGTGTATGGATCGTGCGACGCGATGTTCGCCATGGCGCGGCGCGGGCTCGTGGTGTCGCCGGGCCGCGGCGATCGCCCGTTCTCTCACCTCCACGTATCGGACGCCGCAGCGGCGCTCCTTGCCGCGGCGCAATGCGACTGGCACGGCGAGAGCCCAATTGCCGACGATCGTCCCGCGACGTGGCGCGAGTTCATGCGGTTGCTCGGTGCAGAGTTTCCGCGAATGCGCGAGCTGCGTATGCCGCGCCGCGTAGCATGGCTCGGCGCGCATGCGCCGGCTCTTGTCGCGAGATGGCGACGGCGCCCCACGCTGCTGACTCCCGAGGCAGTGGCCGGCTGGAATCGCTCGCTCGTCGTGACACCGGGCACGCTCTGGCGCCAACTCGATACCTCGCCCAACTACCCGACGATCGCGTCGGGCATCGCCGCGGCGGTCCGAATGCACCCACCGGATGGGTGGGTGCACTCGGTGGACGATCATCGCCGTGGCTGATTACCGATGGAGAACTAGCGCTCGGTGTGGACGGGAGCGGCCTTCGGCAGCAGCACGCCATCGATGATGTGGATGACGCCATTCGACGCCTGGACGTCGGCCGTCACGACCTGCGCGCCGTTGACGTAGACCTTTCCGTCGCGGACCACGATGTCGAGCTCCTGGCCGTTGACCGTCTTCGGCTTGGCGCCGTTGGACTTCACGATGTCGGCGGCCATGACCTTGCCGCTCACGACATGGTAGGTCAGGATCGACGTGAGCTTTTCCTTGTCGGCGAGCAGGCCTTCGACCGTACCGGCCGGCAGCTTGGCGAATGCGGCGTCCGTCGGCGCGAAGACCGTGAACGGGCCCGGGCCTTCGAGCGTCTCGATAAGTCCGGCGGCCTTGAGCGCGGCGGCCAGGGTGTTGAACTGGCCAGCTTCAACGGCGACCTGTACGATGTTCTTCATGGGCTTCATCTCCTTGGAGGACTTCTGCGCCGACGAAATGGCGGGCAGTGTGACGAGGGCCGCGAGGGCGGCGCCTGCGAAACGGGTGCGGTTGTTCATGCCGATCTCCGGTAGTGGTATGGGGCGGGCCATCACCGCCGGATCGTCGCGCTGGCGGACCTTGGTGCGCCGCCTGTCCCGACTCGACAGTGTATGTCTATCTGTTGTCCAGCAATTATGCCCAACTGGAATGTGTTTGTCAAGGCCATGTCCATCTTCATCATTGGCAGGCATTGGACACAATGGCTAAAGTCCTCTCATGAAAGAACTTCCAGATGCCGACCGGCTCGACAAACGGCACGGTATTGCTATCGTAGCCGAGCGGACTGGACTGAGCCAGGATGTGTTGCGAGTCTGGGAGCGTCGGTATTCTGCGGTCGAGCCGCATCGTGGTCCGGGTGGACAGCGCGTGTACAGCGACGCGGATATCGCGCGGCTCACGATGCTCAGCGCCGTCACCCGCGCTGGCCGGAGCATCTCGCAGGTCGCGGGGTTGCCGGATGAAGCCTTGGCGGCGCTACTCGAGGAGGACGGCGCGGCCCGGGAGCAGCGGGTCGCCCCGCCCGACGCTTCCGTTACCACACGCCGCACGGTCGAGGCGGCGCTCGCCCACGCACGTGCGCTCGACACGAACGCGCTCGACGAGATCCTGCGCCGAGCGGCCGCCTCGCACGGCATCTCGAATTTTCTCGAGCTCGTCGCCGTGCCGCTGCTCCGTCGCATGGGTGATGAGTGGCACGCGGGTCGGTTGGCGCCGGCGCCGGAGCATCTCGCAACCTCGGTGCTTCACGACATCGTTGCCGAGACCATGCGAGGCTTCGCGCAGCGGGCCGGCGCTCCGCGGATCGTTGTCGCCACGCCGGCTGGCGAGCGGCATGCGATCGGCGCGGCGCTCGTCGGCGCCACCGCCGCGGTCGACGGCTGGAACGTCCTCTATCTTGGCGCCGACCTCCCCGCGAACGACATCGCCGAGGCGGCGCGGGTGTCGCGGGCGTTGGTGGTGGCAGTGAGCATCGTATTTGTCCAGCATCGCGAGCACCTGCTCGACGAGATGCGGGCACTGCGGTCCAGGCTTGCCGAGGGGGTGGTCCTCATCGCCGGGGGCGCGGGCGCCGGATCGCTGCGCGCGGAACTGACGGCGCTTGGCATACGCGTCGAGACGAGTGTGCCCGGGCTGCTCGCGGCGCTGGCGGAGACTGCGAAGGAAGCGTAACGGCAGTACGACCTTCCTGATCGATCGCCGATGTCCTTGCCTTCAGACGCTCTGCATGGGCGCGTGCCAGGAGCATCTCGTCCGTCGCTCCCACGGAACTTTCAGTGGCCGAATACACATCGTGCCCTGCGGCGCGCAGGGCACGACGGTAGCGATCGGAACATTCTCATCCAGAAGCAGCAGCACTAGCCAGCGCCGGGATGTACGGACAGCATGGTCTGGTCGTGCAAGACATCCGCGGCATAGCCGAAGACAGCGAGAAGGGCGTCATCCGTGAGCGGGTCATAGGCTCCTCCCTTTTCGGAATATAGGGCGGAACGAACTGCATGCGAATTGGTGATGGGGGACCCGGTCGCAGCCGGACCGCGTTGTCTGGAGATGGCATGGCTACCAGTCCTTTCCCACTCCAAAATCGAGCACGTGCATCGGGAGCCCAATCACCAGGCTGATCCCTAGCGCGACAGAACCAACGACAGTTTTACCGATCGTCCGTCAACTCCACCTTCTTCGCGAAATCATAGAGCGTAATTCGCCGCAACAGGTAGAACGACATCCAATAATTCCTGAGCGCCTGCACGTTCGCCAACACCGCCGCGTCCTTTTCGCCCTGTGCGAGATACAGGGCGTCGTTCTGGATCTTCCCGATGATGTAGCGGTTGCGCGCCACCTCGAACTGCTTCTGCGCCACCGTGTCCGCCTTCGCAGCGAGCAGGACGTTCCGTTGCGCCTGCTGTAGACCGAGCGCCGCAAAGCGTGCGTCCTCCTCCAGCTGATCGTGCCGCATCTTGTTGTTCGCCGCGGACCGCTCCGCGAACGCGGCGGCTTCCTGGATGTCGGCGGTACCCTTTCCCCACTGGAGTAGCGGGAGGTTGACGCCGACGGCTAACGTCTGCGCGCCGAGCGGAGCCTGATACGCCGGCCCGAAGGTAGCCGCCGTCTGATTGAAGCCCGCGCTCGCGACGATAGAGGCATTGAAGCGGTTATTCGCCTTTGCCTGCGCGATGCCGCGCTTCGTCGTGGTGTTGTCGAGCTCATTCTGCCGCATCGAGCTCGAGTTCTTGAGCGCCTGCGCGACGGCCACGTCGGGATTGGCGTCGACCACCGGGATGGAATCCGGCGTCACGATCGCGAGCGGTCGATCCGCGGGATAGGCCGTGATGCGACGCAGCGCCGCCTCGGCACGATCGCGATTGAGCTTCGCGTCGTCGACGGCGGCGCGCGCCCGGAGCAGGGCGAGCTCGCTCTTGAGCAGGTCGTTCTCGCCGATCTTGCCGACCTCGTACCGTCCCTTGTTGAGCGTGTACAGGGTGTCGTTCACCGCCGCGTTGAACGTCGCGTTTGCCAGCGCCATCTGTTGTGCATAGAGATTGAAGAATGCGTCGGCGGTGGTGCGGGCCACGTCTTCCCGCGCCTCGAGATACCCGCGTTCCGCCACCACCGCATTGAGTGACTGCACACGCTCCTCCCACATGAGCGCGTTGGGCTTGAAGAGGTCCTGCTGCAGGCTCACGACGATCGGCGACGACTGGTACAGCGTCGACCGCTTGTTCTCTCCATAGAGGTCGAGTCGCGAAAGCTTCGAGCCGACCTTCACGGTGCCGCCGGTGAGCGGCAGCCGTTGGCTGAAGCCAAGGGTCATCGAGGACTGGTTCTGCGCCTGCCCAATGAACTGGGTCGATCCATCGGGAAGGGTGATGGCGTTGATGCCGTGATTGACGTTGGCCGCATCGCCCTCGAGGAAGAGCTGCGGCTTGAGTCCCGCGTTGAACGCATTGTCGTGGTAGTGCGCGGCGTCGCGTGTGCTTCGCGCCACCTGCGCCTGCGGGCCCTGCTGCTGCGCCATCTGGATGGCGTCCTGCAGGGTGAGGGTCTGGCGAGCGATCGTCTGTGAGTTGGCGACGGCTGGTATTAGAAGCGCGGCTAAGAGCAACGAGCGACGCATGGGATGTCTCATGGCATTGAATGGGGGCAACCAACTGAACAGCGATCGTTACCGCAGAGGGCGCAGAGAGCTACTTCGCAGAGGGCGCAGAGGAAGGTCAAAAACCGAACCGAAATGGCGATCAGTTGTCCTCTGCGGCCTCTGCGCGCTTCTCCTCTGCGCCCTCTGCGGTAAATGCTTTCCTACTCGTATCGCAGACACACGATCGGATCCTGCTTCGCCGCATTGCGTGCCGGCATGATCCCGAACACCAGTCCCACAGCGACGGACACACCGAACGCCACGACGACCGACGTGATCGACACGATCGCGTGAATCTTCGCGATGTGCTCGATGACTACCGCGAGGATGCACCCCACGATGATGCCGGCGATGCCACCCGCGAGGCTGATCATTACCGCCTCGCTCAGGAACTGCGCGAGCACGTCCTTCTGCGTGGCACCCATCGCGCGGCGCACACCAATCTCCTTGATGCGCTCCAGGATCGACGCGAGCATGATGTTCATGATCCCGATGCCACCGACGATCAGCGAGATCGACGCGATGGCGCCGAGCACGACGTTGAAGATCGCCTTGGTGTTCTGCTCCTGTTTCAGGAGCAGCTCGGGTACGCTGATCTCGAAATCGGTGACGTCGTTGTGGCGGCGTTGAAGCATCCGTCGCACGACGTCCGCGACGGCGGTGACGTCGTGCGAGCTCGCCACCTGCACGATCACCTTGTCGAGTTGGTGGTAGTTCCGCTTCTCGGCGCGTTGTTCATCGGTCTGCGTGGAGTCGCTGTTGTCGTTCGAGTTCGCCTCCTGCTGGGCGACTTCCATCTCGGACTGCGTCACCTCGCCGCGATTGCGAAAGCGCAGCAGCATGCTCTGGAGCGGGACGTAGACGTCCATGTTCGCGTCGCGGATGCCGAGGTGCTTGGCGGTCTCGGATGAGACCTTCCGGTCTTCGAGCACGCCGACGACCGTGAGCCACTGCGTACCCACCTTGATCGACCCGCCCACGGGATTCTCGCTCGTGAAGAAGCGGGACTTCACGCCGGGGCCGATGATCGCCACCGGAAGCGCTTGCGCGAAGTCACGCGGCAGGAAGTTCGCGCCTTCGGCGAGATGGAGATTGCTCACGTCGAAGTAGGTGGAGTCCACGCCGACCACCTTGCCCGACCGGTGATGTCCCTCGCGCGTGATGACGCTGTTGATGACGACCTCGCTGCTCGTTGCGCGCACGGCGGCGATCGTCGCCTTGATCGCCTGCGCATCCAGGTACGTAAGGCCCGGCGTGAACTTCTTCGCCGCCTTCTTCGTATCGTCCTTCTCGTTCTTGCCTTCCTTCTGCTCGACGATCGGCGTGATGACGATGTTGTTGGCGCCGAGGAGCTTCATCTGGGCGAGGATCTCCTGTTCGGCGCCATTGCCGATGGCGAGCATCGCAATGACCGACGCGACGCCGAAGAGGATGCCGAGGGACGTGAGGCTGGCGCGCAGCTTGTTGTGTACGACGGCTTCCGCCGCGATGCCGCCGCTGAACAGGATGTGCGTGGCAAGCGCCTGGGCGCGCGATGGAGCAGCTGCGCCCGGCTCGAGAGGAACGGCGGTCACGGATCAGCCCTTCGGCTTTGGCGCGGGCGCTGGCGTGAACGACGGAGCGGGGGTGCCAATCGCCTTTGTGAATCCACCAGGCGGGGGTGGCGCGACGGCGGGCACCTTGACGCTCTTCGCCGTGTCGCCGCCCGAGACAGGAGCGGTAATCGGCTTGAGACCGTCGATCTTCTCGACCTTCACGCCGGACTTGTCGGTCGGGGGCACGAGCAGCACGCGATCGTCCTTCGACAGGCCGCGACGCACGATGATTTCGTTATCGTTCGACACGCCCGTTTCAATCATCTGCTTCACGACGCCATTGCCCGACTTCTTGTACGCATACTGGTAGCCGCCTTCGTTCACGACGGCCTCCAGGGGAATCGACATGACATTGGGAATCGAAGCCGTCTCGATTGCGTTGGCCGTCGTCATGCCGGGGAGGAGCGTCGTGTCGGCCTGGGTGACGTCGATCTTCACCTCGAAGACCTTCGAGTCCTGATTGGGCTTCTGCTCGCCGACATTGGCAATGTGCGTGACGACGCCATCGAGCTTCTTCGTGGCATCGGCGTCGAGCGTGATCCGAACCTTCTGGCCAACAGCGATCTTCCGGACGTCGACTTCGTTGATGTAGGTCTGCGATTCCATCTGCGTGAGGTCGGGCAGGGTCGCGACCGCATTCTCGAACGCGTTCCACTGCGAGCCCACCCCCTTCTTCTTGCCGCTCCAGTCGCGCAAGTAGATCACCATTCCGGGCGCGGGAGCCTTCACCGTGAAATCGGCGATGAACGTCTGGATGTTCTTCAGGTTGTTCTGCTGACGCCCGAGGTCCGCACCGACTGAGGACAGTTTGGCGACGGCCTGCCTGGTTTTTGTGTCCAGGTTGCGCTTGGACTGCGCCAAGCCGCGGTCCGCCTTCTCGTAATCGATCTCGGCCTGTCGCTTGAGCGTGGGCGCCTCGTACTTCGCCTGCTCCTTCGCCAGCTTCTTCTCCTCCAGCAGGTACTCGGCGGTGCGGACGTCCTCGCGCGCCTGCGCGAGGTTCAACGTTGAGTCGAGCTGCGCGGTGGTGTAATCGGCCTGCGCCTTCTGGAGGTCGAGAGTGACGCTCGCGAGCTTGGAGGCCGCCGGGGACTTGTCGAGCTCCGCGATGACGTCGCCGATCTTGACCAGCGACCCCTCGGGCACGATCGACGAAATCTTCGTCTGGTACACGTTGACGGCCTGGCCGCCGATCGGTCCGGTGACCTGGACGAACTTGCGTGCCCGCAGTTCGCCCGTGGTGGTGACGATGACCTTGAAGTCGCCCTGCTTTACCGGCGCAATAAGGGACGCTTCGGCCGCAGATGCGCTCGATGGCCACTCGTACCATGCGGCTGCTCCCACCACGAATGCGATCAGGAGGATCGGGAGCCAACGTTTACGGAGCTGTTGCATCTCGAGGTACTCAGGGCGGGGGGTCCAGAGAATCTTCGGCACAACGACTTTACGGCCGATGGATACACATGGCAATGAGGTGCAACATTAGGAATTGATGACGACCTGATGGCGGGGAGGTTACGGCAGCCACCTTCGATGCCGTTGGACACACGTTGGAGCGAAAGGGTTGGAAGGGTGGCATACTTGGGGTCGCTATTCTACTCGCGCTGCCCGGAAGGCCGGAGACATCGGTTTGCATGCAGCTCATTGACGTACTCACCACGGCGCTGGCGGAGATCCTCGCCAACAAGCTGCGCAGCTTCTTTACGCTGCTTGGCATCATAGTCTCAGTGGCATTCCTCGTCGCCGTCGTCGCCGTCATTCAGGGCATGAATGCGTACGTCAAGGAGAACGTCGCCAATTCGCTGATCGGCACGAATGCATTTCAGGTGCGGCGGGTCCCCATCCAGCTCGGCTTTTTCGACGACGAGATGTGGAAGCAGGTTGCGAAACGCCCGATGATTACGCGGGCCGAGTTCGCGGTGGTGCAGGCGGCGCTGCCGGACGCGCAGGCGATTGCACTCACGTCCGGCTTTCCTACGCCACTCTCGAATATCGGGTGGAAGAACCGCGAAGTTGGCGACGTCCAGATTCGCGGGGTCACCGCGGGCTATCAGGAGGTGCAGGACTACACGTTCGATCGCGGGCGTCCATTGATGGACGTCGACGAGGATCAGCGGCGCGCGGTCGTGGTGCTCGGCAGCGAGGTGGCGGACAAGCTCTTCGAGAACGCCGATCCCATTGGCCAACAGGTGGAGCTGGCGAAGGAGCGCTTCGAAGTCGTCGGCGTGCTCGCGTCAAAGGGACGGGTGCTGGGTCAATCGTTTGACGCCATCGCGCTGATTCCCTTCTCGCGCTACGAGATGCTGTACGGACGACGGGCCACGACGTCGATCTCGGTGAAGATGGCCGAGGCAAGCGGTGTGGCGACCGGGATGCAGCGGGCCGAGGAGGCGATGCGGCTTACGCGCCGGCTGCGTCCGTCGCAGGAGAGCAACTTCTCGGTCGAGACGGCTGACGCACTCGTCGCGTTCTGGAAGCAACTCACGGCAGTGCTGTTCAGCGTCATTCCGGCGGTCGTCGCAATTGGTGTGGTCGTGGGTGGCATCGTGATCATGAACATCATGCTGATGGCGGTGAGTGAGCGGACGCGCGAGATCGGCATCCGAAAAGCGGTCGGCGCAAGGGCGCGCGACATCGAGCGACAGTTTCTCGCCGAGGCGGTTGCGTTGTCCATGCTCGGTGGGATCATCGGGGTGCTGTCGGGTTGGGCCTTCGCGGAGCTGGTGGCGTTCGCGTCGCCGTTGCCCGCGAAGATCACGTGGTGGTCCGTCGTGCTGGCCGTGGGACTGGGTGCGGGGGTGGGCGTGATGTTTGGCGTGTATCCGTCGCGTCGTGCGGCGCGGCTGGATCCCATCGAGGCACTGCGCGCAGAATGAGGAGGCTTCCGTCGGCGGACCAGCTTCGCGAGCACGTGAGCATTGCGCTCGATGCCTTGCGCGTGAGCAAGCTGCGGTCGGGACTCACGATCCTCGGCGTCGTCATCGGTGTGGCAACGGTGATGACGATGGCGACGATCGTTCGTGGGATTCGCGACCAGATCCTGACGACGATCAGCCTTGCGGGGCCGACGACGTTCTATGTGATGAAGGTCTTCTCGACCACGCCGGTGAATCCGGACCAGCTCCCGGCATACATCAGGATTCGCCCGGACCTGCGCGCCGAAGAGGCGGGGCGCATTGCACAGCTGCCGCAGATTGGATATGCGGGCATCTGGTCGCAGCTGCAGGCGCGCGTGAACTACGGTGGATCGCGGACGCGCGGCGTCATCGTCTATGGCGCCGACGACCACTATCAGGAGGTGATCGGCGGAGAGTTGCTCGAGGGCCGGTGGTTCACGAAGAATGAGCTGAAGAGCGGGGCGCCGGTGGCCGTGATCCAGGAGCGGCATGCGCGGCAGATCTTCGGTCGCGAGAATCCGCTGGAGAAGACGGTGCAGATTGGCGGACGTCCGGTGCAGGTGATCGGCCTCTACCAGGATCCCGCGAATATCTTCTCGCCACCGGGTCAGGAGGTTGGGGCGATCCTGCCGTTCGAGTTCACGTGGCACGCGTACAACATCGACAAGACGAATGCGCTGTTCATCGTCGTGAAGCCGAAGCCGGGCATCACGGTGGGCGATGCGGAGGACGCGGTGACGATCGCCCTGCGCGAGATGCGACGGCTGCGGCCAGCCGACAAGAACAACTTCGACCTGCTCAGCCAGGATCAGATCCTGAACGTGTTCATGTCGATCACCGATATTTTCTTCCTGGTGATGCTGGTGCTTGCATCGGTGGCGTTGATGGTGGGCGGGATCGGCGTGATGGCGATCATGATGGTGTCGGTCACCGCGCGCACGCGCGAGATCGGCATTCGGAAGGCACTTGGCGCCACGCGTCGCGACATTCTGCTGCAGTTCCTGATCGAGGCCGCGACGCTCACCGGCATTGGTGGACTGCTGGGGATCGTGCTCGGACTGGTAGCGGGGCGAGGGGTGACCATGTTGATGAACGTGCCCGCCGATGCGCCCGTGCTGCAGACGGGGATTGCGGTGGTGGTATCGGTGGGGATCGGGTTGGTGTTTGGTGTGGTGCCGGCGCGTCGCGCGGCGAAGCTGGATCCCATAGAGGCGTTGCGCTATGAGTGAGGTTCGTCGTGCCATGTCGGGAAAACGTTGATCGTTGGCAGCGCGAATCTACGCGAATCTCAACAACATCAACGCGAACTGGTCTTCGCTCGTCTACTCTCACAGTCGCCGTTATGGTTCATGTGCAGTGTGATCTCCGTACGGGTGAGAGGAGCAATTCGCGTTGATTCGGTAAGAGTCGTTGGATTCGCGATGGCCACTAACAACGTCTTTCAGGATGAGAGCGGAAGAACCCATGTTGACGCAGAGGGCGCAGAGAACGGCAACAGCCGCAGAGGTCGCAGAGGAACTACTCGAATGCTTTTTTCTGCGTTCTCCGATAATCATCCGCGAGAGCGGCAATGCCATGTTCACGGATGACAATGCTCCGCTCTCCAGATCGCTTCAAGTCGCGCGCGTACCTCGCGGCGTCATTCCTTCTCCTTGCCTCTGGGCTACCTCGCGCCATGGCGCAGAACGCGCCGCCGCCGGACGCCACCGCACCGCCGGTGGTAAGGACTGGATTGCGGTTGCCGGACATCCAGCTGCACGATCCCTGGATCGTCGCGGACCAGTCGACACGCACCTATTACCTCTACACGGCCGCGTCGCGCCGCATCACCGGTGAAGGGCGCACCGGCACCATGTATTACACGAGCAAAGACCTCGCGATGTGGGAAGGTCCGTACATCGCGTTCGTCGCACCGGTGGACAGCTGGGCGGACCCCGGTGTGAACGCGTGGGCTCCAGAAGTGCACGCCTATCGCGGCAAATACTATCTCTTCACCACGCTGCACAATCCTGCGAAGCACCTGCCGACGACCGACTCCACGCGGCCGAACACGATGCGCGCGACGATGATTGCCGTCGCCGATTCGCCGCGCGGGCCGTTCGTGCTCACGAAGACGGACGCGCCGATCACGCCGCCGGGCTTCATGACGCTCGATGGCACGCTCTACGTCGATCCCGCCGGCAAGCCGTGGATGGTGTACGCGCACGAGTGGCTCCAGAAGGTCGACGGCACCATGGAAGCCATCCCGCTCAACGACAACCTCTCGGCCGCCACCGGAACGCCGATGCATCTCTTCAAGGCGTCGGACGCGCCGTGGCTCGATGCGCAGATGGTGCCGAATGCGAAGGAGAATCACTACGTCACCGACGGTCCCGAGCTCTTTCGCACGAAGTCGGGCGCGCTGCTCATGCTCTGGGCCAGCTACATGCAGAATGAGCTGGGGCGGAACGGCTACGTGCAGACGATCGCGCGATCGAAGTCGGGTGAGTTGAAGGGGCCGTGGGAGCAGCTCGATCCGGTTATCGGGAACGACAGCGGGCACGGCATGCTCTTCCGCGCGTTCGACGGTACGCTGATGCTCGTGCTGCACCAGCCTTTCCAGAATGCACGAGGCAAGATCTACGAGATGGAGGACGCGGGCGACCATCTGCGGGTCGTGAAGTACCGCGAGGATCTTAGCGGTCCACCATTACCGCTACTTCCGGGGCAGGCGCCGAGGTGAGTGTGACGCTCGCTCCGGCCCTTGGCTGATATCAACCCACTACCAATCCACGTAAATGAACGACCTCCACGCCGTCGCCATCGCGGCATTGCACGCCGACAAGTTTGCACCCGAGCTGGACGCTGCCGCTGCGGCCGAGCTGGAGCTGCTTCGCGCGCCTGAGCCTCCGAGTGGCGTGAGGGACCTTCGCAACCTGCTGTGGAGCTCCATCGACAACGACAACTCGAGGGACCTCGACCAGATCGAGTGGGCCGAGGAGCTGCCGGACAAGGGACTGCGGCTCCTCGTCGGCATCGCGGATGTCGACGCGCTGATCCGGAAGGGTTCCGCGCTCGACCAGCACGCGATGGTGAACTCAACGTCGGTCTACACCGGAGTCGACGTCTTCCCGATGCTGCCGTCGGAAATATCGACCGGGCTTACGTCGTTGAACGAGGGCGGAGATCGGGTAGCGCTCGTCGTCGAAGTCGTGCTGGGCCCAGACGGCAGTCCGAGCTCGCATGACGTCTACCGGGCGATCACGACCAATAAGGCGAAGCTCGCGTACGAGACGGTGGGGCCGTGGCTCGAGGGACGCGGTGCGGCACCGGAGCAGGTGAAGAACAATCCCGCGCTCGAAGCACAGCTGTGGCTACAGGACCGCATCGCGAGCGCGCTCAAGGCGGGGCGACAGAAGGCAGGCGCGCTCGAGTTCGACACGGTCGAGGCAACGCCCGTGACCCAGGACGGCAAGGTCCAGTCGATCACGATCACGCGAAAGAATCGCGCGCGCGACCTCATCGAGGATTTCATGATCGCCGCAAACGTCGCGATCGCGCAGTACCTGGCCGAGCAGCAGCGATCGGCCATTCGGCGCGTGGTGCGTGAGCCGAAGCGATGGAGCCGCATCGTGGAGATTGCCGCGACGTATGGTACAACGCTGCCAGCCATACCCGATCCAAAGCCGCTGGCGGATTTTCTTGCGATCCGACGCCAGGCCGACCCCGTGCGCTTCGCGGATCTCTCGCTGAGCATCGTCAAGCTGCTCGGTCCCGGCGAATATGTCGTCGACAAGCCTGGCCCCGCCGATGATCAGGGACACTTCGGTCTCGCGGCGCACGACTACACGCACGCGACGGCGCCGAATCGTCGCTATGCGGATCTCGTGACGCAACGTCTCGTGAAGGCCGCGATTGCGGGCGAGCCCGCGCCCTATACCGATGACGAGCTCGCGACGATTGCCGCGCATTGCACTGAGCGCGAGAACGCGGCGAACCATGTCGAACGCACGGTGCGGAAGGCCGCTGCCGCCTTGTTGCTGGCGGACCGCATCGGGAGTGTGTTCGATGCGATCGTCACCGGCGTGAACAAGGACGGCACCTACGTGCGGCTGCTGTCACCGCCCGCGGAAGGTCGCGTGATGCACGGGTACGAGGGGATGGACGTGGGCGAGCGCGTGCGGGTTCGCCTGACGCGTACCGATGCGGTGCGCGGCTATATCGATTTCGACGGAGTGCAGTGAACATCGGCCGCTCGCGGACCGGCGAGGTGTCAGCGGACGTGGATGACGTGAAACATCCCCAGCACCGCGTGCTCTGGCATCGTCGGACTGTCCCGCAGCGTGCACACAATCACATACACGCGTCCGCGCTCGAGCGACGACACCAACGCTGCCCGGCTCGTCCCACCGGGCGCTACGAACAATACGCCCAACGGTGGCCCGTCACCGTATGCCTCCGCGAGTCGCGGAGCCGGTAGCCCGGCCCCCGCTGCGGCGACGATCTGCGCCACCGTCGTGCCCGGGCGCGCGAGCACCACGGCAATTTCATGGTGCTTCGTTCCGTGATTCTCGAACTGGAAGGCGCTCGGTCCTGCACGGACCGTGTCGGGTGCTACGAACGCGTAATCAGTGCCCACGATCCGGACGACCTGTGTCCGCGGCGCGACCTGCGCGCCACCCACGTGCGCCGCGCACACGCCGACCGCGCACATGGGGAGATCGTGGTAGAGAGCCAGCCTAAGGCGAGCTTGCCAAGTAACACACATCAGCTTTCCAGTGTTGTCGTGATAGGGACATTCCCCAGCTCAACTGCGATCACTCTGATAAAATGCGAGCGGAACGTCCTTTCACAACTATTTGTCAGCAGCCGGCGCTCAAGGATCCGGACCTCCGGGACACGCCATTCATCGCACGCGTACGCCGAGGCCGATGGCTCCGAGGCGGTAGGTCTCGCCACGCAACCGAGGCAGCACACTGCCCTGGCCCCACGCGAGTAGCGCGATGTGGATGAGTGCGGGTGTAGCAAAATCCACGCGTCCCTGCGCTCCGCCGGTCGAGCCGCCGTCCTGGCTATGAAAGACGGCGGGGCCGAGGAGCACGCGTGCAGCCGCCCCGTCGTTGCCCTGACCCAGCGTCCAACCGCCAAGTAGCCCGAGGGACTCGATCCGAGGATAGTTCGGAACGCACCCGCCGCTGCCCGGAGTGAGGAGGCAGACATCTCCTCCGCTGATCGGACCTTGAGTGCTCCCGATGAGCGCTACGACCGGACGACCCACGTGCGCGGGGCGTAGCGCCCGCGCGATAACGCCCGACGCTGCCAGGCCCGTGCGCGCGTCCCGCATACCACCTCCCTGCCCGTAGCTCAGGCCAACGGCGACATCTGCGCTCAACGGGCTTCGTTCCGACTGAGCAGACAAGCGCGATGCGAGGACCGAGAACGCCAGCATCGCGATCAGTATCGAGTGGCGAAGCATGTGGGTGCCTGAGGAAGCAGGTTGAGTTCTAAACGCCCAAGGGCACTTGCAAAACGAACATACCACAGCGAGCGACGCCAGAGTCAAAACTATCGGCAAAGGTGCAGCGTGAGATCAAAGGCACTGGTAATGTAGAAATCCGAAATGCGAATGGGAGGACGGACAGGTGCAGCGCGCCGAGCCTCGCCGAGTTCTCGCGCACGCTGTATTCTCGAAGGATGACACACTTCATCGCGCGCGCCACGTTTGCGCTCCTCCTGCTCGCCGGCACCGCCTGCCGCGCGGGCGATCCTGCAACGTCCCCTGCGCCCGTCGTCATTTCCCAGATCGACAGCGACCTGCTCGATGTCACCGTCCCGCGGCTCCAGGAGCTGTACGCCCAGAAGCGGTACACGGTACGGCAGGTCGTCGCATGGCACCTCGCGCGCATCGACCGCTACAACGGTGTCTACGGCGCAATCGAGACGGTGCTCCGCGACCAGGCACTGGCCGACGCATCGCGACTGGACTCGCTCGCAGCGGCGGGGGTCGTGACTCGAGGTCCACTGTGGGGCGTGCCGATCGTCATCAAGTCCAACACCAGCGTCGCAGGGCAGGTCACCACCGCCGGGTGGGCAGGCTTCACGACACCAGGACATGAACTCGTTGCGCCGCGCGATGCGACCATCGTCGGAAAGTTTCGCAGCGCCGGCGCGATCATCGTCGGACTCGCCAACATGCCCGACCTCGCGAACAGCGATACCAATCGCGGCACCTCGTTCGGACGCACCGGCAACGCGTACGACGTGCGCTTTTCTCCTGGCGGATCCTCCGGCGGCGTCGTCACGGCCGTCGCGACGAACATGGCGGTGTTGGGCAATGGGACGGATACGGGCAACTCCATCCGCATGCCCGCGGCGACGAGCGCGCTCGTCGGCGTCTTCCCAACGCGCGGACTCGTGAGCATTGCCGGGATCGCTCCGCTCGACTGGCTGCTCGACAACACGGGTCCCATCGCACGAACGGTCGGCGACGCGGCCATTGCTTTGCAGGTGATGTTGGGCGCGGACTCACTCGACCCACCAACGCTGGCGGCACCGGAGTCTGCGCGTCGTCTACCGAATGCATCGTCGCTTGCCGCGGCATCGCTGAAGGGCAAACGCTTTGGCGTGCCCGCGTTCATCATGACCGGCAGCGGCGTGCCGTTTCATGGTATTCCCGCCGGCGTGCCCGAGCGCGCCGCCGATTCCGTCCGCCACGCGGCCGACATGCCGCTGCGCCCGGAAACGCGCGCGGCGTTTCTCACGGCGGTCGATGCGTTGCGCGCCGCCGGCGCTGAGGTCGTGATCAATGACAGCATTCTCGGTCCGGACTTCGCGCGACTCGCGAGCACGGTCTCGACCTACGCCTACATGCAGGACGGCACCGACCGCTTTCTCGGCACCTTCGGCCCGGCGGAATATCATTCGAGCGCGGAGTTCAGGCAGCGCGTGGGAATGCCGCTCTACGTATCATCGATCGGCGTGGAAGATGGCTTTCGCGAATTCCCCGGCGTGCGCCTCGTGCAGCGTCGCCTCGACACCGACGCCGACGCCGAGCGACTCTATCGCGCGCCGCGCCGCGCCGTCTTGAGCGCCTACGTCGCCGCGCTCGACCATTTCAAGCTGGATGGCTTCGTATATCCCGCGATCCAGATGCCGCCGCCGGACGAATCCATGCCGCAGGACGGACGCCTCAGCGAAGGGCCGCACTCGGCGACGAGCTGGGTCAACATGATCGGTGTGCCGGCGATCGTGGTGCCCGCGGGCTTTTACGAGAGCGGACTGCCGTTCGGTCTGGAATTTTCGGCGCGACCGTGGCAGGATGGATCACTGTTGGACGTCGCCGCCGCGTGGGAGCACTCCACGCACCTGCGCAAAGCGCCAGTGCTCGTGGAGCGCGGGCTATTGCCGGTGTGGACGGCGCGGGAGGGGCGACGATCGTCGCATAACTGATCTGCCGGCGTGGCACCCGCTACTTCCTTGCTGATGCCAACGCATGGACGATGTCACAGTCGGAACAGGCTATCTCGTCTCCTATATATGACCACATACGGAGATTGACGATGCGAACGTTCATTGCAGGCGGCACCGGAGTGATAGGAAGCAGGCTGATCCCAAAACTCGTTTCACGCGGACATTCTGTGTTCGCCACAACCAGCCGGAAGGAGAAGCTCGACACGCTCCGACGACTCGGCGCCAAGGCACTCGTGATGGACGGGCTCGATGCCGATGCCGTCGGACACGCTGTCGCGCGCGCCGAGCCTGACGTCATCGTGCACCAGATGACCGCGCTCGCCGGTACGCCGGACATGCGGCATTTCGACCGTTGGTTCGCCACGACGAACGCGCTGCGGACCGCAGGCACGAGTCACCTGTTGTCTGCGGCTGACGCGGTGGGCGTGAAGCGGTTCGTGGCGCAGAGCTTCTGCGGGTGGCCGAGTCGGCGGCTGGGGGCGAAGCTGACGACGGAGCGCGATCCATTGGACGACGAGCCGCTCGCGTCGCAGGCAGAGACCATGCGCGCTATCCAGTTTGTGGAGCAAGCGGTGCTGAATGCGCCGCTTACGGGGTTGGTGCTCCGGTATGGAAGCCTGTACGGCCCGGGAGCATCGGACGAGATGGTGGAAATGGTCCGCCGGCGACGGCTACCGATCGTGGGGCGCGGAAGGGGCGTGATGTCGTTCATTCATGCCGACGATGCCGCGGAAGCAACGGCGATCGCGATGGAGCGCGGGGACGGCGGCGTGTACAACATCGTGGATGACGATCCAGCGCCCCAGAGCGAATGGTTGCCCGCAATGGCGGCGGCGCTCGGAGCGCCACCGCCGCGCAAAGTTCCGGTGTGGCTCGCTCGACTGCTCGCCGGCGAGGCGGTCGTGCGCATCATGGACGAGGCGAGCGGCGCATCGAATGCCAAGGCCAAGGGCGAGCTGGGGTGGACGCCGCGATGGAAGTCGTGGCGCGATGGCTTTCGAGAGGCGTTGGTGAACGAACCACGCGTAGTACATGCTGCCTGACACCAGCACGAGCGACGCGACCACCTTCGAACAGCTGCGCCCCACGCTCTTCGGCCTCGCCTACCGCATGCTCGGCGAAGCCGGCGACGCGGATGACATCGTGCAGGACGCCTACCTCCGCTATGCGGGCGCGCGGGACAACGGCGTGCAGATTGACTCGCTGCGCGCGTACCTGACGGCCATCGTCACACGGCTGGCGATCGACCACCTGCGCTCGGCGCGCGTCCGTCGTGAGGAATATTCTGGACTGTGGCTGCCCGAACCCCTGCTCACCGATGGCTCATTCGTCGACGTCCCGCACACGAGCGGCGCGGAGTGGGACTCGCTGTCGATGGCGTTCCTGCTGCTGCTCGAGCGACTGAATCCGGTGGAGCGCGCGGTGTTCCTGCTGCACGACGTGTTCGACTACACGCATACGGAGGTCGCGGGAATCATCGGCAAGACGGAAACAAATTGCCGGCGCATCGCGAGTCGGGCGCGGAAGGCGATGGAGTCGCGTCGGCGACGATTTGTCGGGACGCCGGATGAGCGCGAGCGGCTCGCGTCGACATTCTTTGCGGCGGTGAGCGTGGGTGACGTCGACAGCCTGATCGGGATGCTGGCCAGCGACGTGGTCGTGTATGGAGACGGCGGGGGCAATGCGCCGCAGTGGTCGAAGCCGATCGTCGGCGAGAGCAACGTTGCGCGACTGCTGGCTGGATTGGGAAAGCGACTCGCAGGCATTGGCGGCGCGCTCGAAGTGCGCGAGGTGAATGGCGATCCAGGTGCAATTGTCCGGGACCGAGCGGGTCGGGTGATCTCTGTCTTCATGCTGGAGCTTTCGGACAATGGCGCAGTGCAGGCGCTCCGCTCGGTGATCAACCCGGAGAAGCTCGGCCACCTTGGCCCGGTGGCAGACGTGTGGGCGCTCGCTCGGGAGTAGGTGTGATCAACGACGGCCCGCACCATTGCGCGAAACGGAGCCGTCGAGCATTTCCAGATTCGCCCGCCGACCTCTCCACGCATCGCCCGACTCATGCGACTCATCGCCGCACTCCTCCTCGCGCTCATTACCGCAACGCCGATCGCTGCGCAACGCGCGCTCGACGCACCGATGCTCAACACGCTGCGCTTCCGGTTCATCGGACCGGCAACGATGTCGGGACGCATCACCGATGTGGCGGTCTCCGAATCGGATCCGACGCTCATGTACATCGCGAGCGCGACCGGCGGCGTCTGGAAGACCATCGACAACGGCACCACCGTCGCACCGGTCTTCGAGAAGCAGGACGTCCACTCCGTCGGCGCACTCGGGCTCTTCCAGGGCGACCCTAACGTGGTCTGGGTCGGCACGGGCGAAGCCACCAACCGGCAGAGCTCCGGTTGGGGCGACGGCATCTACAAGTCCACCGACGGCGGCCGCACGTGGACGAACATGGGGCTTCCCCAGAGCGGCCACATCGCGCGCATCGTCACACACCCGACTAACCGCGACATCGTCTACGTCGCCGTACCTGGCAAACTCTGGGCACCGAGTGCCGAACGCGGCCTTTACAAGACGTCGGACGGTGGGCGTTCGTGGCAGCAGGTGCTCAAGGGCGACGACGATACCGGCGTCACCGAAATCGCAATGGATCCATCAGACCCGAACACACTTTACGCCGCGACCTACCAGCGCCGCCGACAAGCATTTGGCTTCGTTGGCGGTGGGCCCGGCTCGGCACTCTGGAAGTCGACAGACGCCGGCGCCACCTGGCAGAAGCTCACAACCGGTCTTCCAACCGGTACACTCGGCCGCATCGGTATCTCCGTATATCGAAGCAACTCGAACGTGGTCTACGTCTCGGTGGAGCAGGGGCAGCGCTACACGTCGAGCGTCTCGTACGAGCGGCGGCTCGGCGGCCTGTTCCGCTCGGACGATAAGGGCGCGTCGTTCCGCAAGATGGGCGACTACAATCCGCGCCCCGCCTACTCGAGCAAGCTACTGGTGGATCCGCTCGACGAACGCCGCCTCTACCAGGTGCAGTACTCGGTGTCAGACGACAGTGGTCACACGTGGCGTGAGCCGAAGCAGACGCTGCATGGAGACGACCGCATTATCTGGGTGGACCCGAGGGACTCGCGCCACGTGGTCAAGGGCGATGACGGCGGCTTCGGCATCTCGTACGATCGCGGCGTGCACTGGCTCTTCCAGCGCAACCTGCCCGTGGGACAGTTCTACCACATCGGCCTCGACAACTCCGTGCCCTTCCGCATCTGCGGCGGCATGCAGGACAACAACAATTGGTGTGGGCCGAGTGCGACGTCGTGGAGCGATGGAATCGTGAATGAGGATTGGTTCCAGGTCGGCGGCGGCGATGGTTTCACGACGCTGTTCGACACCACCGACAACCGCACGCTCTACTCGTCGTCCCAGTACCTCGGCATCACGCGTGTGGACCTGCAGACGATGGAGAAGCGCAGCATCCGTCCGATGTGGCCGGAGGGCGACGTCTACAAGCGCGGCAACTGGGGACCACCGGCGCCGCTCGTTGGTCGATTTCAGGAAGGTGCGAACTGGAACGCGCCATTCGCGGTGTCGTCGCACGACGTGCACACTCTTTACGCGGGTATGCGCAACCTCTTCCGCTCCCGCGACCGCGGGCAGAGCTGGACGAACCTGGGCGACTTTACAACGGGCGTGAATCGCCGGTCACTCGCGATCATGGGGCAGTTGCCAGACTCGAACACGCTCTCGCTCGATGATGGCGCGTCGTTCTATCCGACAACGAGCGCGTTCTCGGAATCACCCAAGGATCGTCGTGTGCTTTACGTCGGCACGGACGACGGACGTCTCAGCGTCTCACGTGACGAGGGGAAGACGTGGACGAACATCACCGCCAACGTGAAGGGTCTTCCCGCCGGCACGTGGGTGCGCAACATCGAGGCGTCGCGGCACGCGGCGGGCACGGTGTACGCGATGTTTGACGGGCACCAGAACGGCGACTTCACCAACTGGCTCTTCCGCTCCACCGATTTCGGGCAGACGTGGGCGTCGGTGGTGGCGGACCTTCCCCCGTCGCGCATTCCGCTCGTCCTGCGCGAAGACCTGGTGGATCCGTCACTCCTCTACCTCGGCACGGAGTTCGGGTTGTTCCTCTCGACGGACGCGGCGCAGCACTGGTTGCCCTTCCGCGCCAACCTGCCAACGGTGCCAGTGAACGACATTGCCCTCCATCGACGCGACAACGCCCTGGTGCTCGGCACACACGGCCGCGGCATCTGGATATTGGATGACGTAGGTCCGCTGCGGCGTACGTCGACGGTGGCGCTCGCGGCGCCGGTGACGCTCGCGCCGGTGTCAGGCATCGTATACCAGCAGCGACTCGCATCGCGACTCGCGCACAATGGCGACATGATGTTCCGCGGCGAGAATCCGGCGAGTGGCATCACGTTCACGGTGTGGTCAGCCGATTCGGGGACGGCGGCGGTGCTCGCCGTGAAGTCAACGAACGGTGCGGAGGTGTGGCACCAGCCGATCACCACGCGTCGTGGCGCGACAGCGAGCACCTGGAATCTCCGCGGTCTCCCGCTTCCAGCGCCGCCCTCGGCAAGTGGCGGTGAGGACGGCGACAATACGCGTCGCGCGATCAACAGCGCGTTCGTGCGCGCGGGATCATACGTCGTCACGCTCGCAGTGAGTGGGCGCGAGGTAGGGCGCAGCTCGTTCGAGGTGCGCCCCGATCGTAGGCAGGATGCTTCCGTCGCGACGACGAATGCGTGGCACGTCGGTCTCGACACAGTGGCGACGCTTGATCGTTCCACGGCTGCGTTGCTCGCACGCGCACGCGCAGGCAACGTGCGCGCGCGGGCGGACACCGTCGCGGAGCTGCAGTCGAGGATTGGTGCGCTCTATCAGGCGATGGAGACGCAGGTAAGCGCACCGAGTGCCGACATGCGCGCGCAGCTCGCGAGCTACTCGACGGTCTACGCGCGGCTCGCGCGCGAGGTGGGCAGGTAGCGCATCCTGTCGGACCGCATCCACGTAGAGCCTGGTGCGCAGCGCAGCCGAATTGCTAAACCATTGATGGATATGAATTTACGGTTGCGATACGGGGTGTACCCCGTTATATTCATGGTATACAGACATGCACAGCACTTCGGAGAGCGACGTCAGGAATCGCCTGACGGGTAGTCTCTTCCCCCCCCGGAATCGGCAACGGCAGCGGAGCATCGCGCGGGCCGGTAAGGAGATTGCGACATGACCTACAAGATCGAACAGATCGAAGGAATCGGCGTGCATTTCGCCGAGCGTCTCGCGGCAGTCGGCATACACACATCCGATGATTTGATGGCACGTTGCGAGACGATGGACGGACGCGCCCAGCTCGCGGCCACGACGGACCTGCCCGCATCGATGCTGCTCACATGGGCGAACCAGGCGGACCTCATGCGCGTGAACGGCATCGGGACGGGGTTCGGTCAACTTCTCGAGTCGTCGGGTATCCAGAGTGTGACGGAACTCTCGGAACGCAAGCCGGAGAACGTGGTTCAGCTGTTGGACATCGTGAACGAGGAGAAGCAACTGACGCGCGTGGTTCCACCGCTGAAGACGGTGAAGCGCTGGGTGGAGCGCGCACGGCGCATGACGGGTGTTGGGAGTCCGCGGATGGCGACGGTGCCGAGCGGCCAGCTGGCGAGTCTCCTTGGCGCTCGGATAGCGAGCCCGCCAGTCATCGAAGTAATCGCGATGCGGCAGGTCTGAGACTGGCGCGCGTTCACACAGGTCCGCAATGACGAGAGGCCCGCTGCCGATTCGGTAGCGGGCCTCCCTGCGCATGGTCAACAGGAACGGTGGCGGATATAGATTGTCGCCCATGCGCATCCGTTTCGCATTGGTGCTGGCGCTCGCGCTGCCACAACGCACGCCGGTTGGCGGCGTGATCACGAAGTACGTACCTCCGGTGCCCACGCCAGCGTCGTTCATCTCCGACGCGCGCGGGGTGCTCGCTAGCGACGCTCATACTGCACTCGATGCCCACATCGGCAGCGTGCAGAAGGCCGGGCTCGGCGACATCGCCGTCGCGATCCTGCCGTCCATCGGGGACTACTCCGCGAACCAGGTGGCGGTGGAGATCTACCGCACGTGGAAGGTGGGCAGCGTCGCCGCCATTGGATCCGCGCGGCGCGATGCGGGTGTGCTGATCCTCATGGTGCCGAAGGAGCTGGCGCCCAGTCATCGCGGCGAGTGCTGGATCGAGACGGGCACCGGTGTGGAGGGCATCATTGTCGATGCCACCGCTGGTTCGATTTGCCGAGATTCCATCATTCCGCACCTGCGCGCGAAGGCGTATGCCGCGGCCGTTGAGGCAGGTGTGTCCGGCGTGGAAGCGCGGCTCCGCGCCGACCAGGGGCTCGCCGTGGCTGGCGCACCGGCTGGTTTGCACTCGCCGATCGTACAGAGCAAAGCGCTCGCGCCGACCGCTCCGTCATCGCGGCTTCCGTTCGTGTTCGGCGGATTCGGGTTGGTCGCGCTGCTGGCGTCGATCGTCGGGGCGCTGGAATGGCGGCGATCTCACAGACGGAAATGTCCACGCTGCGGCCGCATGATGCGTCGGCTCGACGAAGCCGCCGACAAGGCGAAGCTCGACCACGGGCAGGACGTCGAGGAGCAACTCGGCAGCGTGGACTACGACGTGTGGGAGTGCGAGTGTGGCCAGACCACGGTGCTTCCCTACCGCGCGTGGTTCAGCAAGTATGTCGAGTGCCCCGTGTGTCACCGGCGTGCAGTGTCGCACGAGCGCACCGTGCTGGTGCCGGCGACGACGATGACGTCGGGCCTCGCCGAGGATGCGTTTGAGTGCAAGGCGTGCGGTACGTCATGGACGCAGCAGATACAGCTGCCGCAGATTCCGGTGCCGAGCGTGTCGAGCAGCGGAGGAGGCGACAGTAGTGGTGGAGGCGGCAGCTCCTTTGGCGGGTCCGGCTCCACGAGCGGAGGCGGAGGCGGCGGGAGCTACTGAGCTTCCGTGTTAGGAGGCTGCACGCAGGATTGCTGCTTCAGGCCCGTGTCTCTCCGTTGAACACACCAGTGTACTGACCACACGGATTTCGATGCGCCACCACCAGGAGGGCTTTTCCCCGGTCAGCACTCATACCGGGTCCAGGACGGAGCATCGGGGAAGTCGTCTCGACGACCTCCGCAGCGGCGTGTACTTTGGGTCCTTCAATTCGAATCCCTATCCGAATCGAGTTTCCCATCCGACGAGCAGGCCCCGGATCGAGGGGCGAGACCCATGGCTGAAGTCACCGAGCAGCTCTCCACGGCCCTCGCCGATCGCTACCGTATCGAGCGCCGCCTCGGCCAGGGCGGCATGGCGACCGTCTATCTCGCCGAGGATCTGAAGCACGACCGTAAGGTCGCACTGAAGGTGCTGCGACCCGAGCTGGCCGCCGTGCTCGGCGCCGAGCGGTTCCTGCAGGAGATCAAGACCACGGCGCAGCTGCAGCACCCGCACATTCTGCCGCTGTACGACAGCGGCAGCACGACACCGGCGCAAGGCGAAAGTACGGAGTTCCTGTACTACGTCATGCCGTACATCCAGGGAGAGACGCTCAGGGAGAAACTCGATCGCGAGGTGCAGCTCGGCATCGACGAGTCGGTGAGGATCACCACCGAGGTGGCGGACGCGCTGCAGTACGCGCACGACCAGGGGGTGATTCACCGGGACATCAAGCCCGAGAACATCCTCCTGCAGAACGGTCGGGCGATGGTAGCGGACTTCGGGATTGCGTTGGCGGTGAGCGCGGCGGCGGGCGGGCGGATGACGGAGACGGGGTTGTCGCTCGGGACGCCGCTCTACATGTCCCCCGAGCAGGCGACGGCGGACAAGCACGTTACCAATCGCTCGGACATCTACTCCCTGGGCGCGATGTTGTACGAGATGCTGACAGGCGAGCCCCCGCACACCGGCTCGTCGGCGCAGGCGATCATCATGAAGATCGTGACGCACGAGGCCCGACCGGTCACAGAGCTGCGCAAAGCGGTGCCACCACACGTGGCGGCGGCCGTCGCAAAGGCGGTGGAGAAACTGCCGGCAGACCGTTTCGACAGCGCGAAGGCATTTGCCGACGCGCTCCACACTCCTGCAGTCGCGCGGTCGATGACGACCGCGGGTGCGTCGACCCGACGGTTCGTCGTGCCCGCGTTGGCCATCTTGATGGTGTTGGCCGCCGTGCTGGCCGCTTGGGGCTGGCTCCGTCCACGTCGTGCGAATTTCGTGGCGCGATACCCGACCACCCTCGGCGCGTCCGGTGCACTCGATGGAATCACGTTGCGAGTGGAGACGGCGCTCTCGCCTGACGGTGTCTCCCTCGTGTTCCGCAAACCGCTGACGGGACCCGGCCAACTCTACCTCAAGCGCCGAGACGAACTCATTGCGCGCCCGCTGGCCGGCACGGAAGATGGCTCGGGACCGTTTTTCTCTCCCGACGGCGCGTGGATCGGATTCTTCGCGAACGGCCAGATGCGCAAGATCCCCAGCACGGGCGGAGCCTCGCTCAAGCTCGCAGAATCCGTCGACCCCACCTGGAACCACGGAGCGTGGCTGACGGACGGTTCCATCTTCTACTACGACGTCCGGACCCATACGCTCCACCGCCTCCGTTCCGGAGAAGCCACGTCGCAGGTGATCGCGTCACCAGCAAAGCTCGACGGACGCTTTCCGTGGCTGCCGACGCCCCTTCCTGACGCACGGGGCATCCTGTTCACGGCCCACCTCACCAACTGCGTCGGGCCTGTAAGCTGTCGGCCGAGTCGTGTGTACGTGTACGACGCGCGGAAGGATACGATTCGTGCGCTCTTCAATGACGCCGTCGGCGCCTGGTACGTTCCCACGGGACACGTGTTGTACCTGACCAGCGCAGGCACGCTCATGGCCGTGCCCTGGAGCAACACGGAACTTGCCGTCACCGGCAAGCCGGTCCCGATCCTCGACGGCATCCAGGCGCCGGGATTCGTGGTCTCGGACGAGGGGACCGCGGTCTATCTCCTGGGATCGCCGGAATTCGCGCCAGGCCCGACACCGAATGCGGCGCTCGTGTGGGTGGACCGACGCGGGTATGCGGAGCCTGTGGATTCCTCGTGGCAGGTGAACACGGGAGGGACCTACAACGGGGGAGACGTTCCTCAGGGCTGGGGTCTCGCCCTGTCGCCGGAGGGACGGCGCATCGCGCTCACGCTCCTCACCGACCTTGGCACCGACATCTGGATCAAGCAGTTACCCACAGGTCCCGTTTCACGCCTCACGCTCTACCCCGGAGAGGATCGAGCGCCTGCGTGGACGCCCGACGGGCACGCCATCACCTTCCTCTCGGACCGGCCCATCCCGCCCGATATGACGCGGCGGGCGGGCCGGTTAGGTCTGTGGGAGCAGCCCGCCGACGGTACGGGCGAGCCCCGCCTCCTCTGGGGAAAAGAATCACCGACCGACGGATTCTTGAGCCCCGATAGTCGGTGGCTCGTGCTTGGCGCAATCGGGTCGCCGGGGGCCAAGGCAGGGGGTGACATTCTCGCGGTGCAGCCGGGAGTGGACAGCGCGGCGCGTCGGATCGTGGCCACTGGATATGACGAAGGAGGTTCGGCCTTGTCGCCGGACTCCCGTTGGCTGGCGTACGTGTCGAACGAGCAGGGCAAGAACGAGGTGTTCGTTCGCCCATTCCCGGACGTGAATGGCGGCAGGTGGCAAGTCTCGAGCGGGGGTGGCAGCGCTCCGTTCTGGGCGCACAACGGGCGCGAGATTTTCTACGCCAGCGGAACGAACATGTATGTCGTCCAGCTCCATCCGGGTCCGCCCTTCTCGGCCGAACCGCCCCGCGTCCTGTTCGCCATCCCCGATGGAGTGCGCTCAGGATCTTTGGTCAGGGGCACCTTTGCGATCACGCCCGACGATCAGCGATTTCTCATGGTGCGAGACCGGAGTTGGGAGGACATGGCCGGCACGCCGACGATGGTGGTGGTGGAGAACTTCTTCGAGGAGCTGCGCGCGAAGCTGAAGAAATAAAGACGAGAGCGGCAGTCGTCACGTTATACGCTACGGCGCTGGAACGTGACCGTTTACCTGCCGCCGCGCGATGTCCGCGAGCGCGCGCAATGCGGTGTTGACGGCGCTCGCATCGGGAAACACAGCCGCCACATCCGGATCCAGCAGCACCACGTTGGATCCCTCGGCATTCTGTGCGGCGTACTTGCCACGAACGCCGCCCCGAAAAAGGAGCCTTGTGTAGTGTATAGAAGTTATGACTGGGCTGGCCTCCGGACTTCGCGTGGGTTAATTCCTCGCGCGTTGAGCCGAATCACCAGAGCAACCTGCGACGGTCCCACTGTCGCATCACCCGGAGACCAACCCATGTCAACCCTCGCTGTCAGGACCCCGGAGCCTGCGTCCGCGACCCCGACGCCCGCGCGCGCAATCCTCTATCTCGGGATGGATGTGCACAAGGACTCGATCACCATTGCTCTCTTGCCGGCGGGCCGCCAAGGCGCCGACGCGGCTGGACAAGCTGCCCAATGGCCTGCCGAAGCTGAAGCAGTTGATCGAACGGGTGGCGCGCGACGGCGAGATCCACGCGTGCCATGAAGACCGCTCGTCTATCGGGAGTATCATGCGCTACTCACGCACAAGCGGCAGCGCCGCGAGGAACTCGACCGGCAGATTGCGCAGCACGCCGAGCGCCCGACGTTGCAACCGATGGTGCAGACGCTGCAATGCTTCCGCGGGATCTCGCTGCACTCGGCGATGGTGCTGGCGACGGAGCTCGTGGGCTGGCGCCGCTTCGAGCGGCCCTGCCAGCTCGCGTGCTAACTGGGGCTCGTCTCACGCGAGGACTCGAGTGGGAATCGGCAACGGCTCGGCTCGATCACGAAAGCGAGGAACAGTCACTGCCGGCACGTGCTCGTGCAGGCGGCGTCGAGCTATTGGCATCGCCTGCAGATCAGCGTGGATCTCAAGCGTCGGCAGGCGGGCAAACTGCCGGCGGTGATCACGCACGCATGGAAGGCACAACAGCGATTGCACGCGCGCTTCAATCGCTTGTCGTACCGCAAGCGGTCGCAGATTGCGGTCGTCGCGGTCGCGCGGGAGCTCGTCGGGTTCCTTTGGGCGGTCGCGCGCGAAGTCGAACCCGTGAGTGCACCCTGAACTGATGGCGATGGTCCGACGTGTGGCGCCGAGGTGCGATGGGCGAGCACGCTCGACGGCGTTATGCGGGCCGGGCAGGACGCAGCACCGGCATCCCCGAGTCTAGAATGAGCCAGCTCCCGACGCATCTGCTTCTTGCCGTACTCCCGCGAGGGGGAAACCGGCGTATATCAGCAGGATCAACCGTCGATGCTGCCTCGGGCCCACGTAAAACCACGCGTTCTCATGCTACGCCTGTAAACTGGCAGTCTTGACACCACCCAGTCATATCAACGCCACGGTTCTGCTGCAATCGAATATGCCAAATGCGAGCAGAGCGAGCTTCCTTCAATCGCCCGTCTGGTGCAGCGCACGTTATTTGGCCGCCATGTGATGCATACGTTCAGCCCGCGCGCGGGAGCGGCGACAGCTTTGCGATGGCCCGGGCCTCACTGGACCGGAGCGCATGCCACAGATCCCAATCGAGCTGAAGGCCAAGCCAGAACTCGGCGCTCATCCCGGTAACGCGCGCGAGCCTGAGCGCGGTATCGGACGTGACCGAACGCTTGCCACGGACGATCTCATTCAACCGCGGAAAGGAAACACCAAGCCGAATGGCGAACGCGGACTGTGTGATCTCGAGCGGCTTGAGAAACTCCTCCAGCAGCATCTCGCCAGGATGGGTCGGAGGCACCATGCGCGGAAGCAGGCGCTCCACCAGTCCGGCGGGGCGAGCCGGGTGGGCGGTGCGGCGCTTAGTGGTAGTCCGTGACTTCGACTTCGTCGGCATAGCCGGCCTCCCAGCGGAAACAGATACGATACTGCTGATTGATGCGGATGCTGTGCTGTCCACGGCGCGATCCGACGAGGCGCTCCAGCCGGTTCCCAGGAGGAATCGCAAGCTCGCGGAGATCGCTTACGCGGTTGAGTTGCGTCATCTTCCGACGGAGCACCGGCCACAACTTCGTCGGACACGCGGCCCGCGCCGGCCGGCTACTGACACCGTTGAAGAGATCCTCGCTGGCGGAATTGGCGAAGCTTCGTATCACGGTATGTATTATAACGGCGCACAGTTATTCTCGCCAGTCATCGAAAGCCGTGGCCATATAACGAGGCTGTAGAATAACTCGCGTCAATCTTGTATTCTGGCGTCGCGCTCGCAATCGCTTTCTCTCGCTCTGGAGACACGAGATGCCGCGGTACAAGGTTATCGACACGAACCCGCAGTTCCTCGCGGTGGACTTGGCGAAGCAACTCCTGCCCGGGTCGTTCGAGCACGCGGTCCACCACCTCGTGACGCAGCGATTTCTTCGGACGCTCGCTGGACTCAACGCTCCGGCGTGCGCCACGATCGCCACCGCGCCCTCGGCTACTGGGATTCATCACGTCGTTTGCCCGAACCGCGGAGTGTATCAGGCCGCGAGTCGTGGAATGTGTGGTATAGTTGTGCGTGTCGGACCGCTGATATCGCAACGACGCTCACGCACGGGGAGGGGGTCGATCTGTCGGAGTTCTACACGCTGCGCCGGACGTCGATCAAGGATGGTGTCGCGCTCGTCGCGTTCATAGCCGGCTGGTTTGCCGCAGCGCCCTACGCGTGGCCGTACATCTCCCGCGGGTTCGACGACGGCGGCAATGCGGCGCACGGCGTGTTCGTGTTTCTCGTCATCGTCTTCGTCGCCGGCGTGATCTCAGGCGCGCTCGGCCTCCTGCTCGGGAGCGCAATCGGGTCGGTGTGGGAGCGCTATCATCGCATCCGGCGCGCTCCGGCCGCGGCCCAGCGCGACGAGGCTGAAGAAACGCGGACGCGTGCTGCGGAGAAAGTGGCGCGGGAGCAGAGGTCCACGGGAAGTGGGTTATCGCCGACGATCGAGATGTCGGTGGACGCCGCCGACTACCTCGGCTTGTTGCGTCTCGTCTCGACCGACGCGCCCGATGTGGGAAGGACGACGACGGCGCTCTTGCAGACCCTGAACATCGCAGCGTGGTACGACGGGGTGCTCATCGGCATCGCGCGCGTGATCACTGACGGATATCTGTACGCCGCGCTCGCGGACATCGTTGTGCATCCGGGCTACCAGCGAAGGGGCGTCGGGCGACAGTTGATGAATCGTGCTTTTGACGCGACGCCACGCGGGGTGCTCTACGTCAACGCGCGCGACGGGAGCACGGCGTTCTTCGAGCGCATTGGATGCGAGCGCGGAGTTCCCGGGTTCGTGATGCGGCGCGATGCCCGCAAGTTCTAGATCGACCAGCCAGCACGTTTCCCCGAGCTTCAACAATCCTGTGTGGCGGCCTCAGCGCCGGTTACCGCTTCCCCTGACGTGGTACCAGAACACACAGCTATTCTTGAACAGGCACTCCCATGGCCATGCTCGTCCTGCTCGCTGTGGCCGGCACTCCGCGGGGCGAGCTGACCAATGTCATGGCACGCCGAGGGCAGGTGCGAAACGAGTGGCGGATTTTGCGCGGCACACCTCGCTGTCCGCCAGTACTCCAGACTGGTCTGGTCAGTCGCCTTCGTACCGTCAGACTGGCTCCCCTTTGGGGAACGAACATGTTACTGTGGAGCCCGATCGAGAAACACGTCTTGCGCATCGATGTCTTGGTTGCGTACTGAACTTTCCCCGCTGGAGAAACGGCCATTAATGCCCTCGTAGCCTTTGGATTGGTTAGCGTCGTTCTGATCGGCGTGCTCGTCTTCATGGCCGTGATGCTGCCGAGTTGGCGCATCGCGGACAGCATTCGTCAGCGCGAACTGCCGCCTCTCGTCATACCGATGCGGTCGGCGCATTCGCGCGAGCATGAAAGCTCGCCGACCGAGTCCGCGTGGGCGGGGCCGAGCGACGCTGTGCCCGCGCCCGTTCCCGCGACTGTCATCGCCGGTGACACGGTCGCAGGGCAGGCCGGGATCCCGTTGCGGGATCGGCAACGCGAGATCATGGGATACAACGTCGCTCCGCCGGCCAGCGACGTGCCGATCGCGGCGTCGAATGGCGGGGTCGCCCCGGCCGTAGAACCGGGTCGTCGCTCGAATGCCTCCGAGGTCCGCCAGTCGTCGCCCCTCATTACGCCAGACCCGGAGCCTGCGCTCGCCGGGCGCGCGACGTTCGAGGTCCCGGCGCCGCGCCCATCCGACTTTGAGCGCTTCGTCCCCATCGTCGTGGATGACGATGGAGCCGGACTGCCGGGCGTCCAGGAGACGGTTCGATTCCGTCGCATGAGCGACGAGCCAGTGCAGCTGTTGCCTGGACGGCTCGAGGTGCTTGAAGGCGAGAAGCGGTTTCGTGAGATCCGCTTCGTGCGCGTCCCCGGCCAGCGCGCGGAGCTGACCCTCGGTCGCGAGGGCGGCGCGTCGCCGCTGCAAGTGGCCCTCGAGTCGCGAACCGTGAGTCGCCGCCATGCTCTCTTCGCCTTCATCGATGGGCAGTGGGGCGTGACGAATCTTTCGCAAACCAATCCGCTCGTCGTCAACGACAAGGCAATGTCGTCGGGGGATGCCCCCCGTCCGCTCGTGGACGGCGACCGCATCGAGCTCGGCGACGTCGTCCTCCGCTTCCGGGCACAGTGAACCAATGAGCAGCGAGCGGTCTCCCGCGGGCCTCGCCGCGCTCGAACCAACCTACGAGATCCTGCGTGAGCTCGGGCGCGGTGGCACCGCCGTCGTCTATCTCGCTCGCGAGCGCGCCACCGGGCACGAGGTGGCGATCAAGCTGATTCACGCCAGGTATGTCGAGGACGACGAGGCAATCGGTCGCTTCGCGCGCGAAGCACGCTACGTCGCGCGGCTGAATCATCCCAACGTCATCCCCGTGCAGAGCGTCCTCGATCTCGGGGAAGCCGGCATCGGGCTCGTCATGGCGCACATGACGGGGCGCACCCTCGATCAGCTCCTCCGCGACGAGGGACGACTCTCGCCGGAGCGCGCGGAGTCGATTCTACGCGACGTGGCCAGCGCCCTCGATGCCGCGCACGGAATGGACATCGTGCATCGCGACGTGAAGCCCGGCAACATCTTCATCGAGCCCAATGGACGCGCGCTCCTCGCTGACTTCGGCCTTGCGCGCTCCATGACGACCGGAGAAACGCAGCTCACGATGGCAGGCGTCGCCATCGGTACGCCAACTTACATGGCACCCGAGCAGATAGACGGCAACGAGCTTGATGGGCGCGGCGACATCTACAGCCTCGGCCTCGTTGTCTGGGAGATGCTCACCGGTGTCCGGCCGTGGGCCGGTGAAAGCCTTTACGCGGTCCTGTATCACCAGAAGCACGAGTACCTGCCGGATGTGCGTGAGATTCGGCCTGACGTTCCCGGCCGCATCGCCGGCATCATCGCGCGCAGTATCGAGAAGGATCCAGCAGCGCGCTGGCAGAACATGCCGGAACTGCTCGCGGCACTCGACGATCCTGCGCGCGAATGGCCAACTGTCCGCCCTCGGCCCACGCACACCGAGACCGTGCGTTTCTCGCGTGCAACGGCAGCCGTGGCTCCGATCGACTGGGGCACGTTGCTGCACGAGTTTCCCGAGACGCTGCCTACGTCCAACGTGGACGAAGCACGGGCCGCCGCGGCGACACGCCGGCGGCGGACTGCCTGGGTGATTGCCGCCGCGAGCGCCATCAGCGCGCTGGCCGTGCTCATCACGCTGCGCCAGGCGCGCACGCCTCCGTCGAAGATGACGGAGTTGTCGCCTGCGCTCCACGCACGCGTGGAGCAGGCTACGATGCCGGTGCTTGCGGACTCCGGCGCAGGTCAGCGCTCACCAGGTGCAGAAGTAGGTACATTGGCCGTGGCCGACTCTGCGGGAGGTCTGGGCAGGGATACGACCCCAGCCGGCAGCGATCTCGCTCGCTCGGTCGCATTGGTGCCCCCACTCCCCGCGCAGACGGACCGCGCGCTTTTGGCTGTTGCCCCCAACGCGCTCAGCGGAACGTCGACTTCTGCCGAGTCGAAGCGCGCGGCGGCGCGAGCCGTGCCAGCAGCCCTCGCGAGTGAGACACCCGCGCGATCGGTGGCGGAGGTCGGCCGCCGGAGCGCGGTCTCGCCCCCGAGTGTGAGCATTACCACCGGTGGCCGTCACAGCTGCCTGTTGGCGGCAGATGGTCGCGCATTCTGCTGGGGCAGCAACGATCAGGGGCAGCTCGGTGGCGCGCCTGGCCCGCGCGCGGCGGCGCCCGCGCTCGTCAGCCAGGATGTCCGCTTCGTGTCGTTGGCACCCGGGCTTTCACACAGCTGCGGAATCGCACGCGGCGGATTCGCCTGGTGCTGGGGCGACAACGATCACGGACAGCTTGGTGATCGCACCAACGCGTCGCGCTCGGCGCCCGTGCGTGTCGGTGGCGATCGCGTCTTCACCGTGCTCGGGACTGGTGCAGCGCATACTTGCGCGCTCGATGCGACGGGCGCAGCCTGGTGCTGGGGCGCCAATTCGAATGGACAGCTTGGTGACGCCAGCCAGGGCGACAACGCGTCGCCGGTTGCGGTCGCCGGTCGCCTCAGCTTTAGCGCGCTGGCGGTTGGGTGGAATTTCGCCTGCGGACTCCGACTTGACGAAACGGCGGTGTGCTGGGGCGACGGCAACGCCGGTCAACTGGGTGACGGAAGCACGTCGGATCGAAATGCGCCGGTTCCGGTGCGCAGCAGGGCGGCGTTCGTAACCATCAGCGCTGGGAGCGCGCATGCCTGCGCCATCACGAGGGGAGGCGAGACCTACTGCTGGGGACGCAATGGCAATGGCCAGATTGGCGATGGCACGATAATGAATCGTTCTGTGCCGACGCGAGTACAGACGCCGATAGAATTCACATCCGTTGCAGCTGGCGCAGTGCACACGTGCGCACTGGACTCGGACGGAAACGCGTACTGCTGGGGCCGCAATACCTACGGTCAGCTGGGCGACGGCAGCACCACAGACCGTGCTCAGCCCATGCGCGTCGCCGGCGGTCACACGTTTGCATCGATCAGGACGTTCGGATCGCATAGCTGCGCTGTGACGGCTTCGGGCGAGGCGTTCTGCTGGGGCTACAACGCGGACGGGCAGCTTGGTGACGGAACGCGCATACACCGCACGCGCCCCGTGTACGTCGAGCGGCCTGCCGGGACATAGTCGGATCGCCGCGCGTTCAGGTTCCAACGAAACGACACTAAGCATTGGGCAGAGGGGTGGTAGCATGCGTACCAAGAAATCGCTGGTTTTCGCCGTCCTGCTGGCACTGGCCTGCAACTCCGCTACGGGCCCGGACGCAGGTAGCACCCGCGGCGTGGCAACCGTGCGCATCAACCCCGCCTCGTCCACACTGATGATCGGCGCGCAGCTGCCGCTACAGGTCACCGTCGAGGATGCCCTGGGTCAGGCCATCGGCACCGCGGCAGTCGTATGGACCGTGCGTGATCCCGCCGTCGTGTCGGTCTCGTCAGCCGGCGTCGTCACCGCCCTCGCGCTCGGCACGACGCAGGTGGCCGCTAATGTGGACGGCAAGTCCGCGGTCGCCACGGTGAGCGTGCAGCGGGCCCCGGTGTCTATCGTCATCGTGCGCCCCGATCGTGTGGACATCACGGCAGGCCAGATGGTGCAGCTCACCGCCGTTGCATACGACGCGGCGCAGAATGCCCTTGTCGACCGCGGCGTGCTCTGGACCAGCAGCAACATCGGCGTGGCCACGGTCGACAGTGTTGGAAGGCTCACTGGCGTCAGCGCCGGTGTCGCCACGATCACCGCGACCAGCGAAGGCAAGAGCGCCACGGCGTCGATCGCCGTCACCGAAGGCGCCGTGGCATCCGTCCTCGTGACGCCGAATCCGTTGTCGATGAGCGTGGGCCAGTCCGTGATTGCCGTGGCGACCGCTCGCAGTGCGACGGGCGCGATCGCCACCGGGCGTACCGTGGTATGGGCCAGCTCGAACCTCTCGGTGGCTACGGTGAGTCAGGACGGCACCGTCCTCGCCGTGGGCGCGGGCACGGCGACGATCACCGCGACCAGCGAAGGACAGACCGGCGTCACGACGGTCACGGTGTCCAACGTGCCGGTTATGTCGGTGGCAATTCTTCCGGCTTTCAGTACCGTCACACCCAATGCGAGCGTTCAGCTCTCCGTCGTCCTGACCGACGCCAACGGTGTCACGGTGACGGGACGTCCCGTCGCCTGGACCTCCAGCAACCCTGCGATCGCCACCGTCAACGCGACTACGGGTCTCGTCACGGGTGTCTCGCCCGGCTCGGCGGTCGTCACCGGGAGCACCGAGGGCAAGAGCGGTACAGCCGCGGTCAACGTGACGCAGACGGTTGTCGGCAGCGTCGCCGTTACGCCGCCCACGTCGTCGCTCGCGGTGGGACAGTCCGCCGGGCTCGCAGCGACGGTCACGGACGCGAATGGAGCGACTCTCACAGGCCGGGTCGTTAGCTGGAGCTCGAACGATGCCGCCATCGCCACCGTCTCGCAGGCGGGAGTCGTGACCGCGGTGGCGCCGGGCATCGCCACGATCACGGCCACGAGCGAGGGCAAGAGTGGCGCGGCCGCCGTCACGGTCACAGCGGTGCCTGCCATCCCCGTGAACAGCGTAACGGTCTCCCCCCCCACGCTGTCGGTCGTGCAGGGGCAGACGTCGCCCCTCACGGCCACGCCGCGCGATGCCAACAACAACGTGCTCTCGGGCCGCGCGGTTACGTGGACGTCGACCAACGCGGCGGTGGCCACGGTGTCGGCAGCCGGAGTCGTCACGGGCGTGGCGCCGGGCTCGGCCACCATCACGGCGACGAGCGAGGGCAAGAGCGGCACCGCGGCGCTCACGGTCACGGCGCCGCCTGGCATTCCGGTGAACAGCGTAACGGTCTCCCCCTCCACACTGTCGCTCGTGCAGGGCCAGACGTCGCCCCTCACGGCCACGCCGCGCGATGCCAGCAACAACGTGCTGACGGGCCGCGCGGTCACGTGGACGTCGAGCAACGAGGCGGTGGCCACGGTGTCCAGCACCGGGGTGGTCACGGCCGTGGCGCCGGGCTCGGCTACGATCACGGCGACGAGCGAGGGCAAGTCGGGTACGTCGGCCATCACCGTCACCGCGGTGCCGGTTGGCACCGTCACGCTTACGCCGTCGTCGGCGAGTGTCGGGCAGGGGGAGACGACGACGCTCACGGCGACGGTGAAGGATACGAATGGGCTTACGGTGACCGACCGCCCGGTGAGCTGGGCCTCGAGTAATGAGGCGGTGGCTACGGTCTCGCAGGCCGGGGTGGTCACGGGCGTCGCGCCGGGCACGGCCACGATCACGGCGACGAGCGAGGGCAAGAGCGGCACCGCGGCGCTCACGGTCACGGCGGTGCCGGTTGGTACCGTCACGCTTGCGCCGTCGTCGGCGAGCGTCGAGCAGGGGGAGACGACGACGCTCACGGCGACGGTGAAGGATGCCAACGGGCTCACGGTGACCGACCGCCCCGTGAGCTGGGCCTCGAGTGATGAGGCGGTGGCCACGGTGTCCAGCACCGGCGTCGTCACGGGCGTCGCGCCCGGCTCGGCCACCATCACGGCGACGAGCGAGGGCAAGCGCGGCACCTCAGCGCTCACGGTCACGGCGCCGCCCGCCATCCCCGTGAACAGCGTAACGGTCTCTCCCTCCCAGCGGTCGCTCATGCAGGGGCAGACCACGACGCTCACGGCCACGCCGCGCGATGCCAAGAACAAGGTCCTCACGGGGCGCGTGGTGACATGGACCTCGAGCAACGAGGCAGTGGCCACGGTGTCGGCGGCCGGGGTCGTCACCGCTGTGGCGCCGGGCTCGGCCACCATCACGGCGACGAGCGAGGGCAAGTCGGGCACGTCGGCCATCACCGTCACGGCGGTGCCGGTCGGCACCGTGACGGTCGCGCCCACCGCGACGAGCGTCGTGCAGGGACAGACGGCGACGCTCACGCCTACGGTGAAGGATGCCAATGGGCTCACCGTGACGGACCGCGTCGTGACCTGGGTCTCCAGCAACACGGCGGCGGCCACAGTCTCGCAGGCCGGGGTCGTCACGGGGGTCGCACCCGGCAGCGCGACGATCACGGCGACCAGCGAGGGCAAGTCGGGCACGTCGTCCATCACCATCACGCCGCCGCCCGCCATCCCCGTGAACAGCGTGACGGTCTCTCCCCCAACCCTAGCGCTCGTGCAGGGCCAGACGTCGCCGCTCACGGCTACGACGCGTGATGCCAACAATAACGTGCTCACCGGTCGCGTGGTCACGTGGACGACGAGCAACGCGGCGGTGGCCACGGTCTCGCAGGCCGGGGTCGTCACGGGCGTCGCGCCCGGCTCGGCCACCATCACGGCGACGAGCGAGGGCAAGACCGGCACGTCGTCCATCACCGTCACGGCGGTGCCGGTCGGCACGGTCACGGTCGCGCCGACCTCGGCGAGCGTCGTGCAGGGGCAGACGACGCCGCTCACAGCCACGGTGAAGGATGCCAATGGGCAGACCGTGACCGACCGCGTCGTGACCTGGACATCCAGCAACACGGCGGTGGCGACGGTCTCGCAGGCCGGGGTTGTCACGGGCGTCGCGCCCGGCAGCGCGACGATCACGGCGACCAGCGAGGGCAAGACCGGCACGTCGTCCATAACAGTCACGGCTCCAGCGCCCACACCGGTAAACACGGTCACCGTTACGCCGTCGAGCACTTCACTCGTGCCGAACCAGACCACGACGCTCACGGCGACGACAAGAG
>JALYVY010000227.1 GCA_030852985.1 Gemmatimonadota bacterium | reverse complement strand
TCCCTCCACCATGATGCGCACCGGCCCACCGCCGCCGCCCATCCCCATGGCCTCCATCCCCTGCTGCATGGCGGCGCCTGCGCCCGGACCGCCCGCGGCGATCGCCGCACGCGTCCGGTCAATTGCCGCCTTCGCGGAGTCGAGGAAGCGCGACTTGTCGTCGTCGTTCATCCGCTGCCATTCGTACGGAATCTTGTCCGTCGATCGCTTTGCGCCGCCCGCGCCCACGAAGTCGACGTGATAGTCGCTTCCACGCACGAAGGCGACGGTGCCGTCGCTCATCACGGCCCAGTCGTCAACGACCGGCAGCGGATTCATCGTGATGGAGATGTTCATCCGGCCGTTCGCGTCCTGCGACATGGAGATGTTGCTCTTCGGGATCTTGAAGAAGCCGACCGTGTCGAGCTTTCGCGACGTGAGGTCGAAGCGGACCAGCGCCGCTGAGTCTGGAGGCGTGGGCGGAACGAAGGGCACGCCGGGTTGCGGTCCTGCGCCGCGGCCGCGGCCGAAACCGAAGTCCATGGTGCGGTAGACAAGGCGTCCGTCCGTGTCGAAGCCCGGATTACCAGACGCACCGCCGATCAGGAAGTTGACGTCGTTCGCGCGCGGCGCCGCCATCGTGCGGATGATCTTGCCCGTGGGATCGAGGACGAGCATCGACAGCCCCGCTGGATCGATGAAGAGCGTAGAGTCGCCGCGATAGGTGATCATGCCGCCGGGACGCACACCGTAGGCGTTGTTCGTCGTGCTCGTGGAGTCGGCGATGAGGCCGATGACCTTCATGCTGGGATCCAGCAGCACGATCCGACGGCGCGCCTGGTCGTTCAGGAGGACATTGCCATTCGGCAGTTGACGTACAGCCGCGACGGAACCGATCGAATCGGTGCTCGTCGCCGCCGCCGCGGGCAACTGGCGAATGGGGATTTTCGGTGTGGTAGACGTCTGCGCCGCGGCCGTCGTTGCGACGAACAGGAGCGCACACGCTCTCGATGATGCAATCATGAAAACTCCAGTGGGATTGAACCGAACTGTACGAATGTCAGTCGGTGCCTTTCCGGGATGATAGGATGATAGGACGATAGGATGATAGGACAGTGTTCTTCAATCCTCCTATCCTCCTATCCTCCTATCCTCCTATCCTCCTATCCTCCTATCCTCCTATCCTCCTATCCTCCTATCCTCCTGCCCCTCACGGTCCCCCGCGGATCTCGATGCGCTGGCCACCACCACCACCGCCACCACCGGCGCCCCTGAATCCACCCATGAATGCGCCACCGCCGGTATCGCCTGCGGTACCGCTCCGGATACCCGACAGGTAGCGTGTGTCCATGTGGCTCGCCACGAGCGGGGGCAACATGCGCTTCTGGTCGGACGTCAGGAGCGAGTTCAGTGCTGGGGCAAGACGTATCAGCAGGTCTACCGAGGCCTCGCGCGCCAGCTTGTAGCGGTTATACGCCTCGCCTTGATCGTATTCCTCCGGCAGCCCGCCCAGATACTTGGCGACCGGGGTCCAGATGCTGTCGAGACGGATGGTGTAGGCGCGGTTCATCGTTGCGATGCTGTCGGCCTGCGGTCCGGTAAGCCCGAGCGTATCCGCCTGCCGTAGGATCTGCGCCATCGGGTTCAGGATGCCACCGGATCCGTATATCGCCTTCAACAACTGCTCAGGAGCCTTCTGGCCCTCGCGCGTGCGACCGCGGTCGAGCATCTGCGTGAGCTGCTGGCGCTCGCGTGATGGTCCCACGTCGATCCGAAGCTGCATCGTGAGCGTCACGGGAGCACGGAAGGTCTGGAACTGCGGATTGGTGCTGCCGAATCGGGGATTGACCTCATACTTGTACTTGTTCGACGATGCATCGAAGCCGCGCACATAGAGCAGTGTCGGGTCGCTGTTCGCGAACTGACCCCATCCGTGAAGCTTATTCTCCCCATGCAACAGCAGGTCGGCGCCGCCGAGTGGGTTGGCGACCGAGAAGCTGATGGTGGTCCGCTGTGGCATCCGCACCTTCAGGGGATTGAACGAGATGCTCAGGTTCGCACTCGACGTCCACGGTCCCTGGCAGCTGTTGCGCTCCGCGAGGAGGCCGAGCTGGCTCTGGAGACAGTCTTTCGCCGGCCCGGAGCCGCTTGCCAACAAGTTGCTGATGCCGGCAGCAACCGCCGGATCAAGCCCGATCGTTGACGGGTTGAAGACGAACGCCCGGTCGTTGGCGTAGCCGTCGCCATTCACGTCGCCCGAGATGGTCGGCGTGAACGTATTGCCACTCGCGAAGCGGCCGAACCAGTTCACGCGCACCGCGTCGTAGAAATTGTAGCCGACGCTGTACGTAAGCTGGTGGCGCGAATCGAAGGCACTGCGCGACCACTCGACATCGAGCGGATTGCCGGCCGTGCTGCTGAAACCGCGAACCTGCTCGCGGTTGTCGGCGAGCACGTAGGACGCGGACCACGTGAAATTCTGGCTGAACTTCGTGGGCGACAGGGAGAATCGCAGCTGCTTGCTCTCGCTCTGCAGGTCGGACCGCAGTTCGCTCACACGAGAGAACTGCTGGCTCACGCGCGCATCCCGCGAGGCAATTGCTCCCGTGGTCGGCACGATGCTCGTGTTGTTCACGAAGACGGGACGCCCGCCCTCACCGGCCAGGCTGAACCGCACCGTAGGCGCAAAGTTCAGGTCGACGAAGCTGCTCTGGTGATAGTTCTCGCTCATCGTGCCGTCGACGGTCACGCTGAAGCGGTTGTTGAGGATCGGTCCGTTCCACTGGAGGTTGCCGCGGACGCTCGTGCGATCCTTGTAGTTCGTCGAAAACAGCGAGACGTTCGGCGCGTTGCTCGCGAACACCGTTCCAACGGATCCGTCCACGCATGCCGTCGGAATGCTGCCCGGATCGGCGAGGTACTGATCCCACTGCGGAACGGGCGCGGCCGTGCCAACGCAGTTCACCTGCTGCACCGCGTTCGCGAGTCCGGTGTTGTCGATCGACGAGCCGATCACCGACGATTGCGGCGTGTTCTGGAACACGCCGATACCACCGCGCACCACCGCGCGCGGCCCGCGAACCGCTCCGTCGAACGCCGCCACCTGCGGCGCCTCACCGATCGTCTTCGAGAAGCCGAGGCGCGGGCTGAAGTACACGCGGTTCGGCACGACATCATTGCGTGCGCCGAACAGGCTGAAGACGTTCGGGTTGTACGTCGGCGTCGCCGTGAAGTGATTGCCGTCGATGCGCAGTCCATACTGGAACTGCAGGTCGGCATTGCGCTTGTACGAGTCGCCCAGGGCGATCGCCCCAATCGTCTGTCCGGCACTCTGCGTACGCGGCGACAGCTGCCGCGTGTACGACGCGGGCCGGTTCGACTGCAGGTCCGCCAGCGAATTGAAGAAGAATGTGCCGAGCGCATTCGTCGTCTGGTCCTGCTGATACGCGTCCTGGCGCAGCTCGGTGGACAGCTTGAGGCGGTGCTTGTTGTCGACACTGAACCACGAGAGCTGGTTGCTGCCACCCACGCTGACGTTCGAGCTCTTCGTGCCGAGGTTCGCGCTGCCGCCAAAGCCCAGCGTACGCACGCCGCTCGTGCCATCGGCAAAGGTTGAATTCACCAGGACACTGCCGTTGGGCAGCAGCGTGTACGGCGTGCCATAGTTGCGGCTGCCGTTGAAGTTGATGCTGCTCTCACTGAGGAAGAGATTCTTGATGTACATCGTGTGGTTGCCCTGCAGGCCGCCACCGTAGTTCGTGCGATTCCCGCTGTGCGCTGGCAGTTCCGTCGTCAGCTGCCCCACCGGTGTCTGCTTGTTCCAGTTTCCGCTGAAGGTCATGTTGAACGTCTGACCGGAACTGGAGTTCGGCGGCGTGAAATTCAGGCTGCCGAACAGGACGCCCTGATCGCTCAGCTTGTCGCCCGGCGTGCCACCCCCGATCCCCGACGGAATGTTCGCGAGCTGCGCGAGCGTCAGCAGCCGCGCCACCGAATCCGACGACACACCACTCGCCTGAAGACCGATGGGATCGGTATTGATCAGTGTCTGGAGATCGTTCGCGCGACGTCCGAGTTGATACGCGGTGTTGTAGTAGGCCTTGTCCATCACGATTGGACCCGACACCGAGCCGCTCAGCGACAGGTTGCTGTATTGCTGGCCCAGCGCGCGCGCCGCGGCGTCGGTCCACTGGAGATGCGGGGAGTCGATGTTGAGGCTCGAGCTGCGACGGATGAAGTTCGACCCCGATCCCGGCGTGATGTTGAACTGGCCACCACTGAACCCGCCTCGGCTCACATCATACGGTGTCGTGATGAGCGACGTGCTGATGTTCGCATCGCGCGGAAGGGTCGAGCTACCAAAGTTCTGGCCGTTCAGCGTCGTCGTGTTCTGGTCTGCCGAGAGCCCGAGCACGGAGAAGCCCGCGGGATCGCCGTCGGCGCCAGTCACGGGCGTAACGCCCGGGATGGAGGCGGCCATGGCGTTGAGGTCGCCCTGCTGCGCAGCGCTCACGGCCGCGGCGCTGGCACTCTGCTCACTCCCGCTGATGTCCGCAGGCTTGTCGTTGCGGTTTACCCGCCCACGCTCGGCCACCGCCTTCATCGTGTCGAGCAACACCATCCGCGACATGCGTGTGTCGGCGACGAGAATATCCTGGTCCGCGGTACGCTTTACCTCGAACCGGCGGGGAGCGAAGCCGAGCGACGTAACGCTGACGTAGTAGTCGCCTTCACCACCGGGAAAGGTGATGGTGAAGCGACCGCCGTTGTCGGTTTTGGCATTTCGGTTCACACCGCCCTGCACCGATGTCGCCGTGATATTCGCATTCCCGATGGGCGCACCATCAGGGCCCGTGACCTGACCACGAATGACGTCGACCTGCTGCGCGGCCACCGGATTGCCCCACGCGATCAGGGCAAAAAGGACAGCGCCTACTATGGTTGTGATGCGGCGTGACACGGGCGGGCGGGAATGGGGGGAGGGAGCTACCGGCCTCGACGCCAGGTTGGACACCTGTACGTTCGAAACGGTGCCTACTGGTATTAGTGTCGTCTGGGGCGGAGCGTTTGGACTCGAAGCGAGCTTTGACTTGACGCCAGCGCTGAGACCAAGGCGGAGTGCGGGGAGTGTTGAGCTGCCAGCTAACAGTTTCCAGTGAGGGCGGGGTGCGCTTGCTCACCGAAATGGCGGCGCGGGCGATCTAGTGTGGCGTACTCCGATACGTCCAACCGATGCGTTACGCGAGCTCGGCGGCAGCAAGATCTTTCTCGGGGTTCCCGTATAGAACGATCGTGTACGCCAACAGTTTCATTGCTAAGTTCAATCCATGCTGAATCGCTCACTGACGATGCTCGCATTCGTAACGGTCGCTGCCTGCGCTCACAGGCAGGCGGTCGTGCAATCCGGTGCTCCCACGCCCGGCCCCAACGTCATCTCCGTTGCGCGTCCCGTTTCGACTACCGCCTGGTATGACACCATCCGGCCCCTGAATACACTGAGCCGAGGATGGAACCGCATTCCCGGCCGGAGTGGCACCGGCTGCGCGCACGATTCGACCTTCGTCTTCCTCGTGCGCCCGGGACTTCCCGACAAGGTGATGATCTTCCTCAACGGCGGCGGTGCGTGCTGGCGCGCACAGGAATGCGACCCGCACGGCAAGCCGACCTACACGATGACCGCCGACTCGGCGAACGATGTCTCGGTGCGCATTGGCCTCCTCGATGTCGCCAATGATGACAATCCGGTGCGCGACTACACCATGGTTTTCGTTCCGTACTGCACGGGCGACGTCCACATGGGCACGCGCGAAGTCGAGTATGACTTGAAGGGCGGCAAGACCCTCAGCGTGCGGCATGGTGGCGGTGCGAACGTCGAGACGGTGCTCGACTGGGTGTACACGAACATTCACAATCCGCGCACGGTATTCGTCACCGGTGTGAGCGCTGGCGCCATTCCGTCCCCGGTCGTCGCGGAGAAGGTCGCCCGTCACTATCCCCAGACACGCGTTGTGCAACTTGGCGATGGCGCGGGCGGCTACCACGCGGATGCCGTTCCGTCGCTGCTGGCCGGTTGGGGTGCCACGGACTACCTCGCGGACGATCCCGCATTCCGGTCGCTCGACTCCGCCAGCTTCACCTTCGAGCATCTCTACACGGCCGCCGCTCGCGCATCACCGCGCGTCCGATTCGCCCAGGTGAACAGCACCGAGGACGCGACGCAACTCTATTTCCTCACGCTGCTCGGCATCAAGGGCACGCCGCTCGTGAAGTTCCTGGCGACGGACCTCGCGGAGATCCAGGACGCGGTACCGAGGTTCCGGTCGTACACATGGCCGGGGAAGACGCACACCATCCTGCGCTCGAACGCGCTTTACACGACGTCCGTGGACGGAGTGGCGTTCAAGGACTGGCTCACCGCGCTCGTGAACGGAGACGACGTCGAAAACGTGGGAGAGAGGCTGCTCAAACCTCCCACGCCGAAATCGAAGTCAAAGGCGAAGCCGACGCCGAAGAAGCCCACGAAGAAGGCGCCGTCCCGCTAAAGCGTCGTCAGGGAGGCGCAACTCGTGAATCGCCTCCCGCCCACGACGCGGTCCATCATCTCGGCGAGCCAGGCGTACATGCCGGACTGCGTGGGCAGGGGTCGCGTCGGTTGGTCGCCGGCGATCCAATCGCTCATCCCGTCGACCCACGCCCGCTCGCTCTGAAACCGGGCCAGGGAATCGCGCGCGTAGCTGACGGTCCGACGGAACTCGTCGTCCACGCCGAAGAGCAGTTGCCTGGGATCGGCGCACGAGTGGATCAGGATAGGAAGGAGCGATTCCATCCGCGCTCCGCGCGTGAGGTTCGTGTTGCGCATCGTCCGACGCATCGCGTTGATCGTGAGCCTCGACGGGGCTCTCTCCCGGTGGGCGGCCGCGTTTCCCACCGAATCCAGCAGGACGCGCGCATCGTGTTCGCGTCCCGTTGCGACGTACACTGCCTTGAGCGTGCTGACGCCGCGGGCCACCAGGCTGAGTCCAATGCGGTTGTCGTCGAGCAGGTGCGAGTCGAGCAGGAGCAAGCCGACGGAAATGATTTCCTTTGCGTGTCGCTCGGCATCCGCGGCCCGACCATCGGCGACGTCGAGTGCAGCGCGCGCCGCTTGCGACTCCGCTGCCTCGTTCACGGGGTACATCTGCACGTCGGGAAACTCGAACGGACCGAGCCGCGCCTGAAGTGGCAGCTTCAGCAACGCGCCGTAGATGTCCGCCGTGTCGGCGAGAGCAGCGCGC
>JALYVY010000079.1 GCA_030852985.1 Gemmatimonadota bacterium | reverse complement strand
GGGCCTGGTCGGCCCACTTACGCCAGGCGTCTATTTCTTCTCGTCCACCGCCCAGCTGACGGGGAATCTCTTTCTCGACTTCCTGAGCAACCCCAACGGTGCTTTCGTTTTTCAGGTTGGAAGCGCGCTCACGACTGCTTCCGGCTCGTCGGTAACCGTGGCGAATGGTGGTGCCGGTGCGGGCATCTACTGGCAGGTGGGGAGTTCTGCGACGCTTGGCACAGCGACGGCATTCAAGGGCAACCTCATCGCAAATACGAATATCACGCTCTCGACCGACGCGACCATCCTGTGCGGCCGAGCCATCGCCCTAAACGGGGTCGTAACGTTGGACCGCAACATGGTCTCGAATGACTGCGGCAATGGCGATTTCGGCAGCTACGGCTTCAGCGGCGGTAGCGGCGCCGTCACCGCAACGCCCGAGCCGGCGAGCGTGCTGCTCATGGGCACCGCCCTGCTCGGCGTATTCGGCATGGTGCGGCGGAAGCGAACCGCATAGCCGCGGATATACTCCGGTGGCGGCACACTACTCCAGTTCCCGACCACTCTGAGGAGCGTACCTGGTACATCGTACCAGGTATCAGGAATGGCATAGCGACCACGGGGAACAGCGGAAAGAATTGCGAAAGTCTGTAACCGCAGCCGCGTGCGGCAGGAAGCTTTCGGCCGTCGAGGTATCTCTACTGTTCCCCGTGGCTCGTTCCCGGTCCAGGTTCACGGTACGCAGTATCAGGGACGCTCTTAACGATTCTTGTCAGTGCAGTAGCTGGAAGATGTAGCAACATCCCGCCGCGACACCGGCGCCGGCGAACCACCCGCCGAGAACATCCGTCGTCCAGTGCCAGCCGAGCGCAACGCGGCTGGCACCGGTGGCCGCGCAGAGCACAATTACGACCGGCACGGCTACAGTCGTCGCCAGCAGCCCCGCGTGAACGAGCAGGTACGCACTGGTCGTCACCACGGCAGTTGCATTGGTGGTGTGCCCGCTCGGAAACGCCGCTTCCGTCTTGTTGCGCAGCAGCGCCACCTCCGGGCGCGGCCGATGATAGATGAACTTCACGGCGTGATGGACTGCGATCCCGCCGAGCGACGCCGCGGCAAGGGGAAGCAGGACATGGAGCGCCGGTAGAGTTCGCGTAAGCAGCAAGATCGCCGCGGTGCCCGCGCCGATGACGGGATGCACGAACTTCTCACCGGTGAGCGTTGCGACACCAGCGACCTGCCGCCAGCGCTCACGGTGCGGATCGACACGTGCTTCGATCGCATCATCGAAGCGCTGCACCGCAGGAACGCGTGTCGCCACAGCGACCGCGAGCAGGCCCACCGCGCCTGTTGCCACCACGTCGAGCAGCACCTGCTTGGCGCCGCTGATCAGGCGACCGTGCCCGGTAGCCACCGTCGCACGAGGTCGACCGCGAGCTGGCGGGAGATGGGCTTGTCGAGAATCGCCGCGGCGCCAGCGAGGCCAGGGCGTGCCTCGCTCCCTGCAACGCTTGCGATAACCACAGGCGTGTCCTTCAGCGCGTCGTCCGACTTGAGGATCCGGAACACGTCGAAGCCGCTGATCTTCGGCAGGCGGAGATCGAGAAAGATCATGTCCGGCAGAAGGTCGCGCGCCATTTTCAGGGCATCGACGCCGGAGTCCGCGTTTGCCACGCGGCACCCGGCCTCCTCGAGGTGCTGGCCGAGCAGCAGGCGCGCGTCCTCATCCTCGTCCACGACGAGAACGAGGGGTCGATCGGATTTCGCTGAACTGGCTCCAGTCGAAGCGGGCGGCACGTCCGGTATGGCCATCATGCCCGGCACGCTGCGGCGCGACGTGCGCGGTGGCGTGCCGAGTCGCACGCGCATCGTGGTTCCCGCGCCCTCCTCGCTCTCCACCTCGAGCCGATGTCCCATCAGCTCGCAGAGTGATCGAGAGATTGCCAGTCCCAGTCCGGTTCCCCCGAATCGCCGCGACGTCATTGACTCCGCCTGCTCGAACACGTTGAAGATGGCGTCGAGCCGATCCTGCGGGATGCCGATACCGGTGTCGTGCACGATGACGCTCAACGGCAGGCCGTCGGCTTCCGCGTCGATCGTCACCACGATCTCGCCACGTTCCGTGAACTTGAGGGCGTTGCCGATGAGGTTGATCAGCACCTGCTTCATGCGAGCGGCGTCCATCTGGATCGAGCGAATCACGTCGGGGATCTCGGCACGAAGCACCACGGGCCGGTCCCGCGTTTGTCCCTCGAACTCATCGATCGTTTCGCGGACGAGGGTGTCGAGCATCACGGCGGAGAGGTCGAGCGTCATGCGGCCCGCCTCGATCTTCGAGAGGTCGAGGATGTCGTTGATCAGCGACAGCAGGTGCAGTCCGTTGGTTGCGATGCGGTTGGAGAATGAGAGCTGATCCTCGCTCATCGAGCCTCCGCGGTTCTTTCGCAGCACGTTCGCGAAGCCGATGATCGAGTTCAGCGGCGTGCGCAGCTCGTGGCTCATCCGGGCGAGGAAATCGCTCTTGGCGCGGCTCGCTGACTCGGCCGCATCGCGCGCGACGATGAGCTCGAACTCCGCATGCTTGCGTGCAGTGATGTCCCGGAAGTTCACGACGGCGCCGGTGAGCCTTCCCTGCTCATGCACTGGCGATGCGACGTACTCTACCTGCATGTCTCGGCCGTCCTTGCGCCACATCACCTCGTCGCTGAGCTGGCACGGGATGCCCTGCACGGCGGTGAGATGAATCGGACATTCCGACGCCGGATAGGGCGATCCATCTGGACGCAAGTAGTGCGTCAGGTCGTGCATCTGCTGTCCGATCAACTCGTCCGGTTGGTAACCGAGCATCTCGGAGCCCCGCCGGTTCACGAAGGTGATCACGCCGTCCCTGTCGAGGCCGTAGATGCCCTCGCCGGATGCGTCGAGCAACTGCCGGATATTCGTCTCGAGTCGCAGGCGCTCGTGGTTCACGGCGCGGCGCTCCGTCACGTCGCGCAGTGTACCCATGGTGCCGAATACCCGTCCGTCATCTCCGCGAACCACGTGGGTGCTCGCTTCCACCCAGCGGTAGCCTCCGGTCACGTTGAAGTAGCGCACTTCAACGATCGCAGCCTCGGCCTCGCCGCTGGTCAACGGCGCAACCGCATCGAGCGCCGCCGCTCGGTCGGACGGGTGGACGTATGAGAGGTAGTGCGTGCCGAGGCTGCTCTCGACCGGATTGCCCGTGAGGGTCGTCCACGCCTGGTTGAGGAATGTCCAGTGTCCGGCGGTGTCCGTCCGAAAGAACACGTCCTGGAGTTGCTCGATGACGGTCCGGTACTTCTCCTCGCTCAGCACCAGCGCCTCAGCCGCGGATTCACGCTCGGTGATGTCGTGGACAAGCACCATGCGCGCGGACCGGCCGAGGAAGTCGAGTGGGTACGAGTTGATCTCGACCCGCAGGTAGCGGCCGCTCTTCGTGCGGTGCTGGGAGATCGTGTCGTGCCTCTGCGAGTCCCTGGTCTCGCGGAGCAATTTGTCGAGCTGTTCCTGTGCGGACGGCGGACGGATGTCGCGAATCGTCATCGCGAGGAATTCCTCGCGCGTCCAACCGTAACTGCGTACCGCTGCCTCGTTCACCTCGAGGAAGCGCAGTGTTTCACGGTCGTAGACCCAGGCCGGTTGTGGCGAGAGGGCGAAGAGCGGCCGATATCGCTCGTCACTGGAAGCATCTGGTGCAGCGGGGGGCGCGATTTCGTCAACCATCGGTGGAAGGTCGGTACTGCTCAGCACTATCTTGCATGGAGTCCACGTCGCGCGCGAGTGTCGACGAACGCGAAATCACTTATGTCCCCCCAGTCGCCATGCCTGTCGTTGCCTTCGAGACATTGCCCGATTCGTCCCGCGTGTGGGTCTTCGGATCGGACGCGCCGCTCACGGACGAGAATACCAACGCCCTCCTCGAACAAGTCGATCGCTACCTCGCGGACTGGAAGGCGCACGGGGCGCCGCTCACCGTGGCGCGGCAATGGCGCGATGGCCGCTTTCTGGTCGTGGCCGTGGACCAGAGCACGGCGGGAGCAACTGGCTGCTCGATCGACGGGTTGTTCCGACTGCTGCAGGATTCCGAGAAGCAGGTGGGGGCGAACCTGGTGGGCGGTGGTCGCGTATTCTATCGGGACGACCAAGCGGCGGTGCAGTCAGTGACGCGCGCCGGTGTCGAGGCGCTGGTCGCGAGTGGAGCGATCACGAAGGATACCGTCGTGTTCGACACTACCCTCACGGATCTCGGCACCTGGCGAGCGTGCTTCGAGCGCCGCGCCAAGGATTCGTGGGTGAAGGAGCTGTTGCCAGCGTCGTGAGTTTGAAGTTGAACCGAGGTTGTTCGTTGGCAACGCGGATCTGTACGGATCCTGCGGATCTTCGCGGATAGCTCCCTAGCACACCAGCATGCGGCGAGGCAATTACAGCGGGTGGCTGTGCCTCATTCGCTCTTGGCTTCGGGGCCGCAAACTCGATAATGGAGCTCGATTGGAGCTATCCGCGGAGATCCGTCGAATCAGCGATGATCCGCGTTGCCACGGACAACGCTTTGCGCCATGTTCGTTGGACTTTACGTCAGCCACCGATCGAGATTTTCTCGAACGAACGCATCGTCACTTAATTCGGGATACGCGCCCAGCACCCGCGTGATCTCATCGCCCTGGCCCGGCGAAAGGGACTCCGACGGATCGAGACACCACGTCCCGCGCAGCAGCCCCTGCCGCCGCAGGACCTCGTGAATGCCGGGGATGCAGCCAGCAAACGCATTGGAGGCGTCGAAGATCGCACCATTGGCGTCGGTGAGGCCGGCGGCATCGCGCAGCCAGTCGCGTGCGAGCGGACCATTCCGCGCGGCGTGAGCCCGCTGCAGCAGGCGGACCGCCTCCTGTGTCCACACCGCCCACTGGCCGAGCAGCCCGCCGACGATGTGCCGTTCGCCGCCCGGAGCAGGGAATGGGGTGAGCAGGTCGGTCACGATGCTGTCGTCGTTCCCGGTGTACAATGCGATATCGTCTCGACCGGCATCGACGACCGCGCGAACGACATCGAGCGTCTGGTAGCGGTTGAAGGGCGCGATCTTGATCGCCCACACCTGTTCGATCTCGGCGAACGCACGCCAGAACTCGTAACTCAGTACGCGGCCTCCAACCGCAGGCTGTAGATAGAAGCCGAACAGCGGCATCACCTCAGCAACGGTGCGGCAGTGCGCAATGAGCTGCCTCTCACTCGACTCACGCAGCGCGCCGAGACCGAGCAACGCGACATCGTAGCCGAGTTGCTCGGCGAGCGCTGCCTCCCCGACGGCCTGGCGCGTGTCGCCGATGACACCCGCCACGAGCGCGAAGGTCGACGTGATCGGCGCTCGCCAATGGCGAACGGTGTCGACCGCCAGCTCCAGGACCGGCCGGTAGAGCGCGTGCTTCGCGTCGCGGATGGCGAACTGCGTTGTGTGCACGCCGACCGCAATGCCGCCTGCCCCGGAGTCGATGTAGTAGCGCGTCAATGCGCGCTGGTGACGCTCGTCGAGCGTGCGATTGGACGTCAGGGCGAGCGGATGCGCCGGGATCACCTGGCCGGTGAGCAGGTGGCTGCGCACTGATTCGCCCAGTTCAGAAGCGGCCATCACGACGCTCGAACCCTGTGGGCTTCCCGAGCAACCGTCCGCCGGAGCGCATCCATTCGGCCACCCAGTCCATCAATGTGTCCAACGGTAGAAGCGGCTCGGAAAGCAGCTCGCTCATGCGTGCCGAATTGCTGAGTAGCGCATCTGATGCCTCGTCGCCCGTGAACACGGGAGACATTCCCAGCCTCGCGCCGAGTGCCTGCGCGAGATCGCGTATTCGTAGCACGGTCGGGCCCGCGACGTTCACGACGTACGGTTCGGGCGTGGAGGTCCGAGCCAGTGCGGCCAACGCGAGTGCATTCGCGTCACCCTGCCAGATGACGTTCACGCTGCTCATGCGCAGGTCGATTGCCTCTCCGCGCACGATCCGCGACGCGAGGTCCGTAAGAACGCCGTAGCGCAGGTCGTGGGCGTAATTCAACCGCACTATGGAAACTGGCGAGCGGTTCCGCTCGCACGAGGCGCCGAGGATGCGCTCGCGGGCCAGGCAGGAGTACGCATACTCGCCGACAGGCTGAAGTGCATCGGTCTCGACGGATCCGTCGCCCGATGTCGGCGACAGCGCGTAGACGTTGCCAGTGCTGAACACCACGGTTCGTGAGCCGGCATACCGTTCGCCGGCGAAGGCGGGCACCGCCGCATTCATCGCCCATGTGAGCGAGGGGCTGCCGGTGGTGCCGAACTTCTGGCCCGCCATGAAGATCACGTTGGGCGCATCGGGCAGTTCGGCCAGGGAGGGCTGATTCAGGAGATCAGCGCTTAACGTCTCCACTCCGCACGCCTCGAGCGATCTCGCCTTCGCGGCGTCCGTCCATCGCGACACCGCGATGACGCGTCGACTCGGGTCGCATCGTTTCGCCATGCGGGCGAGGCTTGGTCCCATCTTGCCACCGGCGCCGAGCACGATGATGTCGCCGGGAATGCGTCCGAGCACGGCCGGCAGTGACGCCGGGGGCCTCGACAGGCGGTCCTCCAGCTCGTCCTCGTCACGCGGCGCGCGCGAGTCGACCATCATCAGCCGAGCTGCGCCAGCTCGCGTTGCAGGTCGCGGCGCGCGGCGTCGATCACGTCGCGCGTGCGGTCGCGGAGGGCCGGCACGTCGGCGGCGGTCAAGCCCACCGTCGGAATGGGCGCCAATACCCGCGCCTTCGCGCGCGCGCGGCGAAAGGCAAAGCTTCCCTTGGCCATGCAGTTCCGCGTACCGGCGACGGCGATGGGAAGGATTGGCGCGCCGGCTTCGACAGCGAGCTTGAACGCGCCGTCCTTGAAGGGAAGCAGCTCTTCCGTATCCGAGCGGGTGCCCTCAGGAAAGATCATGACGCTCACGCGCTTGCTCAGGCGGTCGCGACACCCGCGCATGGCGCTCACGATGCTCTCGCGCTTGCCGCGCACGATGGGGATGTCATTCGCCATGCGCATCATCCAGCCCATCACCGGAATCTTGAACATCGTGTCCTTCGACAACCACTTCATCTCCCACGGGAAGTGGCTGATCAGGAAGATGTCGGCGTACGATTCATGATTCGAGACCACCACATAGGGCAGCCGCGGATTCTCTGGCGCTTCGCCTTCCGTTTCGAAGTGCCAAAGCGGATTCAACGTGGCGACGGTGACGGCGAGCTGGCGGAACGCCCTGCCGGCGTGGTAGCGGCCCTTGTCGAAGGGCGCGGTGAACACCCACACGACCGTGACGTACAGCACGCCGACGAGCACGACGGACACCGTCGCAACCCAGGCGAACGCGCTCAGGATGCGTTGCATGCGTGGCGCTGAGAAGAAACCATCATCGAAGGGTGGAAAGCGGAGTGATCACGCGCGGAGATAGTCGGCACGCCACTCCCGGACCTGGCGCTTGACGGCGTCGGTGGTGTCGAGCTCACCGCGAAGGCACCGCAGGACCAGCTCCGGCAGCTCCGCATCGCCGGCGAAGCGCAGGCCGATGAGATGCCGCAGGTGCAGCTCGGGAATTCGCGAGCGGAGATCAGGTTCCAGGGTGGTCGCCAAGCGCAGTCGCATCTCGAGCGCGATGAGCCGGTTCTGGACGATGAGCGACGAGGCGCGCGCGGCAAGAATACCCGAAACGAGCCCAATGGAGAGCACGATGAGCCACGCGTTGAAGGCCGACGGTTGCCGGATGGCATGGGCAACAGCGACCACCACGTTCGCGAGGAGGATTGGAATCGCGACGTAGTGAAAGAGCGGAAAGAACCGCCGGTGATTGGCGTAGTTCTGTGGCGACGAAGACATTGGGGCTCGTGGTCAGGCGATGGCGTTCCGCGCGTGGCGCTTGAGGCGGGCAAGCATGGCGTTCAGCCCCACTTCGCGTCCTGCGAGGCCTATGCCTTCCATCATCTGCCGAACGAAATCATCGGGGATGGCGAGGGTAGTCTCGGGAGGGTGACCATTCACCGCCGAAAAAAGGATCGACAGGAATGCCGCGATGGTTGGGGATTGGCGCGCGTTGAGGTCGACGTAGAAATAGAGGTTGCCATCGCGCACCTCGGGGAACAGGTCGACGCGCGTCTGGCACTCGGGCACGGTAAATTCGGAGCGATCGAGCGCCTGGAATCGTTCGGGCAGCGGCTCGAGGCGCTTTGCGAAGTGGAGCAGTGTCTGCATCTTCTCCTCGCGCCCAAGGGCGCGGAACGTGCGCAGCACTCGCGCCACCGACGGCGGGAGCGGCGACTCGGCCGGTTCCGTCATGCGAGAGATAAAGCGCCGGAGCCCCTGTGCGTCAAGCACCTTCGCGCGCCGCCGCACCAACTCACCACACGAGAGCCAATACGAATGCCAACCAGAACAGCGACCGCGCAGTGGAAGGGTGGATTGAAGGGAGGAGCCGGCTCGTTCAAGGGACAGGCCGGTCTTGGTGGCAGCTTCAGCTTCGGCTCGCGTTTCCAGGATGAAGCTGGGTCGAACCCGGAAGAGTTGCTCGCCGCCGCCGAGGCCGCGTGCTTCAGCATGGCACTGAGCGCCGGCCTGGAGAAGGAAGGGTTCGCGCCCACGAGCGTGGACACGAGCGCCGCGTGCACAGTCGAGAAGGTCGGTGAAGGCTTCAAGATCACGACCATGAACCTCACCGTGAAGGCGGTGGTGCCTGGCATCGACGACGCGAAGTTCCAGTCCATCGCCTCCTCGACAAAGGAAGGATGCCCTGTCTCCTCGGCGCTGAAGGGCAACGTCCAGATCGGACTCACCGCAACGCTGGGCAACTGAGAACACACAACTAACACGGAAGCTTGGGCCTGAGCGTGACCCCGAGCCAACCCGAGCAGAGACCACAGTTCTCAGCCATCCGCGTCAGTTCAGCAGTCACTGCACCACTGATGCGGAAAGCTGCCAGAACTGTCGTCTCTGCCATGGTTGGCTCAAGCCCAGGCCAGAGCCCAGGCGTTCAGTCGACAGCCACTTCGCTCCTCAGGATGGCAGGCGCGCGCCGAGCGAGCTCCCACTGCACCGCGAGCCAGATCGCGAGGGTGGGCGCGGCCAGACGGTAGAGCACCGCGTTTCGCCCACGAAAGAACGCACCGGGCACCAGCGTCGACATGACTGGAATGGTGATGAAGGCCGTCACGTAAAGCCAACTCTGCCACCGAGCGCGCTTGGAGCCGGCGTACCAGAGCGTCGCGCCCACGAAGGCGATGAGATAGCTCGCGCGCTCCGCCTGGTGATTGAACAGCACCACGTACATCAACACCGAGCACAGGTAGCCAAAGCGAAAGCGCGCGTCGTCCCATCGGTCGCGACGCAGGGCCAGCGGCGCAAGCAGAACCAATGTGCCCGCCAGTTGGATCGGCCAGTTGGGCCACGAGATCCCCGTCCACCGGTGCACGAGCTGCATCACCGAGAACCATCGCTGCCGCGCGTCGATCGACTCCACGCCACGCCACGATGCGTACTGGCTCATGAGCGTCCCCGGCGACGTGACCGTCAGCGGCAACACCGCCAGCGTCGCGCCGATCGCGACCGCCCACAGCCCCGTGCGCCACACACGCCGGCGCGGAATGGCAAAAGTGAGGGCAGCCAAGGGGAAGATCTTTACAGAGGCGCCGAGCATCACCGCAGCCGCCGCACGCCAGGCATTCGCACGCTCCATGGCGAGGAACGCCAGCACGATCAACCCGGCGACGAGCGCATTACTCTGCGCATTCTGCATCCCGCGGAGCACTTCGAGGAGCAGGGCGCCGAGCGCGAGCAAACCGGCGCGGCCGGGGAGCACTCTCTCGATAGCCACAAAGAGTACGAGCGCATTGAGGCTGCTCCACAGAAACAGCGCGACGGGCCACGCCAGCCAGGCGAACGGTGCGAAGAGCAAGGCGAACGTGGGACTGTACTTGAAGCGGTCGGAGTGCTCCGCGGGATATTCGGCATAGAGGTCCTGGCCAGTCACGAGATGACGCGAAGCGGTGCGAAATATCTCGAAGTTGCCCGAAGGCCTCGCGGCATTGCGGACGTCGACGGAGTTCGCACCACTCACGTGCCTCGACAGCGCGCGGTTGAAACGCGGGTGGGAGACGAGCGTCTTCCCCGCCGAATCGAACGCGGCGATGGCGATGTACAACGCGAGGATGGTTCGACGAAGGCGTGGGAGGGGAATGCGACTCAGCCACGCACGGGCCCGGTGGGCGAGCATGTGCACGTGATTACGGACGTACCGGCGGCCAGGTTGGCCGCCCGTCAGGCGCTATAGTACTCCTTGATGCACATCGTCACTACACGCTGCAACAGCCGGATCTGATTTCCCGAGTCTGTCATCGCACGGACCTCGGGAAGTGCATTCCACAGGTCCTTCAGCGCGATGAGCACCTGCTCTGGCGGCATCGACTTCTCGCGAGCGTCCGTCGACATCATCAACAGGGCATGCTGCAGCTCGGATGAGGACCCCGATGCAAGGTACTGCCGGAGGGCGACACGCACGGCATGAGTGGTGTCGTCAGACAAGCGACTCGGCGGATTCTGGCTCGAGTCGTACGCCATCATCATGATGCGGGACGGCTGTGGGATGATCAGCTCGCGAGTCGAGCTCGACCAGTGCACTTGGCAGGACACGAATGTTTATCCGGGATACGTCGGCGTCAAGGGCACCTTTGGCGCAGTCCGTGCTCCCGTCTCGCCGAGTCAGACGCTGAAGGCAACCCGATTCCCCCACGATCAGTGAGCGCGGACGACGCCGTGAGCCGCCAGGCCGTACTCATCATTCCTCTGATCCCCTTGCCGCGGCATTGCTTGGCGCTGCCGTCGAACTCGCGGCTCACATGCCGCACTTCGTGCGCGCCGATGAACGCGCCCGTGCTGCGCTCCTGCGCGTGCGGCCGAGCCTCGTCCTCATCGACTGCGACCACACCGAAGCGTGCAGCGATGAGTTCGTCGGTCCTGCGATCATGACGGGGGCGCGCGTGATTCTGTTCAAGTCCAACCGCAGCACCCACGACCAAAACGACTTCAGCGAACGCCTCGGCCTGCGCATTGTGAACATGCCGACAGAGCACGAGGCGATCACCGCCATCATCAAGGCAGCGCTGGGGGAGTGAGGGAATATCCGGCCGGCGCGGGGCGGGGGGCTCGCTGCGCATACACCTGCTGCGATTCGCACGCGTCGCAGTTACCGCAGACCCAGTCGCCGTCGAATGCCTCGCCGAAATACTCCAGCAGAAAGCGCGTCCGGCAGCGCGCGCTCTGGCAGTAGCGCACCATGGCGCGAAGCTTGGCCCGGTCCTGCTCGCGGCGCGCTTCGTAGTCGGTAAGATCGGCACTGAGATCGACTGAAGTGAGCCTGCTCTGCAGCCGCTCCCATCCGCCGCCGCGGTGCTCGCGTACGAGACCATGCCGCTTCAACAGCACAAGCACGATGCGCGCCTTGCGCCGCGCCACACCAGACCGATCGGCGAGCGTGTCCAGCTCCACGCGCTCGAGCAATGGATACTGTTCCAGCACAATGGCGACCTTGGCTGCTTCCTCCACGTCGGGATACTTGCCACCCAGGAAATACGACTGGACGCGCGAATCCTCCACACGATAGAGGATCGTACATGTTGCCGGCTCGCCGTCGCGACCGGCACGCCCCGCCTCCTGGTAGTATGCCTCCACGGACCCGGGAAAATGGTAGTGGAGCACGAAGTGCAGGTCGCGCTTGTCGATGCCGAGGCCGAACGCGTTCGTCGCGATCATGGCTGTCACGTCACCACGCATGAAGGCCTCCTGGACTGCCTTGCGATCGGGCGGGTTCATCTTGCCGTGATACAACCCGATGTTGTAACGCTCCTTCAGCATTTCATGAAGCCGCTCCGCTTCCTTCACCGTGGCGGTGTAGATGATGCCGCTCTCGTCACCCGTGGAGAGCACGCGCGCCACTTCGGCGTCCTTGCTCGCCTGGTTCACGGTGCGCCGCACCTCGAAGCGCAGGTTCGGCCGCGCGAAGCCGGTCACCGTGACGTCGGGATCCCTCATCCCCAGTTGCCGCGCGATGTCTTCACGAACGTCCGCGGTGGCAGTGGCCGTGAGCGCGAGCACCGGCGGCTTTCCCAGCCGCGCGACCACCGAGCCGAGCGTGAGATAGTCGGGCCGGAAGTCGTGGCCCCATTGGCTCACGCAGTGCGCCTCGTCGACGACGAAGAGGCTCACGGTTCGCGAGAGCAGGCGGTCGAAAAATTCGCGGTCCTTGAAGCGTTCGGGGGTGAGATAGAGAATCTCCCCCTCTCCCTCGAGCACCTGTCGCGCGGTTTCGCGCGCTTCCCTTGCCGAGAGGTGCGAGTGCATCGACAGGGCCTCCACGCCATGCGCGTGCAGCTTGTCCTGTTGGTCCTTCATCAGTGCGATGAGCGGACTGACGACGATCGTCAGCCCGGGCAGCATCAGTGCGGGAAGCTGATAGACGATCGACTTTCCGCTGCCGGTAGGCATCACGACCAGCGCGTCGCGGCCCGACAGTACGGAGCGCACCGGCTCCCATTGGCCGCGGCGAAAGTCCGAATGGCCGAAGCGGTCGCGAAGCATGGCGACCGCTTTCGTGCGAGACACCCTGGATGGCATGATCCAGCCAAAAGCAGGAAGTGCGCCCACGAGTTTCGAGAACAACTGCGGAAAGGCTATTTCACCACGGAGGGCACGGAGCGCACAGAGGACCACTCTGATGCTTGTGGCCGCGCCGCAGCCACAATGTTGGGCATCGCCTCTCGGCGCCAGTTTTTCAACGTCGCGTCAGTTCCTCCGTGTCGTCCGTGTCCTAAGTGTCCTCCGTGGTAATGCCGTTCTGCTCTTAGCTGCTTCCATCGCAGTGGCAATGCGCAGTTCGCGCATTGTGAGCATGCCGTTCCCCAGCCTGCTGTTAACCCACCTGCGACGGCTCGAGTCGTTCGAGGCTGCGCCCCAGCATGTGCATCAAGCCATAGCTCTCGCCCATGAGGATCGCACCACCGACCGCACCCGTAAATACAAGTGCCACCAGCGGCAGGCTGCGCCAATAGAAATACATGATCGCGCCCACCCCGACGGGGATCAGCAGCAGCACGGAGAGCAGGAATACGGTGATGATGATGGTCAGCATGCCTTGGCCAATCGTCTCGATGCCTGCCGCACCAGCCTCGCCCGTCCGCACCCAGGCCGGGAAGAGCAACGCCATGCCGTTGTGGATGGTGAAGTTTGCCAGGTTCATCCCGATCAACAGCATTGGCGCTCCGAGCAGCACGCCGAGCCTGATGGCAGGCGATGGCGCCTTGTCCGGCATGAACGACAACGCGAGCATGCCGGAGAGGATCAGGAAATACTGCATGATCGCCGTTGGCAGGGACGTACCGGCGATCTCGGCGAGCACGATTTCCCGGCCGCGCAGCGGCATTGTCTTGAGCAGGGGAAGTCGCGCCAACTCGCCGCGGAGGTCGCTACGCATCGACATGGGGCCAAAGATCGCGATCACCACGACGACGGCCAGCGAAGTGGCCATGACCATCACCTCGGTCAGCTCGGAGCGATGCGCAAACGCCACCGCGATTGCGGCGAGCACGAGAGGGAAGCCGACCATCGTCCGCAGCATGCCGGTGCGCTGCAGGTACAGGTAGTTCTTCCAGACAATGGCGACCCACGGAGCGCCGGTGGCGCGCAGTCCTATGGTGCGACGCCTGTCCCGGGCGCTGAGCTTCACGGCGCTCGCGCCACGCGAGCGCATGGCGGCAACGCGGAGCGCCTGCTTCGCCGATGCTTCAGCCGCCGCTTCCTCGAAGTTCGCGTCGGTCCACAGCACCCACGCCACGTGCGCGCCCAACACCCCGAGCGCCGAGAGCATCGCGCCGGCCCAGGGCCATCCACGCGGCGCGAATGCCGGCGCGACGGCGAGGTGGAATGGATAGAGCACCCACGACACCGGCGCCGTGTGCGCCACGCGAATCAGCGTTTCGACAGCGACACTGGCATCGGTCGCATCCACGAGTGCCGGCCACGCGCTCGCCACTCCTGCCGCCACGACCACGAACGCGACCACGAAGACGGCGACGACAGGCCAATTCCGCTTCGCCGAGGAGAATCCGTGGGCGGCACTCGACGACCGAATGAGTGCGATGCCGAGGCGGTGTGTGTTCAGGATCGACAGTGCCACCCAGTAGCTGAGCGGGCGCTCGATTCCCCCACCGCGACGAAAGAGCAGAAACCAGATGAGAGTCGTCGTCAGCACCGCCGACTGTGAACGCACGATCTTGTACATCACCAACCCACGCCGCGACACAGGCGCCGTGAATAGCAGGGACACCTCGGCCTGGGAGAAGGCGAGCGCCGTTGCATCCGTGCCGAAGATCCATGCATAGGCCGCCATCAACAGCAGGCCGAACGGCAGCAGCGCCGCCAAGCTGCTGGAGGCGAGCGAACCAACGGACGACGGTGGCGAACCGTTGCGCTTCATGTTGAAGGTGAGCATCACGAAATACCCGATGCCCAGGATGACGGCGATGGCGTAGCGGGGGTTCCGCACGCGCTTGAGCTGTGAGACCCACTTGTTGCGGGTGCTGCGGCCTAGCAGGTATGCGAACGCGCCGATCATGTGCCCGTCGCTCGCTCGTCCGTTCCAGTGAGAGAAAGAAAGACGTCCTCCAGCGAGCGCCCCGCCAGATCGGGATGCGCCGCGACGATCTCGGGCAGCGTGCCGAACGCCACGCACCTTCCACGACGGATGACGAAGAGCCGCGTGCAGAGCTCCTCGACGAGGGTGAGCAGGTGGGAGCTGAGGATGACCGAGGCGCCGTCGCGGGCCCTGTTGGCAATCGTCGCGCGCATGCGGCGCATGCCGCCGGGATCGAGCCCGGTGAGTGGCTCATCGAGCACGAGTACGCTGGGGTCGTGCAGCAGCCCGCAGGCGATGGCGAGCTTCTGCTTCATGCCTCTCGACAGCTCCGTGGAGAGCGCCTTGCGCTTCTCGGCGATCTCGAGCTCTTCGAGCAGGGGGCCGATGCGCGGCTCGGTGTCGGCCACGCCATACAGCCTTCCGATGAACCGGAGGTGCTCTTCCACCGTGAGGTGATCGAAGAGGTGTGGCTCGTCGGGGATGAAGGCGAGCGCCTTCTTCGCAGCGACGGAGTCGGTCTGGATGTCGTGGCCGGCGATGCTCACGCTGCCAAGGGTCGGCGCGATGATGCCGGCGATGCAGCGGAGGGTGGTGGTTTTTCCGGCGCCGTTCGGGCCGACGAGGCCGAGGATTTCCCCGGGGCCGATGTCGAAGGAAATTCCGTCGACGGCGGTGAAGTCGCCATACTGGCGCGTGAGGTTCTTGACGGAAATCATTCGGTGGGGGCGGGGTGGGGCTGGCGAATACCGGAAAGCGCGCGCGCGCTGCGCTTGGAACATGCGGCGGGCGGCGCGCCGAGGCTACTTGTTGGCCCTCCGGCGCGTTAGGGTTGCGGAATGCCGCGTCCGCCGCTCCTGAATTGCTTTGCCATCGTGGTGCCCGGGCTGGAAGCGTTTGCCATTGCTGAGGCGCGCGCGCTTGGACTAAAGGTCGAGCCTGAGCCGGGCGGATTTGCCTGGACCGGAACTGCGGAAAGTGCGATGGTGGCGAATGTGGGGCTCAGGATCGCGTCGCGCATCCTTGTTCGGCTAGCGAGCTTCGAAGCGCGAAGCTTTGCCGAGCTCGAACGGCACGCGCGGAAGGTGGAGTGGAGTCGAGTGATCTCCCCGGGTGATGCAGCGCGGTTCCGTGTCACGTGCAAGAAGTCCAAGCTTTATCACTCGGACGCCGTGGCGCAGCGGCTGGCGGATGCGCTCAAGCGCGCCGTGCCGGGGGCTCGGGTGGAGGGCGGAAGCGTTGCGGATGAGGAGGCGGACGATGCTTCCGAGGATGCGGCGCTCATCGTCGTCCGGATCATGCGGGACCGTTGCACTGTGAGCGGAGACAGTTCCGGCGCGTTACTGCATCGGCGCGGGTATCGGCTGGCGAGCACGAAGGCGCCCCTGCGCGAAACCATTGCGGCCGGGATGCTTGCCGCCTCCGGATGGGACGGGGTGTCGCCGCTGGTGGATCCGCTGTGTGGGTCGGGAACGATCCCGATCGAGGCGGCGCTTCAGGCGCGGAGAGTGGCGCCGGGCGCACGTCGGAGCTTTGCCATGGAACGGTGGCCCACGGTGCCTACAGGCTTGGGGGAGCGTGTGCGCGAGGCTTTCGCCGGCGAAGAAGTGGCGGGTTCAGGCGCCACTATCATGGCATCAGATCGTGACTCAGGCGCCATTGCTTCGTCTCGGGCGAACGCCGAACGTGCTGGCGTTCGTGACGACATACAGCTGGCGATTCATTCGCTTTCCGCTGCGCCTTTTGCCGCTGCCGCGAGCGGGTGGGTCGTAACGAACCCGCCGTATGGAGTGCGGGTGGGAGACTCGGAGCGCGTTCGCGATCTGTGGGCGCAGTTGGGGAACGTGCTTCGCGATCGCGCGAGTGGGTGGCGCCTGGCACTCCTGTCACCTGATGTCGCGCTCGAGCGTCAACTGCGCATCCCGTTGCGTGCAGCGGCCGCGCTCAGCAACGGCGGGATACCCGTCCGAATCATGGTCGGGGAAATACGGTAGAACCTTCGTGAGGTCGTCTCAATGCGCCGCACGGAGTCACGATGGGCCACGGCGCACGCGGATTGTGCAGGTTGCGCAACGCAGACGATCCTGCAACAGCAATCAAGAAGACCGGCCACCCTTTCGAAGAAATGAATCAATATCTATTCATACGATCTGCGACATCTTCGGAACGACGAGCATATAGCTGCAGAATCGCGCGTGAATATTGCATAACAGGGTAATTCGGTCCAGCAGCCACGAGGCCTCCGGAACACACGGTACGAAGCATGCCCGGAGGTTGGCCCCCAGCACGGAAGTTAGAGGCGAGCTCAAAAGCGCCCCAAACGGTCACCAGCAAGGGACGCCCACAGCACCCGATTACGCCACCGCTCGTCACGGTGGCCTTTCGCATCCTGTCTTTTCTCAGAGGAGCTGACCGTGAGCGTCGGCGAGAAATCCGAATTGCCAGATAAAGAAAAAGCATCAAATGGCCGCGGTAACGGTGCCGCGCGCGGAAAGCGGGGACGTCCACGCCGCACCATCGTCGCGGCCCACGAGGAAGACGGCGATGTCGCCGAAGAGACTGTGTCTCCGGGCGATACGCTCGTCGTGACGGGCGGCCGCGGGGGAGGGAGTCGAGGCAGCGACGGGGGAGGCGGATCCAGTGATCGAAGCCTGCGGCGACTCCTCGCCGGACTCCGCGCGCTGGAGGCAGGCGATTTCAGTGCGCGCCTCGACACGGCGGGCGATGGCCTGATGGCGGAGATCACCGACACATTCAACAGCGTCGCGACCAAGCAGGGCAGGCTCGCTGAAGAGTTGAACCGCGTCGCCCTTTCCGTTGGACGCGAAGGCAAGATGCGCGATCGCGCCACCATCGGACCTGCGGCGGGTCTCTGGGCCGGCAGCGTGGATGCGCTCAACTCCCTCATCACGGACCTCGTTCAGCCGACCTCCGAGGTTGCCCGCGTCATCAAGGCGGTGGCCGAGGGCGACCTGAGCCAGAAGGTGGAGCTCGAGATCGAGGGCAAGACCGTGCAGGGCGAATTCTTCCGCATCGGTTCGACGGTGAATCGTATGGTGGACCAGCTCAATGCGTTCGCCAGCGAAGTCACGCGCGTTGCCCGCGAAGTGGGAACGGAAGGCCGACTCGGCGGACAGGCGAACGTCGAAGGGGTGAGCGGTACGTGGCGCGACCTCACCGACTCGGTCAACGGCATGGCGACGAACCTGACCAACCAGGTGCGCAACATCGCCGACGTCACCACCGCGGTCGCGAAGGGCGACCTCTCCAAGAAGATCACGGCAGAAGCCAAGGGCGAGATTCTCGAGCTGAAGAACACCATCAACACGATGGTCGATCAGCTCTCATCATTTGCCGACGAAGTCACGCGCGTTGCTCGCGAAGTGGGAACCGAAGGCGTGCTCGGCGGACAGGCGAACGTGCCAGGCGTTGCCGGAACGTGGAAGGACCTCACCGATTCGGTGAATGGCATGGCGGGCAACCTCACGAGCCAGGTGCGTAACATCGCGCTCGTGACCACCGCGGTCGCCAACGGCGACCTGTCGCAGAAGATCACGGTCGAAGCCAAGGGCGAGATTCTCGAGCTGAAGAACACCATCAACACCATGGTGGAGCAGCTGTCCGGTTTCGCTGCCGAAGTCACCCGCGTCGCACGTGAAGTGGGAACGGAGGGCATCCTCGGCGGCCAGGCCAACGTGCCGGGTGTCGCGGGCACGTGGAAGGACCTCACGGACTCCGTGAACTTCATGGCGTCGAATCTCACGTCGCAGGTGCGAAACATCGCTGACGTCACCACCGCGGTGGCACGGGGCGACCTGTCTCGCAAGATCACGGCGGAGGCGAAGGGCGAGATGCTCGAGCTGAAGAGCACCGTGAACACCATGGTCGACCAGCTCAACGGGTTCGCGGCCGAAGTAACGCGCGTGGCGCGAGAGGTGGGTACGGAAGGAAAACTGGGCGGACAGGCCGAAGTGCCAGGGGT
>JALYVY010000226.1 GCA_030852985.1 Gemmatimonadota bacterium | reverse complement strand
GTTCAGGCGACGTACGCGCGTCCCGCCACGCTCGCGGACGTCACTCACCCACAGGGCGTATACCCGAGCCTCGGCGTCGCACTGCAACCGTTCTTCGACCTGATGCGCGTTCAGATTGCGCGCGGTCTTCGCCACGGCACGTGGACGTTCAATGTCGACGTGACCCGGGATTTCTGGGGCGTGCTGTAGCGCGAAATCGAACCACGCTGCGGGATTGTGGTGCCGATCGAGACGCGACGACGCGGTACAGTCAGCACATGACCGCGACCTCAATTCTCGATCTGCCGCCAGCGGACTTCTCCCGCATCGATCCGCGTGCCGTGGCCCTCCTTGCCGAGCGGTGGGCGCGACGCCATCGCGTCGTTCCGCTCTCCGTCGACGGCGGCACCATCGTCGTCGCCACCAGTGATCCGCTGGACCTGGATGCCGAACGCGCCGTTGCATTCGCGACCGGGCATCGTGTGCGATGGGAGGTCGCCGCGAGCGAGGAGATCGCCCATCACCTCGACCGCATCTACCCTGAAGCGCCATCGCGACGGGATCCTGTAGCACCCCCCATCGACGTACAACACCTATCGTTCAGCGCGGACAACGGTTCATCGGGCAATGGCAACGAGTCGGGCTCGTCGATCATCAGGCTGGTCGATCAATTGATTGCCGAGGCGATCCGAGCAGGCGCGAGCGATCTTCATCTGGAGCCGGAAGAGCAGGGCATCGCCGTCCGTCATCGGGTGGACGGCGTGATCAGGCAGGTGCGAGTGCTTCCACGCTACGTCGCACCGTCGCTCGTGTCGCGCGTGAAGATTCTCTCGGGGCTGGACATCGCCGATCGCATGCGACCGCAGGACGGGCGCGCGCGCGTCGCCGTATTCGGCTCGGTCGTGGACCTCCGCGTGTCGACACTTCCCGTATCGCACGGCGAGAAGATCGTCATTCGTGTCCTGGACGGAACGGCGGGCCTGCGAACGCTCGAGGCCATCGGCTTTGCCACTGAGGACCTCGTCCGCATTCGACGCCTGCTGGAATGCCGCGAGGGCCTCGTGCTCGTCACCGGCCCCACCGGTTCCGGGAAGACGACCACGCTTTACGCCGCGCTTCGCGAAATCCAGGCGCGTGGCGTCAACGTCGTCACCGTCGAGGATCCTATCGAGTACCGTCTTCCCGGTGTGGTTCAGGTACAGGTGCACGAAAAAGCCGGCCTCACCTTCGGCGCGGCGCTCCGATCCATCGTGCGCCAGGATCCCGACGTCATCCTCGTCGGCGAGATCCGCGACAAGGAAACCGCGGAGATCGCCATCCAGGCGTCGCTGACGGGTCATCTCGTTCTCTCCACGCTGCACACGAATGACGCCGCGAGCGCCGTGACACGACTCATCGACATCGGTGTGGCGAGCTACCAGATCGCCACAGCAGTGAAGGGCGTGGTCGCCCAACGACTGGTGCGTCGCGTCTGTCCCGAATGCTCCTCCGCCGGCTGCGCCGCGTGCGAGGGAGCCGGCTACCGCGGACGTCGTGCGATCGCCGAGATCCTCACGACGTCGCCGGAGTTCGAGCGCCAGGTTGCGGCCGGCGCGCCCACCGAGTCCCTCGCCGCGGCGGCCCGCGCCGCGGGGTGCACCAGCTTGTGGGACTCGGGATTGGCGCTGGTGCAGAAGGGCGAGACCACCATGGAGGAACTCCGCCGCGTCGCCGCCGCACCGGTGCGCATGGTAAGCGAGGCCGCACGTGCGATCGAGCCCGCCATGCGTACATTGCAGCACGGGTGGCCGCCCGACGATCAGGAGCCGACGCTTGTCTCCCGCCCAATCATCACCATGGCAACCGTCAACATTGGAACCATCGACGTCATTCTCGTCGACCGAAAGCCGGATGGATGGAAGGTCCTCACACTCCAGCGGGCCATCGACACGCGCTGCCCTGGCGCATGGGAGACTGTGCATGGCCGCATCGAGGCCGGCGAGGAACCGGAAGACGCCGCCATCCGCGAGGTGCGCGAAGAGACCGGACTCGCCGTCGAGCGACTCTACAACGTCACCGTGCAACCCTTCTACCTGCACAAGCTCCATGTCGTCGAGCTGGCCGTGGTCTTCGCCGCATTCGTCGACTCCAGCGCGCCGGTCACACTGGGCGACGAGCACTCGAAGTTTGAATGGCTTGACGCCGGGTCAGCGGCGGCGCGCTTCTTCTGGCCGCGCGAACGCGCCGCGCTGCAGGAAGTGCTGCATCTCTTTCGCACCGGCGACGGCGGTGAGGCGGAGGATGTCCTGCGTGTGCGCTAACGCTTCTTTTAATTCCGTCTGCGTCCCGCGGCATGAAATAGTCGGGACTTGAGCGCGCATCGAAAGGAAGCGATCCGTCAGAAATCCGCTGCATCCGCGTCATCCGCGTCCCCCTTAAGTCTGTGTGGCCCGTCTGAGGCAGTTTCCGGCCGCGCAACTCGCCAGTGAACGCGCAGGAACATTTCCACCAGCCGATGTGTCGAACCATGGCTCGACATACCATCAGCCTCGCCTTCCAATGCTCCGACTCACCGCCGCCAGTGCGCTCACGATCCTCCTCGGCAGTGCCACCTCCGTCGCTGCCCAGCAGCCAGCCGCGCCCGAAACACCGCGCCCTTCCGCCATCCGCGCGCTGTCCCTGCTGCAGGACCTTCAGATCATCAATGCACGCCAGCTCGCACCCGCGATCAACGGGCTGCTCAGCGACACCACTTCACACATGCACATGGCCGAGCGACGGCGCGCCACGACGGCGGATTCGGCCCGTGCTCGTCAGATCGTGGCAACCTCGCGCGCCGCGCTCTCACGCTACACCGACGTGTCTGTCGCCGAGCAGGAAGGCTACGTGAAGTTCATGCCTTGGCTCGATGAGCAGGACATGTATCACTACAACAACATTCAGAACGTCTTCACCAGCATCTCGTCGTTCGACGCCGCCAAGCCCTCCTCACTTCTCTACCGGAAGGAGAACGGAAAGATGGTCCTTCTTGGGGCGATGTATACCGCCTTGCCCGGCTCCACCCCCGACGACCTCGATGCCCGCCTTCCGCTCGGTGTCGCGCACTGGCACGAGCACGTGAACTTTTGCGGACCGAAGGCTCACGGCGTTCGTGATGCGAAGCAGGTCGACGGAGCCGAAGTTGCCAAATGGCTCGCCATCACGTCACGCGAAGAGTGTACAGCCGCCGGCGGACAGTTCGTGCCGCGCTTGTTCGGCTGGATGGCGCACGTGTACATGTTCGGTGGCGACGATCCCCTCACGATCTGGGGCGGGGAGCACGCCGACCACATGCAGATGCACCACTGACGACCTACCTCGGCACGCGGTGCTCTGTCGTACGCAATATCGTACCGGGCTCCGGCGCATTCGGCTTCACGCGCACGCTCTTCGCCGGAATGCCGACGTACACGTGATACGGGCGGACGTCCTTGGTCGCGACTGCGTTCGCGCCCACCATCCCCTGTTCGCCGACGTGCACACCGGCGAGTACCGTCGCGTGGTAGGTCACGCGCACGCCGTCATCGAGAACTGTCAGCACGTTCGTGACATCGCGTTGGTCCACGATGCTGTGCGTATGGCTGTAGATGTTCGCGTAGTCGCTCACCGACACGCCATTGCCCATGCGAATCCCGCCGCGGTCGTCCAGCAGCACATGTCGATGGATGACGACGTTGTCGCCGACCTCCATGTTGTACCCGAACGAGAACTCGACGTGCTGAAACGCCTTGAAGTTCTCCCCGCAGCTCTTGAAGATCCGCTTGGCGAGAAGCCGCCGCAGTTCCACCCCGAGATTCACATTCTGCCCGCCAATCGGCGTCCGGTCGAAAGAATACCAGAGCCACAACAGTGGCTTCACCAACTGGAAGCGCGCGTCGTCGCAGTCGGAGTAGCACTCCGGCTCGAGCGTGATGTTACGCGGATCCAGTCCCGAGAGTGCCAAGCGCGTTCCGAGTGAAAGCGATTCATCGGCGACGGCGGTGTCCCAGTTCGCCGCATACTCGGGGTAGATCAGCTCCGCCAGCACCTCTCGGCAAAGCCGCGATCGGTCGGCAGCCAGGTCACTGCCCGTGTTGGCCAGCCGGCCGGCAATGCGCTCGAGCCATGCGGTGCTGACGACCGTATTGCCCAGCGCTGCAAGCGTGCGAAGTGGAAGAAGTGTCATGCGCCTGCACCCTCGTTCTTGTCTGTGATGGCATCCGATGCCCTGGGGGAAGAATCCGATGATTCTGGATTCGATTCCACCGGTATCACAGTCCTCCACGATGGTTGTTCAATGAGCGACATCAACGCCTCGGCGAGATCATCGCGCCCCTGGTTCGTCTCGGCGCTGAATGGAATCATCTGGTCGTCCTCGAGCCGCAGGGCAACGGCGATCTCGTGCACCCGCTTCGCGACATCACCCCGCTTCAGCTTGTCGACCTTCGTGAGCGCCACGATCGTCGGCACCTCGATCTCGGCGAGAAAGTCGAACATCTGGATGTCTTCGTCGGATGGGTGATGGCGGACATCGAGCAACTGGACCACGCCGCGCAACGCCGTCGATGCGCGGAGGTAGCCCTCGATGAGCGGTAGCCACTCCGCCTTGCGCGCCTTGGCGATCCTCGCATAGCCATAGCCAGGCAAGTCGGCGAGCACGAAAGTGTCGTTCACCTTGAAGAAGTTGATCTCCCGGGTGCGCCCCGGGGTATTGCTCACGCGCGCGAACGCTTTACGCCGCACGAGCCGATTCAAGAGTGATGATTTCCCCACGTTCGATCGGCCCGCGAATGCCACTTCCGGCAAGTCGTTCGTCGGGCGCCATCCGTCCGCCGTGGCCATCGGTCCAATGAACTCGAGCGACTTGATGACGAGCGGGTCCTTCTTCGCGCCCACCATCAGTGCGCCGTCATGGCGATGGACTCCGTCTCCGTGCGCGGCAGTACGGCGCGCGCGAGCGCGACGGCGAGCACCTCGTCCATCGACCGCACCGGGTGGAACTGTATGCCGGCCTTCACTTCCGCCGGTAGCTCATCGAGGTCGCGCGCATTCTCCTGCGGCAGGATCACGTGCGAAATGTGATTGCGCAGCGCGGCTACCGTCTTCTCCTTCAAGCCGCCGATGCCAAGCACGCGACCACGCAACGTGATTTCGCCCGTCATGGCGACATCACCGCGCAGCGGCACTCCCGTGAGCGCACTCACGATCGCGCACGCGATCGCGATGCCGGCACTCGGCCCATCCTTCGGCGTCGCACCTGCGGGAATGTGCACATGCAGGTCGCGCGTCCGCAGGAACTCCCGCTCGAGACCGAGTGAGCCGGCACGCGCCCGCGCATAGCTCAACGCCGCGCTCGCAGACTCCTTCATCACGTCGCCCAATGTGCCAGTCAACTGAAGACGTCCACGGCCCGGCACAACGCTGACTTCAATCTCCAGCACGTCACCACCCACACTCGTGTACGCGAGCCCCGTTGCGACGCCCACCTTGTCCTCGATGAGGTTCGCCTCGGGGTCGAAGGGCGCTACTCCAAGCATTCCTGTCAGCATCGCACGCGAAACCGTAACCGGCTGCACCGGCGCGGCCTCACCGCTCTCCGTCCGTCGCTCCGCACGCGCACGCGCGAGCTTCCGGGAGAGGCGCCCGAGGCGGCGCTCGAGGTCGCGCACACCTGCCTCGCGCGTATACCCGTGCACGATCGCGGGAATCACATCGGCGTCGAGCGTCACCGTCGCCGGCTCGATGCCGTGCTGCTTCAGTTGCCGCGGCAGCAGGAACTGCCGTGCGATCGCATACTTCTCCTGGTCGAGGTACCCAGCGAGCCGGATGATCTCCATACGGTCGCGCAGCGGCTCGGGAATCGTTGCCAGTGAGTTGGCCGTCGTGATGAACAGCACCTGGGAGAGGTCGTAGTCGACCTCCAGGTAGTGATCGTTGAACGCGCGGTTTTGCTCCGGATCAAGCACTTCGAGCAGCGCCGCTGACGGATCGCCGCGGTTATCGTTGCCGAGCTTGTCGATCTCATCGAGCAGGATGACCGGATTTACCGTCTCCGCCCGACGCATCGCCTGGATGACCCGCCCAGGCATGGCGCCGATGTATGTCCGGCGATGCCCGCGAATCTCGGCCTCGTCGCGCACGCCGCCGAGCGACATGCGCACGAACTTGCGGCCGAGTGCGCGCGCGATGGAGCGTCCGAGCGATGTCTTTCCAACACCCGGAGGCCCCACGAGGCACAGGATGGCACCATCCAGCCGCTGCACGAGCGCCAGCACGCCGATGTAGTCCAGCACGCGCTCCTTCACGTCGTCGAGGCCGTAGTGATCCTCGTCGAGGATCACGCGTGCGTGCGCGACATCCAGCACGTCGTCGGTGCGTTCCTTCCACGGCAGCGCCGCGATCCACTCGAGATACGTGCGCGCCACGCCAGATTCCGGCGACATCGTCGACAAGCGCCGAAGCCGCTTGAGCTCGCGCCGTGCGCGAGTCAACACGGCTTCAGGCAGGCCCTTTGCCTCGAGCTGTGTGCCCAGCTCGTCCGTGTCATCGCCGTCTTCGCCGCCGAGCTCGCGGTGAATCGCCTTGAGTTGCTCCTGCAGGTAGAACTCGCGCTGGTTCTGGAAGAGCGACCCGCGCACGTCGTCGTCGATCTTCTTCTCCAGCTTGAGCAGGTCGATCTCGCTGGTGAGCGTCTCGCCGAGGGAGCGGAGCAGGGTAGGAAAATCGGTTGACTCGAGCAGTCCCTGGCGTCGCTCCAGCCGCGTGCCCAGGTGCGCGGCAATGCCGAACGTCTGGCGCGTCGCGGAGTCCGATCCCTGGATGAGCGTGACGAGCTCGGGAGGCAACCGGCGATGCACCGCGACGTACTCCTCGAAGAGTGTCAGCGCGCGGCGCAGATGTGCCGCGGCATCTTCCTCTCCCTCGAGCGAGAGCTGTTCCATCGGTTCGACGACGGCCCGGAGGCACTCCGCGCTCGGGAGGTACCGCGTGACGCGTGCGCGGACGATGCCTTCGACCAGCACGCGGACGGTGCCCGTGCCAAGCCGCGACAGCTGGCGCACCCGGGCGATGACGCCAACACGGTAGAGGTCTGCCGCCGCAGGCTCCTGCGTTTCCGGATCACGCTGCGCAACGAGCAGCACCAGGTGATCCGAGCCGTTGGCTGCCTCGAGCGCCGCGAGCGACGCGGCCCGGCCCACGAGGAGAGGCATGACGACGTACGGAAACACCACCACGTCGCGCAGCGGAAGCACCGGGATCTTGTTCGCGACCGCGAGCGGCTCGCCGTCGACCACGAAGGAAGGCATGGCCAAAGATACAACCGACTCGCAC
>JALYVY010000225.1:4303-7328 GCA_030852985.1 Gemmatimonadota bacterium | reverse complement strand
AGACCGGGTTATGCGCCTCGTGCAGATGCTAACGGGACCCTTCTCCGCCGACCCGCTGGCACGGTCAACGATTCCAGCGCGAGCAGTGGAGGAATGCGTCTACGCATCATGGGTGCGGACGGTCGCGAACTCAGCCCCGCTGAAGCACGCGCCGCAGTCGCGGAGCGCGCGGCCGGCAGTCATCCTCGTCATCCCAACACCGCAACGGAAGCCGGAATGTCAGGACCGGCCGGCGACCACTACTCAACCGCGCAGGACTTTATCAACCTCGCGCACGCCTTGACCTCACATCGGCTTCTCGATTCTGCGCGTACTGCCGCTGTCCTCGGCCCACGCTACGCGGCAGGAGGTGACTTCCGAGCAAATGGCGGCGGTCCAGGGGTGAACGCCGAGTTCTCGATCTTTCCGTCAGGCGACGTGCTCATCGTGCTTTCGAATTACGACCCTCCCGCTGCGACGGAAATCGCGCAATTCGTTCGCGAGCAATTGGGGGGTAACGCTAACCCGCCCACTAATCGTCGGTAAGGTGAGTCGCGTTGCCGGAATCGGGGGTCCGCAGGGAATCGCGGCGCCTTTGGAGTCCGCGAGATGCGATCCGCGTCGGCGCCCCGCCGTCCCTCACAGCTCCCTGGAAGTGTGACTCATGCATCACACACTCTACCAGCTTCCTGACGTCCGTCCTGCGCCGGCCTATCCACTCCTGTTCCACAGCCAGGTGATCACCGGTGAGAACGAGTTTCGCGCGGAAAGCCCAGCTCGGCTCCGCGGCATGCGAGTGAAGCCACTCATCGCGTTGGCAGGCCGGCCGGCTTACGGAGCATCACCGCAAGCCAGGCCTTCCTGCGGTTGCACGAATACGGGCACTTCCTACTCGGCCATATCACTCGCGTCGCCGGCACCAAAGACCATCTGGGTAAGCAAGAGGGAGCCGACGCCGATTGTGCGGCCGGCTCCATTTATCGGCGTCCACGCAAAAAGAGCAAAGCACAGGCTGGTCGCCAGCCGCAGAAGGCCGCATATTAGGAACACGGTGGATGTAGCTTGGTCATATCGTCCAACGTTTTCGTTTCGCGATGCGAGAAGTGCACCCCTGACGTAGGAGGTGCGACAGTGGACCGTCGGTCATTTATGCGAAGTCTGGGCGCTGTGGGATCCGCCTTCGGCTTAGCAGACCTTACGCGTACTGCCAAGTCGATCCGCGGACGCGTCGAAGCGCCGTCTGCGCCGACGATCATCGCGGTTCAGCGGGCGTGCGAGCGCCTTGCACCGGCGGGGTGGGGCGATCTCATGCTCACGCACGGCTTGGATATTCGCTCGCACGACCTTCGAACGGAGCTCGCGAAACCACTCGGTCGACTCGACCGGACGCTCCCGGGCTTTGAGGACTTCGCTGCCGCTGGCGCACGTGGCATCGAGCCGGCGCACCCAGAGCGTAGCCTACTGTATCATGCGTTCGCTTCACCGGGCGTCCGAACGGGGACGGATGCCAGAATGCTTCGCGCCTTCCCGACACCCGCTGAAATTGAGGCGGTGGAGAATTACACGTTCGAGGCCGCGGAGCGCACCCTCGAGGACGTGATCGCAGCGGCAGGCGGCCCGATTGCCATCATCGTGTTCGCGACCGAGTACCGGGCTGCCGCGGACACCGTGCACGGCGCGCACGCCGACATGTGCTTCTCTCGGATGGGTATTGCACGAGTCGGGACGGCATCAGCGCTCTATGATGGCATGCGTCGTGGATACCTGCCATTCGACGCCTCCCAGGAGAGCGCGGTACGCGTTATTCCGGCGCGGTACGCCGCGTATCTCGCCGTGCGAAGAACGCCGTCGTCGATGGTGGATTTCGGTCCGATGGACCGCCGTCCGGGCGATGATATGCTTCAGTTTTGGATTCCGGTACACAAGCTCTTCCCCGGCGCAGGCTGTTTGCGGGGGTTGGACCTGGACGTGACCTATCGCAGCCATGCGCAGAACGACAAGCTGCGTCGCGTACACGAGTCGCTCCGCGATGCTCAGGGCAATTCGCAGGGCGACAATGAATACTCTGTGGCGGATTTGGCCGCGCCGCCGTTCACTATCACGTCGGACTTGGCCGAGTTGTCGAAGCAACGAGACGATGGCAACGGATTGTTGATTCCCAAGCCACGAGATCGAGTCCTCCAACGTGCGACGCTGCGCGGTCGTCCGGTAACGTTTCGCGTGCCCAATAACAGCCTTGCACCCACGTTCGACGGGAGTGTGGCGATACGACTCTCGGGCAAGAAGGCGCCAACGTTCGTGTATGCGCGTCGCGCCATCGACGACGCTGGCATCGAACACGATCTTAATGATCGTGCGGATATGCGCGAGGTCGTGGCGCGTGGTGGATATCGTGCTGTGGAGTTCACCGATGGGACAGGTGATGGATGGGTGGACGTTGATATCCCGGCACTTGCGTCCAACATAGCGCGCCATGCGGCGTACTCTGTCATCGGAGCACCGAACTACTATCCGCACATCTCCGTGCGGGAGCTCGCACGCTGGGTCGGTCGCACGTTTGCACCGAACGACCAACCGGTGTGGGGGATGCAACCGCCTATGCCGCTCACGGACACGCGATTGCCCGGCAACGCGGAGCTGGACTCCACGCGCTTCGACCCGATGGACTGGACCGTGACGAGTATCGTGTCCATGGCTCGCCCTGGGCTCACACGTCGGGAGTGGCCGCGCATTCACGATCAGCGGCAAGGGTGTCTGCCGGACTCGGCATCGGGGGTGCAGAACCCCGGATGGGATATCAGCAGCGGAGTGCTCGATCTCTCGGGCAAGACGGTAATGTTCCTCACACCCGATGCGCTAGCATCACCGTTCCTTGAAGATGCGAAGATCTGCGCGGCGATGAGCTCTTATTGGCCCGCTCAGGTGCCGGACATGGCGCGCTCATACGAGCGACCACACGGTACGGCGAATTCTGGCCTTGACCCCTCACCGAGCGTGTGCCCCCTCACCGATGAAGAATTGGATACGAATGGGCGCGCGTGGGACG
>JALYVY010000225.1:0-4293 GCA_030852985.1 Gemmatimonadota bacterium | reverse complement strand
ACGGAGGGAGCCCTTGGCACGCGGTTCACGGAGAATGGCACCCGTTACACGGAATACCCCCGCGTTGAATACGTCGATTTCGTCACCGCCGCGCTCGCCGACCGCATCCATCTGGGTCAGGTGGGTCATATCCGCGACGACGAATTCTTCCGTCGACTCTTGGCACTGCATCGGGCTTACGCGGTCTTCCTCGGGGTCGCGCAAAGCAATGCGGGGAATCTCCGCGTGGTCTCCTTTCGTAAAGTGGCGCGAGACGAGGGCCAGCTCGTGGAAGCCCAGAGGATCGCCGGGCACTCGCTGAGTGAGGCGGCGACCATCTATCGCGTGGAGATCGTGTACCCCCAGTGGAGCGTCACGCGGGTATCGCCGGACAACCACCGTCGGCAGCAGACAGCATACAAGTACAACGAGGTCGCGTTCATTGGCGCCGACTCCGCCCTTTACTTGGAAGAGGGCAAGAGCTGGGTCAGCATTCCCAAGTGAAGCGGACACAGGTCGATGTTGTAATCGTCGGGGCGGGTCCAGCGGGCGCGGCGGCGGCTATCGTTTGCGCCTCCGCCGGACGTCGCGTTCTTCTTTGCGAACGCGCGCCTTTTCCGAGATATTGTCCCGGCGAAACCCTACATCCGGCCGTCGCAACGATCTTCGCCACCTTGGGAGTTGATCTCGCATCGTTGGGCCCTGTGGTCCGTCCCGATGGGCAAGAAGTGCAGTGGGATACCCCATCGCGCTACGTCGAATTCGGCGGAGACGAATCCGGGGCGTGGCGAGGGTTTCAGGTCTGGCGGTCCGCCCTAGATGCACTGCTGCTCGACCGGGCGCGGAGCGTGGGGGCCGAGGTGTCGCAGCCAACACATTGTGCTGACGTGATCGTCGACGATGGCGTCGTTCGCGGGGTCCGAACAGGGGAGTGTGAGATCCGCGCACGGATCACCATTGACGCCTCGGGTTCGCGTCACTGGCTTAGCAGGCGTTTGACCCTGCCAATCATTCGGCACTCCCCTCCGCTCCTGGCATTCGTCGGGTATGGACGCAGTGAGCCGGAGAGGCAGCCGAATCGCTTTGCCGCCGAGCCATGGGGATGGACGTGGATCTCTCCGGTTGAGCCATCGTTGGTGAGCTGGACGCGCATGACCTTCTCACCGTCGGGGCGCGCGTTCGCCGCTGACTTCCCGCCAGAAGCTGGCCTGCCAATGGGGCCGCCGCTGGCGCGCGACGTTTCCTGGCGCGAGGGAACAAGTGCCGGGCTAGGGTACTTTGTAGCCGGTGACGCTGCTGCGAGGCTTGACCCTTCCACCGGCCGGGGAGTGCTCATGGCTCTGCTCGCTGGCGTCAACGCCGGACGCTCGGCGTTGGACGCGCTCGGTGGGACGCCATTGGCCGTCTGCGCCGCTCGCTATTCTGTCTGGATGGAGCGGACCTACGCCACCCAGCGGCGAGCGTTGGCACGGCTATACGCGATGCATCCTCATCCACCACACTGGATCCCGAAAGCCTAGTACAGCCTCTCCCGACCTATCCTTCTGAGAGCATGGCGCTGTTCACTGGAGCCGTCTGAACAGATCCAGTCAACAACAGCCCGATCCTGCCGTGCTCCCTCACAGTGCAGATAGCCTTCACCCCCGTGTGCGCGGAGATTCTTTCTCGCGAGCTGAGCTTGTGTGTGAGATCAAGCCGCCGGGCAGGCCCATCAGCGAGTGGTCGAGTCTTCAAGATCGCCGCGTAGACCTGAGAATCCCCCGGCTTCAGCCGTGGGGAGGTCAAACAACGAAAGATGCTGAATCGCGAGTCCTTCGCGGGCATCGCCCCACATGAGGGAGGCGCACGAGAATGCGGCTGACGAACCGAACTATTCTGATCACGGGCGGCACTAATGGAATCGGGCTGGCGCTTGCGACCCTGCTCCTGGAACGGGGAAACTCGGTGATCATCAGCGGGCGTGACGAGAGTCGCCTTGCGAACGCGCAACGCGCGCTCCCTTCAGTGCATGTCGTCCAAAGCGATGTCAGCGATCCGAAAGCAATCCAGTCGCTTCACGCGAGTCTGCTGGCGCGGTTCCCTTCGCTCGATGTCCTGGTGAACAACGCGGGCGTCATGCGCAACCTGAAGCTCGCTCAGTCCCGCGACCTGCGTGACGTGACTCGCGAGATTGACATCAACCTGAGCGGCCCTCTCCGCATGGTCCAGCAGTTCCTGCCCCATCTGCTCACGCGGCCTGAAGCGGGAATCATCAACGTATCGTCCGGCCTCGCTTTCATCCCCTTCACTCCGGCCCCGGTCTACTCGGCGGCGAAGGCAGGAATGCACGCCTACACTCAGGTGTTGCGGTCACAGCTCGCAGGAACGCGTATCGCCGTGATCGAACTCGCTCCGCCGGGGCCCGAGACACCACTATTCCGGGGCGAGTTCGCGGAGGAGACGCGCGGCCAGAAAGCCATGGACGTCACGACCGTTGCTAAGCGCGCGGTCGCGGGCATCGAGGCGGGGACGCTCGAAATCCGGCCCGGACTTCCGAAAGTGCTCAGAATAGTGAGCCGCGTCGCGCCAGGCTTTATGTTCCGGCAGATCACGAGGATGAGCACTCCTCGGCCACACTAAGGAAGGTCTGAGCTGAGCCTCCTAACGAGCGCGCCCGCACGCTGGACGCGAAGCTGCTTAGGAGACCAACGTCGTGACCTACAAGGAACAGACCGCAAAAAACCGCGACGACAAAGGTCGCTTTACCGACAGGTGAGTATGCCCTTGAACACGAAGCACCTTGCAAGACTGCTTGCGTTTCTCTGGCTGCTGGGCGGCATTGCCTGTGTCGTCGCTGGCGTTTTCCTAGAGCGCCTTCAACTGGTGTTCTTCGCCGTGGCGATCATCTTTTTCGCCATCTCCATCACGGCGATCCGTTGGGCCAAATAAGCTGTATGCGCCAAGTACATACTTCCCGTTTCATCCGCCAATCGTGATCCTCGGTGCGCTCGCGCTTCGCTCGGTGCCGTGGCCGCCACTCCTCAAATTCGTTGTGCTCACTCTCGTCGCGGTTGTTGCTTCATTCGCATTGAGCGAGACTGTTTTCAGACAAAGTCCATTCCTTATCGGATCCTATAGTTGCCCCGAGCGGATGTGCCCAAGGCTCGCAACCGCATCGCTCAACGAATACTTAGTGCGTTTCACGCCCATATCCCTATGGAGCTCCCTTCGAGTGCACATTTATCGGAGAAGCGCCGTAAAACACCTGCCTTCAGGCATGGGGATATAGGGCGTGCCCAGTCGCGGAGTATAGCGGGACCCCAGTGAATGGCGGAGGCCGGTGGCGGAGTTGGCGCGCGATCTGGGTGGCATCTATGCTGGGGGCATGCGGCCGATCCCGCTCGCGTCCCGCCCTCACCATCCGCTCACCAAGCGCACAACATACAAGTACAAAGCGAGTCCCTCGCGCATGAACGCCGTTGCGGCCACGCGGCAACTTTCCCTGTGCTGTGAGCTCTATAACACGGCGCTTCAAGAGCGGCGCGATGCGTATCGGCTTGCCGGCGTGTCGATCACACGGGCGATGCAGTCGGGCAGCTCCCCGAACTCAAAAAACTGCGCCGAACCTTGGAGAGGTCGGATCCCAGGTTCTGCAGGACGTCCTCGAGCGGTTGGACCGTTCGCACCAGGCGTTCTTCCGGCGGGCGAAGGCCGGCCGGACACAGGGTTCCCACGATTCCGCTCCGCGCGTCGCTATGACTCGCTCACCTTCAAGCAGGCCGGTTGGTCGCTTGCCCCCGTCTCCTCATCGGGCAAGAAGCGCACTTTCACCCTGCATGGCATCGGGATGAACCGCCCCGGGATTGCCGGAGGCTCCCAATCGTGAGAGGATGGGAGCATGGCAAAACAGCAACGGTAATCTCCTGAGGTGAAGGAGCGGGCGGTTCGACTGCTGCGGGATCAGCGGGCGAACTACGCCACGGAGTGGGCGGCGATCTCGTCCATCGCGAGCAAGATTGGGTGTACGGCGGAGACGCTTCGCCTCTGGGTGCGGCGCGTCGAACGCGATGCGGGAAAGCGGCCGGGGGTGACCACGGAGGAGCAGCAACGACTCAAGCTCTTGGAGCGGGAGAATCGGGAGCTGCGCCGCGCGAATGAGATCCTCCGCAAGGCCGCGGCGTATTTTGCCCAGGCGGAGCTCGACCGCCGCGGGCCGTGATGGTGGCGTTCATCGACGCGTATCGCGAGGACTATGGAGTCGAGCCAATCTGCGCGCAGTTGCCGATTGCTCCATCGACCTACTACGAGGCCAAGGCGCGGGCCGCGGACCCGACG